>CBDUNF010000016.1:0-31115 GCA_965368515.1 uncultured bacterium
GGAGGCGATCCCGTATCGCCAAGACCAAGGGAACAAGGACGATCCCGAACACGATGTGGATGGCGATGTTCCACAGATACACCGGTACCTGGTTGTCGGCGATGAATTCGGCTGCTGTTGCGGGATCCGCAGACACGAAGTCGCCGAGGATCGTGACGAACATGGCCAGCCCGACAATGAACGTTCCGGCAGCAACGAGGGCGCCGATTCCGCCCATCTTCTGAATCGAATGCATGGTCTTGCCTTTCGCTTGGGTCCCCCTTTCTGAGGGCTGCTGTCACCATGCCGCAATCCCTGGCCCGCCACATCGGGCGCAGGGCTATGTTCGGGTCGTCCCCCGGTTGATCCACGTTGCGTACTTTCGGGTGACGCCATCGGATAGGGCCCCAGTTACTCTGTCCCTGTGCTGATTAACGCGCTTCGATCGTTGTGGGCCGAGCCACGTGAGCCCAACCCGCCACGCCGCGTCTGGAGAGACTGGCTGCTGGTGGCGGTGCTGGTCGCGCTTGCGCTCCTCGAGGGCATCACCCGAGAGGAGCTGGTATGGCGACAACTCTCCGTGCCGATCCATCTGCTTCCGATCGTGATGATGCTGTGGCGGCGCACCCATCCGCTGCTGTCAGTAGCAGTCGCGTGGAGCGTCATTACAGGGCTGGACATCGCGGCCATCGCCGTCGGACGCGATTCACCCGGTTTGGACACCATGGTTGGCCTGATCGTGTACCCCTACGCCCTCTTTCGCTGGGGATCGGGGCGCGACGCAGTCATCGGTCTCATCGTCATGAGCGTGATGCACGTGACGAACATGATCTGGTACCCGAGCGGTCCCGAGCTCACCATCTTCAGTTTTGCCTGGCTGCTGTTGCCTGCGTCGCTGGGCGCGGCCGTCCGTTTCCGCGACCGGGCACAGACCAACGCCGTCAACGAAGCCAGGCTGTTCGAACGTGAGCAACTCGCCCGAGAGCTCCACGACACCATCGCCCACCACGTGACGGCGATCGCCATCCAGGCCGAGGCAGGGTGGACCCTCGCCGCCTCTGATCCCGATGTTTCAGCCTCCACGCTGAAGGCCATCAAAGCGGAGGCGAGCCGCACCCTCAGTGAGATGCGCACCATCGTCGGAATGCTACGACAGGGCGAAGACGAGCACAGTCCACAGAGGCGTCTCAGCGACCTCGAGCGCCTTGCCGGCAACGGCGCACAACAGCCGCCAATCGAGTTGGAGATGCGTGGCGAACTCGACGATGTGGCGCCGTCGATCCAAACGGCAGTTTTCCGGATCGCCCAGGAAGCCACGACCAACGCCCGGCGCCACGCCCGACGCGCCACCGGAATCACCATACGAGTGGAGGCGGACAATCAGGATGTCGTGGTGACCGTTGCTGACGACGGGGACGCTTCCTACTTCGACGGTGGAGCGACCGCGGGATACGGTCTCGTCGGTATGAGCGAGCGAGTCGCCCTGCACGGAGGCACTCTCGATGCTGGACCAAACCGCGGCCGGGGATGGACTGTGAAGGCCGTGCTACCAAAACAGGGGCTGATGAAATGACCATCCGGGTAGTTGTCGCAGACGATCAGGATCTCGTGCGGACGGGGCTTGCGATGATCCTCAACGCCCAGCCCGAGATCGAGGTGGTTGGCGAGGCCACCGACGGTGTCGAGGCGGTTGATCTTGCTCAACGTCTCCGCCCCGACGTCTGCCTCCTCGACATAAGCATGCCCCGGATGGACGGGATAGAAGCCACCGAGAAGCTTGCCGGACCGGACGTCGAGGACCCGATACCGATCGTCATCATCACCACCTTCGACCGTGACGAGTACGTCTACGGTGCCCTCAAAGCCGGGGCCCGCGGGTTCCTGCTCAAGGATGCCGACCAGGAACTGCTCGCACAAGCGATCCACGCCGCCGCCACAGGGGAGGCACTAGTCGCCCCGAACATCACAGCCAGACTCCTCAAGACATTCGCTAGCGCCGAGCGCCCCTCTGAACCGTCGCAGCCCATCGACCCCCTAACCGAACGCGAGGAAGAGGTCCTCCTTGAGGTCGCCCGCGGCAAAACCAACACCGAAATCGCAGAAGACCTTTTCATCAGCCACAGCACAGTCAAGACTCACGTCGCCAGGCTGATGACCAAACTCGAGGTCAGAAACCGCGTAGAGATCGTGATCTGGGCCTACGAAACCGGACGCGTCGGCTGAACCGATCCGCCGACCATCGCCCAGATCACCCACTGCTAGGAGTGATATCGCGCACCCAGCCGAGTCCGGGATCCGGCAATCCCGAGTGGCACAGTCGCAGAGAGTGGGCGGCTGAGGCTCACTCCTCGGCGACTCGTATGTCGGCCACCCGGAGCCGTTTCGAGGGGGTCTGATCCAACGCTCGGCAGGGCCGAGTCAGCGGACTCAGCTCTCGTATGCGGCGAGGGCGTCGGCGAGGATGTCGATCCCCATGTCCAGCTCTTCGGTCGACACGTTGAGCGGTGGGATGAACCGAATGATGTTCACGTCCGGTCCGCACGGCAGAATCATCATGTCGTGATCCAGCGCATACTTGCCAAGCGACGGGAATGCGTCCTCATCGGGCGTGTGGCCGTCTTCTGCGACGAGCTCGATTCCGATCATCAATCCGAGGCCGCGGACGTCACCGATAGTGCGGTGCTGGCTCTTGAGCTCATTCCAGCGATCGAAGGCATGTCCGGACAGCTTGTCGACGTTGGGGACCACGTCGTGAAGAGCCTCGATCGTTGCCGATGACGCGGCGCAGGCAATCGGGTTACCGCCGTAGGTCGTGCCATGCGAACCCATCGGCCAGGATCCCATGAGCTCCTTCGATGCACCGAAGGCCGACAGGGGAGCCCATTAGCGATTCCCTTGCCCATAACCAGGACATCGGGACGGATGTCGTACACCTGGGAAGTGAACCAATTGCCGGTGCGACCAAACCCGGTCTGCACCTCGTCCATTATCAGCAGGATTCCGTGCTGGTCGGCCCGGTCACGCAGACCCTGGAGGAAGGTGGCACCGCCGGGGTAGTAGCCACCCTCACCCTGCATCGGCTCTACGAGGAAAGCGGCGACTTCGCCGGGGGTGATCTCGTGCTTCAGCATGTAATCGAGCTCTTCAAGGGCCCGGGCCGATGCGGATTCCTGATCCATCTTCCAACGGAACGGCCACGGATACGGGGCGATGAAGACCGATCCCACCAACGGGTGGTAGCCCTGGCGGTACTTCGCCTTTGATGTGGTGTAGGACACCGAACCCATGGTGCGGCCGTGGAAACCGCCGCGGAAGGCGATGATGCCCTGACGACCCGTCGTCTTCCTGGCCAGCTTCACTGCACCTTCTACGGCCTCGGCACCGGAGTTCATCGGCATGAACGACTCGATACCGTCTGGCGTTACCTGCCGCAGATTCTCGGCCCAGTCGACCAATGACCGATAGCGGAATGTCGAACCGGAATGCCAGACCTGGTTCACCTGGTCGATGATGGCGCTCTTAACGTGGGGTGGCTGGTGACCGAGGTTGGAGACGGCGATACCGCACGTGAAGTCGAGGATGCGGCGTCCTTCGCGAGTTGTGACCCACGAGCCCTCGGACGCGACGACCTCGTCGTCGGTCTCGAATGCGAAAAGCGGGGCGATTACTTCGTTCTGACGGGTGACCAGTTCGGACATGAGGGCTCCTTTTCCGGATGAGCAGGTGGGGACAAGACAGATGCGACGAGCGTCACGGAGCCGCAAAGAGGTGTCGTCGTCTATCGCATGGTCGGTGTGTCCGCATGGGTCCATTGTGACACATGTAATGGCACCTTTGGCCACGAATGAGCGACACAAGAGAACGGTGAAGCGAAAACCAGAACGGGCCGATGGACTCGCATGGACAATGACGGAACCGACCCCCGGCCTTCATTGACGATTGTGCTTCCCGCCTATAACGAAGAAGCGCTGATCGCCGGGACCATTGAGCGGGTGCGCAAGTACCTCGAGAGCATCGAAGATCGCTATTCGTGGGAGATACTCGCCATCAACGACGGGAGTCGGGACCGGACCGGCGAGATTCTCGACCGGTTTGCCGGCAGCGACAATCGGATTCGGGCGCTGCATCACCATACGAACTTCAACCTCGGCCAAGCGCTGCGGTACGCATTCGCGAACGCACGTGGCGACTTCACCATTGTCCTCGACAGCGATCTCAGCTACGGACCCGAGCACATCGGCGAATTGGCTGATGCCATAACCGAAACCCGGGCGAAGGTTGTGATCGCATCTCCCTATATCAAGGGCGGGAAGGTGACTGCCGTTCCCTGGTTCCGCGAGAAACTGAGCCGATGGGCCAACCGCATTCTCTCGCTGAGCGCGAAGGGGGACTTCTCAACGCTCACCGGAATGGTTCGCGCCTACGACACAGTGTTTCTGCACAAGCTCAACCTGAAAGCCTGGGACTTCGAGATCAATACCGAGATCATCTACAAAGCCCAGGTATTGCGCGCTCACATCGTCGAAATACCCGCCCACCTCGACTGGAGCGATCAACTCGAGGTGCCGGAACGAGGGTCGAGCATCCGCATCATGCGTGGCATCCTCGGTCAGGGTTTTTCGAGTTTCCTGTTCCGTCCGTTCCTGTACTTCATTGTTCCCGGCTTGATGGTCGGCATCGCGGCTCTCTACTCGCTCGGCTGGTCGGCCTATCACACCTTCCACCAACTTCTAAATGTGCCCGCCGGGGCCGAGGCATCGTTCTCGGCTGCAGTTGCCCGCGCTTATGCGTTCTCGCCGCACAGCTTTCTGGTGGGCGGAATCGCACTCCTCGTGGCGATACAGCTCGTCAGCCTGGGAATCATCTCGGCCCAACAGAAGCGCTATTTCGAAGAGACATTCCATCTGGGAACATCGATCCTCAGTCGCACCAACGATCTCGATCCGGAGCGGTTCACGCGATAGCTTGGAGGCTCTTCGGGAAGTCCGGATCACGCAGCTTGAGCAGGCCCCGTTCGACCGCATAATTCCCGATCGAGGTTGTCTCGTACCGCTCATCCCACATGCCGAGGTACTCGCGAACGAGATCCAACTTCCTAGGTGATTCCATATCCATCCCGGGGAAGAAGCCGAGCTCGGGTTCGTCGTCGCTTCCCAGGAAGTCGAGCGGGTGCAGGAGTAGTGATGGCACAGTTCCCGACAGCCTGCACATGGCTAGAGCGGTTCGCCAGTAGGTCCTCGCCAGTAGCTCGGACTTGCCGGCGAGCCAGATCACATAGCTGAAATGGATCGGGACTCGGAACAGAGGCATTGTCGTTACGGGCACCTCAATCATCGAGTCCCCGTCGGTGAGCCTCCAGCGGTAGGGCCGGTTGGACCGGAAGGCGTCGCGCATCGTGCCAAAGAGAGCCTTGCGTCGCTCTTTCTCCTCCTCGGAGAGGTTGCTGGTCCGGAGATAGTAGAACCGGCCAACCGGGTTCAAGATGTTTGGGAATGTTGTTGCGTCGTACTCGTACCCAAGCGATCTCAGTACCTCGAGGGTGTCGGCAGAGAGGCTGAAGCCGGGGCCACGGAACCCGACGGCCGTCCGGCCGGTTGCCGTACCGATGGCATCGTGGGAACGACCCAGATCATCGACCAGTTGCGCCCGGCTGTACTGGTGTAGCCACGGCTCATGCAGGAAGCTGTGGTTGCCGATCTCGTGCCCGGCGGCAGCGATGGATCGCAGCACATCGTGGTTCGATGCGGTCTCTGCGTCCTTGCCAACGAGGAACCATGTGATGTTCCAATCCAACTTGGCAAACACGTCGAGAGCCCGTGGCACGATCGTGTCCAGATAGCTGGGGAACTGCTGCCATGTCTCGTCGCCGTGAGTCTTGAGGTACGACCACTTGTTGTCGAGGTCGAGCGACAGCGGCGCCTTCTTTCTACTCGCCATTGGGGTTTTCCTTTTGCTTTGTCAGGGTCGACCCACCGGTGCGGAGTTGCGGCATTGCTGCCTCGATAACCCCGAGGGTTTCGTCGACGTTGAGGGTTCCGTGCAAGATCTGCGCTGAGCTGACGACGGCGACGTTGGGCACCGAGGTCCACACGGGCGGAATCGATTTGGAGTGGTTGATTGTCGACACTGCAAGCACGTGACGTACCCGGGAAACCTTCTTCTCGAGGATGTTGTTCTCCGTGAGGTCCGGGTACATCCGCTGCAGTGAGTTCACAAAGCGTGTTGTCAGCTCGTCGTCCGACCAACCCCACGCTTCGTCATCGGCGGTGGTGTATCTGGGCAGGAACACGAGATGGCGGCCCCCGAACGTGTCGGGATCGACCAGGGCGGTCATCTCGATTACGCCGGTGAACGGGAAACCGTCGTCGGTGATGTTGGTGACGTAGAACCCGCCAAGCGGCCGGTCGAGCACAAACGAAGCACACACGATGCCTTGGTAGATGACGCCGTCGAGCTTGGCCTTCTCTCCGGGTTCCAGTTCGCTCACGATGGTGGAGATTGCGGGCGCTGCAGTGGTGATAACGACCTTGTCGAAGTCGTGTTGTTCACCTCCGGCCACGGTCACGGTGACCCCGCCGGAAGAGTTGCCTTTGGCCGACTCGACTCGTGCGTTGGTGAGCAGTTCGGCACCCGCGGCAGCTACCGCAGCCGCATGAACATCGAGGATTTGGCCGTAGCCGCCTTTGGCAAAGCCGAGCTTCTCAACCTTCGCCCCCGAGGTGCGGGCGCGGTAGAGCCGCTTCATGATGGCCCAGATGAAGGCGGCTGAGGCTTTGTCGGCATTGTCGCCGAGTTTCGATCGCAGCAGTGGCCGCCAGAACTCGCGATAGGTGCGCTTGCCCGACCAGCGTGACAACCATTGTTCGGCGGAGATCTTCTCGAGACGATGCCAGTTGTTGACCCGCGACGCATAGAGCATCGTGACTCCGAGTCGGAACTTATCTGTGAGCCGCAGCGACGGGAGTCGAAGGAACTCGGCTGTGCTCGAAACGGAGTGAAGAGTGTCCGCGGCAAACAGGCCAGTGGACGATTTCTCCCAAAGGATGTCATCGCCAATTCCCAGCTCGTCGAGGAGGTGAAGGAGGCGAGTGTCCGTTGGCAGTATTACGTGATAGTGCTTGTCCCAGCGCGTGCCTGCAATCGGCCACGTCATCGCTAGGCCACCAGGCTCCGGGGCTGCCTCAAACACGGTCACGTGGTCCCCGCTCTGGGCCAGGAGCCTCCCCAACTCCATGCCGAGCAAGCCGCCGCCGACGATGCCCCATCGTGTCTGATTGTTCACGCTGTTGTTCCCTGTCTCGATCTCGTTAGGTGCGGGTTAGTAGTCGGTCCACGATGTGTCGTGCGGTCTGACCGTCCCCGTACAGCTCGGGGTGCGCCGGCCGTTCCTCGACCGCCGTCTTGGTGGCGAGCTCGATGGCAGCCGGATCGGCGTCCACCAAACGGTTCCATCCGGCTGTGATGGTCTCGACCCACTCAGTTTCTGTGCGGACCGTCACGCATGGTGTTTCTAGCCAGTAGACCTCTTTCTGGAGACCTCCCGAGTCGGTCAGCACGGCGGCGGCATGTTGCACTAGAGCCATGGCGTCCTGATGGCCGACGGGATCGATGACCCGTACTCCGGGCGGGATTCCGAGATCGCGGATGCGAGGGCGAGTCCGAGGATGTGCCGGCAGCACGACGGGATGCATCCTTGCCACACTTTCGAGTCCGGCAAGGATGGCGGCCATCCGATCGAGGTCGTCGGTGTTCTCGGCACGATGAATCGTGGCAAAGAAGTACTCGCCGGGATGGAGGCCATGTTCGGCAAGGGTGGCGGTCGCGTCGACGCTGCGCATCGTCCGTTCGAGCGAGTCGCGCATCAGGTCACCGACCACGAACACACCTTCGACGATCCCTTCGGCGCGCAGGTTTGCGGCCGCTGCTTCGCCGGGACAAAAGAGGATGTCCGCGATGTGGTCGGTGACGACACGGTTCAGCTCTTCTGGCATTCTTCTGTTCCACGATCTCAGGCCGGCCTCAACATGGGCGACCGGAATGCCGAGCTTGGCCGCAGACAGTGCTGCCGCCAGAGTCGAGTTGGTGTCGCCGTGGGTGATCACCATGTCCGGTTGCTCTGCCAGGTAAACGCGGTCCAGCTCGGCGAGCATCCCCCCGGTTTGCACCCCGTGAGAACCAGATCCAGCGCCTAGGTGGTAGAGCGGCTCAGGCAGCCTGAGCTGGGAGAAGAACAACTCAGACATCTCGTAGTCGTAGTGCTGGCCGGTATGTATCAATCCGCCGGAGATCCCGTCGCGGCGTGCGATCTCGCACGCCAGGGGAGCGGTCTGGACAAACTCAGGCCGTGCCCCAACAACGGTGAGTGTCTTCAGTGGCATATCGAATACGGGGGTAGCTGGTCCTTCTTCCTGCCAAGCAACTCCTCCGCCATCTCGAGGACACCAACGCCATCCGCGAGTGTCACGACCGGTGCATCGGTGTCTCCGAGAACGGCATCTCGGAATGTCTCGAGCTCGGAGACGAGTGGCTCCTTCTTCTGGAAGGCATAGGTAGTTCGGTTGCCTTCGGTGACGCCGCGCAGACGGCTGATCTCGTCCCACTCGGTACGAATATCGCCGTTCTCGTAGAAGGTGAGATCGGCCGATAGCAGATCGGCCACAAAAGCCCCGCGGGTGCCGACGACACGGACGAGACGTTCCTTGACAGGGCTGACCCAGTTCACGCTCATGGTGGCGATCACGCCCGACTCGAGAATGCCGATGACCTCGATGAGGTCCTCATTCGGTCCTTCGACCACCGACTGGGTCACAGAGTGCATGGTTTCGAATGGACTGCAGAGCCATCGAATCAGGTCGATGTCGTGAGTGGCGAGGTCAAACACCACGCCCACGTCGCTGATGCGGACCGGGAACGGCCCGACGCGGCGTGTTGACATCGCATAGACCTTGCCAAGTTCGTTGTTGCCCAGCCGGCGTCGCATTTCGACGAGTGCTGGATTGAACCGCTCGACGTGGCCGACCACGCCAACGAGGCCGGCGTTGTCGAACGCTTTGGCGAGTTTGCGCGCCGACTCGACGTTGTCGGCAACTGGTTTCTCGATGAGTGTGTGGACTCCTGCCTCAGCGAGCTGCACCCCGACGGCCTCGTGGCGATTCGAGGGCACGGCTACCGAAGCAGCATCGATACCGAGCTCGAGTAGAGCCTGGACATCATCCACAACAGGGACACCAACGGCCGCGCGCCGCAGATCACCTGCCGGGTCTGCCGCCCCGATCAGCTCGACCCCGTCCATTTGCCGCCAGATGCGGGCGTGATGGCGCCCCATCGCTCCCAGCCCCAATACCCCCACACGCAATGTCATGGTTTGGCCCCTTTGGTGATCGCGTCGATGACGCGCTCGATCTCTGCATCGTTCAGGTCTGGTCGAATCGGCACTGACAGCACCTCGGCTGCGGCACGATCTGTCTCGAATAGTTCACGGTCGGTTGCGAAACTGCTGAAGGCTTGCTGGCGGTGACAGGGGATCGGGTAGTAGATCCCGTAGCCGACCCCAGCCTCTTCGCAGCTCGCGATGATGTGTTCCCGCCGCTCGCTGCGCACCGTGTATTGGTGATAGACGTGCTCTGTACCGCGCGCTGTGAACGGACTCTTGACTACGCCGGCGAGATGGAGGTCGTAGAGCGCGGCGATCTCCCGCCGCCGAGCATTCCAGTCGGCGATCTTGCGGAGTTGCACTCGCCCGATGGCGGCCGCCAGGTCGGTCATTCGAGCGTTGGTACCGACAATGTCGTGGTGATAGCGCTGTTCCATGCCGTGGTTGCGCAGCAGCTTGACCTTGGCGACCAGTTTGGGGTCGCGGCCGGTGACCATGCCACCCTCGCCCGTGGTCATATTCTTGGTTGGGTAGAAGCTGTACGTGCTGAGGTCCGAGAGCGCCCCCACCGCTCGACCGTCTCGTCTGGCTCCGTGGGCTTGGGCGGCGTCCTCGATTAGGAAGAGCCCATGCGTTTCAGCCAAGGCCGCTAGCTCTGTCATCGGTGCCATGTGGCCGTAGAGATGGACCGCGATGAGCGCCCTTGTCCGCTCGGTGACCAGTGACGAGACGCTCGCAGGATCAACGCAGAACGTTTCGCCATCGCAGTCGGCGAAGACCGGTACTGCACCGACCAGCGCAACGGCATTGGCTGTGGCCGCAAACGTGAACGACGGCACTATGACCTCGTCACCGGAGCCGATGCCACCCGCCTGGAGCGCCATGACCAGCGCCATGGTCCCGTTGTTCACGGCGGCGGCGTGGCCCGCCGCGAACTCTGCTGCAAACTCCTGTTCGAACGCAGCCACTTCAACGCCCTGGGCGAGCATTCCCGACCTCATGACGGCGACAACCGCATCGATCTCCGCTTCACCGATGACGGGGGAGGCGAGGTGGATCATCACTCGATCTCCACCAATCCGGTGAGCTGTGTCACATACAGGCGGCCGTCTGGCGAGCGCCAGGTTTCGCCGTGTCGCTTGAGTCGGTCGCCGTCGCGGGCGACCCATCCGAGGTTGGTCGCCGGCACTCCGGCAACCAATTCGTGATCGAGGACGTCGCGAGCGACCACTGCGCCGGCGGCGACCATCGCCCACCGACCGATGGTGACGCCGGCGACGACCATCGCTCCTGCCCCAATGCTGGCTCCTTCGTGGACCACCACCGGTTCAGCCTCCCAATCGTCGGTTGATTTGGGCAGACCCTGTGCATTGATCGCACGGGGGGCGCGGTCGTTGGTGAGGATTGCTCCCGGACCGATGAAGACTCCATCGGCGATACGTGCGGGGGCAAAGATCTGTGCGGCATTCTGGATCTTGCAGTTCTTGCCGATGACGACGCCGGTATCGATGAACGCACCGCCGCCTACGACGCAGTTGTCTCCAATGGTGGCCCCGCTGCGGACGTGGGCAAGGTGCCAGACGTAGGTGTCCCGGCCGATAGCGGCTCCCGGCTCAATCCGCGCGTCATCAGCGATCATGTCTTGCCTCGGTTCGTTGCTTGGTTGTTCACTGTCCCGTTGCCCCCTACTGGCCTCTAACGCCCTCATAGATTGTGATCCCGGCAAGCTCGGCAACCGGCACCAAGTTGTCCGCAGCCATGCGGATGGCGAAGTATTCGCCGTCAGGATCGGCGTGAAACTCGCGGCTCTGGACGAAGAGGTATCGCTCTCCAATGTCGACCGCGGCCGCAAAGACTTCAGTCTGTTCGGAAAAGGTGGGGTCGACCGGGCGCAGCGAGGGAAGTGGCACGATTCGGTTATCCAGTTGCTCGTGATAATCGAACCTTCCCCAACCTTCGTCCTCAGGAAGGACCGTGGCGATGTCCTCCCCCAGGTAGTACTCGATCGGCTTGGTCATGTACCAGGTCATCCCAACGGCGGGCGTGTCGGGGTCTGCGGCGATGAATGTGGCGGCCTCACGGGCGTCCTCGACGACGTAGTCATCTACGACGACTCGGGTGACCATGGCGGTCAGCGCGAGTACTGCGAGCGTTGCGGCAGCGATGTGGCGCAGCCGTCCGTCCGCCTGGAAGTAGCCGACAGCCAGCCAGATTGCCAGGGGAATAACGAGCCACGACAGATACCGAATCCGGAAGGCAACTCCTACGAACGCAGAGAAGAACGTCAGTAGGACCAGCGGCAGGACCAGCGGAATGCCGAGGCGAAGTCGCCAGCTCGCAGAGAGGCCCTTCCAGCCCCGGTACACGAGGAAAGCGGCAGGCAACCCGATCAAGACGATCCACGGGATGCTGTTGGCGATTGCCGTAGTGGCATCCATCGTATGTAGGGCCCGCGTTGACGGCCCGAGGGTGAAGCCGGTGAACAGCGAGATTCCGGCGTAGCCGATCGCGGCCGCGTCAACGGTTCGTGAATAGCTGTTGGCAGCGTCCAGCTCGAAGTCTGGTTGCGCAATCAGCACGAGCGGCACCAGCAAGACCGCAAGCGCACCGTGGGCGAACACCCAACGACGAATCGCCTGTCGGTCGGTGCGGATGCTCCACAGGACGACGATCTCCGCGCTGGCTAGGGCCAGCGAGAACATGTAATGCGTGTACATCCCGAGGCCGGCGATCACAACAAAGACCGCCCAGGAACGACCGGTCGCCGAATCGAGAACGTCCCAGGTCGCCAGCAGGAGGAGAGCGGCGAGAAGGATGAACAGCCCATAGGCGCGTGCCTCTTTGGACAGCAGCACGAGGAGAGGGGCAACAGCGACCGCACCCGCAGCCCCGATACCCACCGCAGGGCTGATTTTGCGGCCCAGACGACTGGTCACCCACACCGCACCCACGCCAAGGACGGCTGACAGGACCCGGCCCGAGATGTCGCCGAACCCTCCGACGAATAGGGCGCGGAAGAGAAGGTGGAACAGGGGAGGGAAGCCGTCACCGACACCGACGATTTCTCCCGCAGGGAGCCGGACGATGGCGAATTCCCAGAGCTCGTCCATTGAGTAGCTCTGCCATCCGATATCGACGAATCGGACGACTGTGCCGACGATCAATGCGAGCGCGACACCAGTGCGTGTGTCGAGCCGCTCTGCTGCCGCGCTAGCCACCTCTGCCCCCATAGCGGCCTGACCCTGTGGCCGCCTTGCCCATTGTCCGCCGGCCACCCACCAGGTGCCGGCGTTTCTGTCTACAACGTACCGCACTCACGGTGGGTGACTAGCCACAATCCGTGCTCGTGGTCGGTTTGTAGTCCATGATGGGTAGGCCCCGATACATGGTGGTACACGTGGGCTGGAAACCTCGGAAAACATGCCGTTGCGCTTGCGGTACTTGTGTGCGAAGTGCCGCATTTCCGCCGTAGATCCGCAATGAGCGTTGGGTCGCGGTTTGCTACTGACCCGTGTAGTTCGGGGGCCGCTTCTCGATGAATGACTGGATGGCCTCGGCGAGGTCATCGGAGTAGAGGAATGCTGCGTTCCAGAGGGCAACGGTGTCCAGATCCTCCTGGACCTTGCGTCGGCGGGAGGCGTTGAGGACCGCTTTGCTGCCCTGGACCGCCAGCGGCGAGTTCGCTGCGATTTCCATGGCAATGGCCATCGCAGCGTCCAGCACGGCTTCGGCATCGTCGTGGATCGAGGAGACAAAACCCATGGCGTGCGCCTCGGTCGCATCCCAATCACGGCCGGTGTAGACGAGTTCGGCAACCTTCCCGGGGTCGATGATGTACGGCAATCGTTGCAGCGTGCCCACGTCGGCGACCATGGCGATCTTCGTCTCTCTCACCGAGAAGACGGCGTCTGTCGCGGCGAGGCGAATATCGCATGCAGTGGCCAGATCGACGCCCGCTCCAATGCAGTGACCATGGATCGCGGCGATAACCGGCTTGGGATTGTCGGCAATGGCCGTGAACGTTCGCTGCATGAGTTTGATCTGATGAAGGGTATTGAGCCGCTTGGCCACTTCGGAGCCGGATTGCTCCCCGCTGATGGCGGCGATGTCGCCCGACATGACCGCCGGGCCAAAAGCCATGAGGTCGAGCCCCACGGTGAACGAGGGACCGCGGGCGGCAATGACGATCGATCGGACAGCGGCATCCGAGCCGGCGGCGTCCAGAACTTCAGGGAACTGCGTCCAGAACTCGGGTGCCATTGCGTTGCGCTGGTCGGGACGGTCGAGCCAGACGATGGCGACATGGTCACGGAGTTCCACTGTGATCACATCAGATTGTGGGTATTCGCTCATGGTGTCAGCGTAGAGCTTCCGCATCGCGAACGGCTTGGGGAGTGTCGAGACTCATCCACGAACGTCCGTCCTCGCCCCAGGTCGACCACACCTTCTCGTCCACTCTGGTTGTGTTGACGCGGTCGAGAAGGCGCCGCAGCTTCTGCTCACCGGCGGCGAGCATCTCTTCGAGTGGGTCGAAACAGCCATTCCGATAGACGGCGCAGGTGACTTGCGGATGGCCATCCGCGATCGGGACGACTACATCTCCGGGAAGCGCAAGCATGGCTCTGATGGTCTCTGGCCGCAGCAGCGGTTGATCGACGGCCGTCATGAAGACGCCCGCAACGCTCGTGTGACGGAGTGCGGTGACCAGACCTGCGGCAGGTCCGCCACCCAAACCCGGACTGTCGGGGATGGCGGTCAGGCCCTCGATCGGATCTGTTCGGCCCACAACGAGGATCTCCAGGCCGGGCTCGCTAAGGGCGGCAGCCACCTGTCTTATCATCGGCGCACCATGGAATTCCACGAGTGCCTTGTCCCGCCCCATGCGCGTCGCCTTTCCTCCGGCGAGGATGACGCCAAGTGTCGTACTCATCGGCCCTAGGGTATCTCGCGTCGAACTGTCGGTCGGCGACAGTGGAAATCATTCGGTCATTGACTCAGGCCGCCTGCGGCGAGACCATGTTGGGGCGCCAATTCGATAGGTCAAGGTTCATTGCATCCGCGTCGATAATGGCGGTACATCCAAATGGGAGTCATCAAAGTGAAACGCTACGCCTCGCTCTTATTGCTGCTGACATTGGTCTTGTCTGCCTGCACGATCCGAATGGATGTCGGTCTCGTCGTCAATGAGGACGAGTCGGGCACATTTGCGCTATTCGTCGGCCTCGATGAGGAATTGCGTCAACTGGTCGAAGAAGGTGGCGGCGATGGTCTCGATCTCACCGAAGATATCTCGGACGTGCCGGAAGGCTGGACAGTTGAAGAGCTAACGGAAGACGGATTCGAGGGAGTCCGGATTTCGACCGACTACGCAGATTTTGATGATCTCAACGCCAAGCTCGCCCAGATGAACGAGGGCACCGACGGTGGGGTAGGCGGCGACCTGCTGTCGGACTTTGGTCTTACCCACGAAGGCGACACCTATGAATTCAACGCAGACATCTCGAATGTCGATGAGAGCCTGACCGGGGCTCTCGATTCCGGTGGCGGCGAAGACCTGTTGTCCGGCCTCGACGCCGGCAGTCTTATCGGAGATCTGTTCGAGATTCGTTTCCAGCTGACCTTGCCGGGCGACATCGGTGAACACAACGCCGATGCAGTCAACGGAAACACCCTCGTCTGGAACCTCGATGTCACCGAGGATGCCGATGCCTTGCAGGCAACCTCAACCCTGGGCGGCGGTAGCTCTGCACTGCTGCTCGGCGGCGCTGCAGTGGCGGCCGTCGTCGTCGTGGGTGTTGGCGTAACGGCGGTCCGTCGTCGCAAGAGCGAGGTCGCTGTCAACGCCGTCGAAAGTGCGTTGGGCGAGTAATTCCGGGAGCAGTCAGTCTTTGGATAGGGCGCACTCGTTGCGCCCTACTTCCAATTCCGAGATCTCTTCTGCGTCGGCTTGCTTGGTCCCGAGGTTGATCAGGCGGATCGTGCTGTATTCAGCTGGTGGTTCGCCGAGGTGGTCGACCACGTACGAACCGAATGCCTCCTCATCGGTGATTGAAACGACGGGATCATTCTCGAGTAGATCGCCGAGCCGACGGCGCAGGGTGCCGTCGGGCTGCGATTCGAGCCGATTCGTGTAGTG
The DNA here is from genome assembly GCA_965368515.1 of uncultured bacterium. Taxonomy (GTDB): domain Bacteria; phylum Actinomycetota; class Acidimicrobiia; order Spongiisociales; family UBA5794; genus JAAETI01. The sequence continues at coordinate 15,489 of CBDUNF010000016.1, forward strand.
GGCGGGCAGAACCTCGAGGTCGGGGTCGAGAGGCGCCAGTTTGTGACGGATCGTGGCGAATAGATCTTTGGCCCATGGCACGGTGTCGCCGCCGAGGTCGGGGCGCCCAACACCCGACACAAAGACCGCGTCTCCGGTGAGTAGGTATTTCCCGTCAACCTCCAGAGACGTCGATCCGGGGGTGTGCCCGGGTGTGGCCACCGATCGAATCACCAGATCCATCTCGCCGAAGGTGAATACTTCGCCGTCGACGAGGGGCGAGTAGTCGAAGGCAGCGTCGAACGCATCTCCCTCAGAGATGTGATAGGTGGCTCCGGTTTGCTGCCGAAGTTCGTTGGCCAGGGAAATGTGATCGGCGTGGAGGTGGGTGTCAAAGATGTCGGTGATCTGCGCCCCCATCCGATCGGCCAGTGCCAGGTACGTCTTTGTGTCTGCGGCTGGGTCGATTACCGCCATGGTTCCGTTCCGAGCACCGACCACATAGGAAAGGCAAGCCTTGGCCATCCGGTCCATTTGGATCACAAAGTGGGTGCCGTCATCGTGGATCGTGCGCGGGATGAGCGTCACGGCCCATGCATCCATGCCGCCGGACAGGTTGCGCATGTTCTCGCGGCCAACCACCTCCACCACCATGTCGGAGGAGCCGCCATGGGCGCAAACCACAACGACCGGCCGATCGTCGGGAATGATCTCTCGGACGTGGGCATCCTCTTCGATGGCCGTCCAGTAGGGGATGTTGACGGTGTCTACCTCAGCCTTGCCCTCAATCTGCCACCGCTCGAACTGATCGGGGGCGCGCACGTCGAGAATGAAAGGGGCGTCATCGGGATTCTCGATGATCTCGGCCAACTCGTCGGTGCTGATGGGTCCACTCATGTGCGCTCCCTCCCCGGAGATACATGCACGATCGTGCATGCACCTTAGATGTCAGACGGCGCACACGACAAGAGTTTTTTCCCGGACGGGTTCGAGGGCCGACTACTCGACAGGGGCACCGAGTTGCTCGTGCATGACCGCACGGAGCAAGTCGACCGCCTGCACGATCTTTGGCGATGTCAGCGAGTAGTACGCCCACTGACCGTCGCGCCGTGAGGCGACAAGTCCTTTGTCGCGGAGCACGGCAAGGTGTTGAGACACGTTTGCCTGAGGGATCTCGAGGGCATCGACAAGGTCGGTCACGGTGACCTCGCCATCCCGCAGCGCATCGATGATCAGCAGTCGTTTGGGATCGGCCAAACCCTTGCAAACATGGGCATGGAGGCGAATCATCTCGCTCTTGACAGAACTCATGACCCCATAATGCGGTGCGAGCGTACTAATCGCAAATTCTCAAAGAAATCGTTTGACATTCCCTGAGGCCGCGAGGGTATATTCCGATCGACGTATATTCGTGTATCGCGATATGGAGGGGAGACCATATGGGTACGCTCGAAGCCGCCACCGAGACCGAGGCCGCCGCGGAAGCACAGGATTCCGCTGCCGACAAGATGGTGATCATTGCTGCGTCGGGAGATCTCGACAAGGCCTGGCCGGTGATGATCTTGGCCACTACCGGCGCCGCCTACGGCATGGATGTGACGATCTTCTTCACCTTTTGGGGTCTTGAGATTCTGAAACGTCCGGGCTCGGGAATCACCGGCGAGGACTGGCGTCAGAAGATGCTTGGCGCTTTCCGCAAGGGCTCTACGGACAAGCTGCAACTCTCAACGATGAACTTCGGAGGGATGGGCACGAAGATGATGAAGGGCCTGGCCGAGGACAACAACGTCGCCTCGGTTGGGGAACTACTCGAACTGGCTCAAGACATGGGCGTCAAGCTGTGGCCATGTCAGATGACGATGGATCTGATGGGTCTCACCAACGATGACATGATTGAAGGTCTCGATGAGCCAGCGGGAGCCGGCTCGGCAATCAGCTTGATGAAAGACGCATCTATCAGCCTGTTCATTTAGGAGGAGTATCGATGGCAGATGTAACAGTTGACGCACGTGGGCTCCAATGCCCGATGCCGGTCATCAAAGTGAGTCAGGCGATCAAGTCGCTGACCTCCGGACAGACAGTCGAAGTGATCGCTTCAGACAAGGGTGCCCTCTCAGATATCCCGGCCTGGGCCGGAGATATGGGCCACACCCTCAAGGAGCAGTTCGAACAAGCGGAGAACTACCACTTCGTTGTCGAGAAGGGCTGAGCGCAGCAGACTTCCCCCACGATGACGTGGTACCTTCAGATTGAGAGGAGCGGGCCCTGAAATACGGATTCGTCATTGACCAGTCGAGCTGTATCGGCTGTCACGCTTGCACGGTCGCTTGCAAGACCGAGCACGACGTGCCGCTGGGGGTAGATCGCACCTGGGTCAAGTACATCGAGAAGGGATCTTGGCCAGATACCAAGCGTTTCTTCTCCGTTATGCGGTGCAACCATTGCGAGGATGCACCATGTGTCGAGATCTGCCCGACGACAGCGCTGTACAACCGCAAAGACGGCATTGTCGACTTCGACACCGACAACTGCATCGGGTGTAAGAGCTGCATGCAGGCGTGTCCCTACGACGCGCTGTATATAGATCCGCAGGAACACACGGCGCAGAAGTGCAACTACTGCGCCCACCGCGTTGATGTTGGGATGCAACCTGCCTGTGTCGTCGTCTGCCCGGAGCAGGCAATCGTGGCCGGCGATCTCGATGACCCGAACAGCCAGATCGCCAAGATGGTCGCGACCGAGAAGCTATCGCAGCGCGCAACCGAGCAGGGCACCAAGCCCAAGCTCTGGTACAAAGGCGTTGAGTCGGCCAACATCGATCCGCTGGCCGCGACGAACCCGCAAGACGGTGGCATCTGGCGTGATCCGGCAGCTTCGTGGCTGGCGGTTGATCTGACCCCGCCGACGGTCACATCCGAGTCCGCGGCGGTCGTGCCCAGTGCACCGAGGAATCGGATCGTTCACGAGGGCGATGCTCCACCCCGCATCGTCTACGGCAAGGACTCCCCGATGCCGTGGGGTTGGCGGGTATCGAGCTACTTCCTCACCAAAGGGATCTCGGCCGGCCTCACGATCGCCCTCGCCCTCGCCTTGTTGCTCGGCGCCGACCTCACGACAGGCTGGGCGCGATGGGGCAGTCCGCTGGTAGCCGGTCTGTTCCTGGCCTTGACTGGCGGTCTCCTGGTTTGGGATCTGAAGCGACCCGATCGCTTCTACTACCTGCTGACCAGAGGCAACCCGAGTTCGTGGTTGGTCAAGGGCGCATGGATTCTGTCCGCTTACGGAGCCGTGCTTGGCATCTGGTTCCTGTCGGGCGTAGCCGAAGCCGATGATGTCGTGAAGGTCCTGATCTGGGTCGGTGCCCCCCTTGGGGTTGGTGTCGCCGGATACACCGCTTTCCTGTTCGCACAAGCTGAGGGGCGTGACCTGTGGCAGTCTCCGATGCTGCTTTGGCACATGGTGGCCGGCGCTTTCGCTGCTGGTGGCGGGTTCGGGTTGCTAGTCGCCCTCGTCGTCGACGTCGGCGCCACCACCGAACGAGCCTTCGCCTGGGCGATGGTCGGTGGTGCTGCGGTCCTCGGGCTCTTTGCCTTTGCTGAGATCACCACCAAGCATCCAACCCGCAATATCGCTGAGGCGGTTCATCACATGACCCGTGGCGCTTACGCCCGGGAATGGTGGCTGGGTGGACAGTTGCTTGGAGTCGTTATCCCCATCGCGCTCGGGGCGTTGTTCCTCGGTGGCGGCGAGCTGTGGTTGGCGGCGGTCGGAGGCCTCGCTGCCTGCGCCGGCATCTGGTTCTCCGACGACGCATATGTAAAGGCCGGCCAGAGCGTTCCGCTGGCATAGGGAGGAGAGGGCAATGACCGACATACCGCGCTTGATTCCCGGAGGGGAGCTCCTCGCTTATCCGCCCGCAGATCGCTGGGATGACTACGAGGAGTACGACGCCAAGGCCTGGCCCAACAAGGTCAAGAACTCATACCAACTGGTTCCGACAACGTGTTTCAACTGTGAGTCGGCCTGTGGCTTGCTTGCCTACGTCGACAAGGAAACCGGCGACGTCACCAAGTTTGTTGGCAACCCGGCCCATCCCGGATCACGGGGCCGCAACTGTGCGAAGGGCCCGGCAACTATCAACCAGGTTCACGATCCGGAACGGATTCTTTACCCGCTGAAGCGAGTTGGGAAGCGGGGCGGCGGTGGCTGGGTCGAGGTGTCTTGGGAGGAAGCGCTCGAAGATATCGGCGGTCGGATGCGTAGAGCCATCCAGGAAGACCGTCACGACGAGATCATGTATCACGTCGGTCGTCCCGGTGAGGATGGGTTCATGGACCGCACTCTCAAGGCCTGGGGTATCGACGGCCACAACAGCCACACCAACATTTGTTCTTCAGGAGCTCGGACCGGGTATGCAATGTGGATGGGCCACGACCGGCCGTCGGCCGACTTTGCCAACGCCAAGTTCATCCTGCTCTTGTCGTCTCATCTCGAGACGGGCCACTATTTCAACCCACACGCCCAGCGGATCATGGAGGGCATGCAGGCCGGGGCCAAGCTGGCGACGATCGACCCCCGGCTCTCCAATACGGCATCGATGTCCGATATCTGGATCTCCCCGTATCCGGGAACCGAAGCGGCCATGTTGCTCGCAATTGCCCGGCTTCTGTTGGAGTGGGACGCCGTGGACCACGACTTCATGCGTCGCTGGGTCAACTGGGAGGAGGCCGTGGCGGCCAAGGCCCCGGATCGACCCCAAACCTACGAGACATTCGTCGAAGTCATGAAGGAGACGTACGCCGAGTACACACCCGAGTTTGCGGCCGAGGAAGCTGGAGTGAAGCCGGAGAGCATCGTCGCAGTCGCCGAGGGTATTGCGGCAGCCGGCCATCGCTTCTCGTCGCATACGTGGCGTTCGGTTGGCTCAGGCAACCTCGGGGGTTGGCAGGGAGCCCGCACCCTGTGGTTCCTGCATGTGCTCACCGGCTCGGTGGGGACGGTGGGGGGGACATCTCCGAACACGTGGGACAAGTTCAAGCCGAAGCACTGGAACATGCCGCCACCCCATTCGAAGTGGAACGAGATGCTGTGGCCCAAGGAATACCCACTCGCTCATCATGAGATGTCCATTCTCCTTCCGCATCTCATCAAAGAAGGCCGCGGCAAGTTGGACGTCTACTTCTCGCGGGTATACAACCCGATCTGGACCAATCCAGATGGCTTCTCCTGGCTCGAGGTGTTGACTGATGAGGACCTCGTCGGCCTCCACGTGGCGCTGACACCGACCTGGTCGGAGACGGCTTGGTTCGCCGACTACGTGCTGCCCATGGGCGTTTCCTCCGAGAGGCACGACACGCAGTCGTATGCAACGTATGCCGGCCGCTGGCTCGGTTTTCGGCAACCTGTGTTGCGAGTGGCGGGGGAGAAGCAAGGCAAGACTTTCGACCGCACCTACGACGCCAACCCCGGGCAAGTATGGGAAGAGACCGAGTTCTTCTTTGATCTGTCGTGGAAGATCGATCCGGATGGATCGCTTGGCATTAGGCAGTGGTTCGAGTCTCCGGAAGACCCGGAGCAAGTCGTCTCGGTCGACGAGTACTACGGGTGGATGTTTGAGAACTCGGTTCCCGGTCTGCCGGAGGCGGCTCAGGAGCAGAACCTCAGCCCGCTCGAGTACATGCGCAAATACGGCGCCTTCGAGGTCGACAACAACGTCTATAGCGTCCACGAGCGCCCCGGTGCGGTCTTGATCGACGGCGAGGGCCTCACCGGATTCCCAACCGAGAGCGGCAAGCTCGAGTGGTATTCACCGACCCTCAACGACTGGGGCTGGGACGACGCTGCGGTTCCCACGTATCTCAGAACTCACGTCCACTGGCGTGACATGGACATGGACGGCAACGAGCGGATTCTGCTGCCGATCTTCCGGCTGCCGACGCTGATTCACACCCGCTCGGGTAACGCCAAGTACCTGTACGAAATCAGTCACGGCCATCCGTTGTGGATGAATCCGGGCGATGCGGATGCGCTCGGTTTTGAGACCGGAGAGATGATTCGGATCAACACCGACATCGGCTACTTCGTCATGCGCGTATGGCGTACCGAGGGGATCCGCCCCGGTGTTGTTGCGGCATCGCACCATCTTGGGCGTTGGCGGCTCGATGATGAGCAAGGTAACGAGCGGTGGTCATCGGCACTCGTGGACATCGATCGCAAGGACGGCGGCTGGATGCTCCGTCAGAAGAAGGGCATCGGGCCGTTCGAATCCGACGACCCCGACAGTCAGCGGATCTGGTGGCAGGACGCTGGGGTCAACCAAAACCTGACCTTCCCGGTACATCCTGACCCTGTATCCGGCATGCACGCCTGGCACCAGCGAGTCCGCCTGTCGGCCGCCGAGGTAGGCGACCGCTACGGCGACATCTTCGTAGACACCGGTCGTTCCCACGAGATCTACAAGGAGTGGCTGGCGATGACCAAACCGGCGCCGGGTCCCGGCAACCTGCGACGGCCGCTTTGGATCAACCGACCGGTCAAACCGACGAGGGATGCCTACGACTTCCGCGGCTGAACCCCCGGCCGCCGCGGCGGCATTCGCCGAGTCGATGTCGTGGGCGAACCTGGCGGAGTGCTGGCGCCCGGATCATCATCCTGCGATCTGGGACGACCTGCCGCCGATCGAACGTCTTGTCGTTCCCGAGGTCGATCCCGGCGCGGACCTTGCGAGAAGGGCGCAGCGCTGGGGCTACCCGATGGATCGAGGCGACCTCAGCGATATCGCGCTGTTTGCGGCGGCGTTGGCTCAGGCCGAAGGCGAGGCTTGGGCATCCGCAGACAGATCGGTGGCGACCTTGGCCTACGAAGATCGCCGCTTTCTGGTCTCCGATCGCTTGCTTCCGTGGGCTGTGCCCTGGCTACGGGCGGCGGCCCGGTGCTTTCCCGAGAGTCGCGGAGATGCGGAGGCATCAGCTCGAACTCTCTTAGATCTGGGTGAGCGACACCGGCCTGCGCCTCATCTCGCTGGATCAGAAGGCCTGGTCCCGCCGGGCCATGATGGATATGGTCCGCTGGGGGAGGCGCAGTCTCTGGAGGATCGAGTGGGGTCGCTTTGGGGTGGAATGGTCGTCTTCGACAGGTCTATCCAATCACTGACGGGTCGCCCGCTGGCCCGGAGGCAAGCCGACATCGATCGCAACCCCGAGACGGTTGGGGCGATCGCTACCTGGTACGAGGTCGCTGCCGTGCGTTGGGACCGGCTGGCCGCCGACTATCCGGGCACGGCCCGGTTTTGGATGGACCTCTCGCAGCGGGCGTTGACCACGATCGGAACCGCTGCATAGGAGCGGATCGGAATGGCCTACACGTTCACGATCGGCCTAAGCTCGAAGTCATCGGCCGGCCGGGCTCGGCCGAACTATGAGGAGGATGGGGATGAAGAGAACAAGTTATTTACTCGTTGTCGTTCTTGCGTTTGCGATGATCGCATCTGCATGCGGCGGTGATGGCGACAGTGGTGCATACAACCTGGTTGCCGAGGGAAAACTCAGCGTTTGTTCGGAGATTCCGTACGAGCCGTTCGAGTTTGAGGCCGATGGTGAGTACACCGGATTTGATATCGACGTCATTGCGGCAATCGCTGAGGAACTCGATCTAGAACTCGAGGTCAAGGCCACCGGCTTTACGGCTATCACTAGTGGTAGCGCCATGGCTGCCGATCAGTGCGACATCGCGGCTTCGGCAATCACGATCACCGAGGAACGCGAAGAGGCCATCGACTTTGCGGCACCGTACTTCGATGCCGACCAGTCACTTCTGGTCAAGACCGACTCCGGGTTTGCTTCTCTCGACGACATGGTCGGCAGCAACCTCGGTGTGCAGTCGGGTACTACCGGCGAGGCATACGCACAGGACAACGCTCCTGACGGCATCGAGATAGTCTCCTATGACAATGGTGGCGACCTGTTCCTCGCTCTCGAGGCAGGCGCTATCGATGGTGTTCTCCAGGACCTGCCGGTCAACGGCTATCGGACCGTATCTGACCCCAGTGTTACCGTCGTCGCGACGTATCCGACAGGTGAGCAGTACGGCTTTGCCGTCGCTGAAGAGGGTAAGGAAGAACTGCTCAGCGCAGTGAACGATGCTCTGGCAACGCTGCGTGACAATGGCACCTATGACACGATCTTCGCCAAGTGGTTCGGATAGTCACCCACCAGACACAGACATAGCCAAGAAATCGATGAGGGAGACCCACTAGGGTCTCCCTCATCGCATAGATAGCGGGTCATAGTGAAGAGAACCACACGTCAGAAGCTCATCCGTTACACGTTGTACGGGGTGATGATCCTGGTCGTGGCGGCGTTTGCGGTCTTCGCCGATTGGGAGAAGATTGGGACCTCCTTCTTCAACCCGGAGATCGCCGCAGACATGTTCCCCGTCGTTCTGACGACGGCCGCCAGGAACACCATCGTGTACACATTCCTGGCGTTCTCGTTCGGTTTGATCCTGGCCTTGCTGCTGGCGCTCATGAAGCTGTCCTCAATCAAGCTGTACCGGTGGCTTGCCATCGTCTATATCGAGCTGTTCCGGGGATTGCCTGCGCTGGTCACGATCATCTTCGTTGGGTTCGCAATCCCGATCGCGTTTGGATTCTCCGTTCCCGGGGGCACCCTTGGACAGGGCAGCATTGGTCTCGGGCTGGTCGCTGGTGCGTACATGGCGGAGACGATCCGAGCGGGCATTGAGGCGGTCCCCCGCGGCCAGATGGAGGCGGCTCGGTCGCTGGGCATGAGTTGGGGAACGGCGATGAGCTACATCGTCCTACCGCAGGCATTCCGCATCATCATCCCGCCCCTCACCAATGAGCTCGTCCTCTTGATCAAGGACACGTCATTGCTGTTTGTCCTGGGCACCACCGTTGCCTCAAAGGAGCTGACCAAATTCGGACGGGACCTGATGACAAAGGAGTTCAACGGCACTCCGCTTATGGTCATTGCCGCGGTATATCTGGCGATCACATTGCCATTGACGTATCTGGTATCGCGGCTCGAGAAGAAGACGGCGGCAGCACGATGACGATTCATGGAAAGCCCGACGCTCCTCCTATCCAGATCCGAGATCTGCACAAGTACTTCGGTGACCTCGAGGTTCTACGAGGCATCGACTTCGAGGTGGCAACCGGCGAGGTCGTCTGTCTGATTGGGCCATCTGGCTCGGGCAAGTCGACCCTACTGCGGTGTGTCAACAAGCTCGAGGATCCCACCGCCGGCAAAATCCTCATCGAGGGCATCGACATCACTGACCCGGAGACCGACGTCGATGCGGTCCGCACTCGGATCGGGATGGTGTTTCAGCAGTTCAACCTGTTCCCACACCTGACGGTCCTTCGCAACCTGCGTATTGCCCAGCGGAAGGTGCTGGGACGCGATACCGAGGAAGCGACCAGGGTCGCGATGGAGATGCTCGAGCGTGTCGGCTTGACCGAAAAAGTCGATGAGCACCCGTCCCGCCTTTCCGGTGGCCAGCAGCAACGTGTCGCGATAGCACGGGCGTTGTGCATGAACCCCGACATGATGCTGTTCGACGAGCCAACCAGCGCCCTCGACCCGGAACTCATCGGCGAGGTACTGGACGTAATGCGGGAGCTCGCCGATGACGGCATGACGATGGTCGTCGTTACTCACGAAATGACGTTCGCCCAGCAGGTGGCCGACCGCGTCATCTTCATGGATGGCGGTGTCATCGTCGAAGACGGCCCCCCGAAGGAAGTCCTCCTCAACCCCGTACACGAGCGCACCCGCAAGTTCCTCAGAGCAATCGAAGTCGAATAGGCGCCGGACTTTCCGAGCCGCCCGACTCGGTGAGTCCTATCCGAGCTCCCGTTCCATGTCCGCAATGTCGGCTACCGAGATGTTGCCACCGCACATCAACAGCACCACGTGATCGTCAGGGCCGAAGCGGTGGGCAACCGACTCTGCGGCGGTGAGGGTGCACGATGCGGCGAGTTCGGGAACGACCTTGGTGCGTTCCATGATCGTCCGCATCGATCTGTAGGCGGCTTCGTCGGAGACAACGATTGGTGGCTCCTCGAGCTGAGCTGCAAGATCGATCGCCGTCTGCGCGGCATATGGCGAGCCGAGGGTCTTGGCCCGCGAGGTTGGCGTCATTCGTAGCTGCTCACCGGCTTCGAGCGACCGCGCCAGTACGTCGGCACCCTCGGTTTCCACCGCCCACATTCGAGTTTCCGATCGGAGACCTTTGACAGCCGTGATCACCCCGGAAAGCAACCCACCGCCCCCCACGCTCACGAATACGTCGGTAACGGTGGGCACGTCTTCCACGATCTCCAGACCGACGGTGCCGTTGCCGGCCATCATTTCGGTGCGATCGAACGGATGCAGCAGCGTTCGTCCCGCGGCGGCTCGCTTCTCGGCCGCGGCAAAGAGAGTGTCGATGGTCGGCTCAAACTCGATAGACGCACCGTACCCGCGGGTCGCATCCACGTAGTTCTGTGGCGTGGTTTCCGGCATCAGCACGAGCGTGTCAACACCGAGCGTCAACCCCGCGTGCGCCATACCCTGGGCGAAGTTTCCGCCGCTTACGCCGACGACGCCGGCGGAGCGTTCCTCATCGCTCAATGACAGCATGGTGTTGAAGGCACCTCTCGGCTTAAACGATCCGGTCTTCTGGAATAGCTCGTACTTGAGGTAGACGTTGGTGCCGAGCATCCGGCTCAACGTCTCGCTGCGCTCGAGCGGGGTCCGACGCAAGTATGGGGTGATGCGGGTGCGGGCCTGTTGCACGTCGGTCAGATTCAGCATGTTCATTCCGTCCGATAGTCGGGGTCCGGGAACTCATCGGCGGCGATGACGCGGCCGGCGACGACCGAGAAGATCTCTGCAGCTGTTGTCTTGCGAATCTCCAACCCGGTCCCTCGCTTGTCGAGGTAGGAGGCTAGCTCGGTCGCGTTCTGCCGGGTCTCGGGTCGCCTCTAGCTATGTATCGGTAGCGAGAGGTCGAAGATGCTGTTGGCACCGTCGTGGCGGTATGAGATGTCGCCCCCCATGAGGTGGGCGAGCTGACGCGATATCGAGAGGCCGAGTCCGATTGACGCGTTGGACGGGCGTCGACCGGAGCTGACGCGGTACGGGATGAAGATCTTCTCCAGATCGGAATGGGCTATCGGTTCGCCGTCGTCTCGGACCTCGAGATGTGCATTGCCGGCGTCGATGTGAGTGGCGACGGCGATTCTGTCGCCTCCATAGCGGAGAGCATTGGTGACGAAGTTGCGGGTGATCTGTCTGACCCGGGCTGGATCGCCCCAGACATGGACCTGCTCGGCGGCGACTTCGATCGTGCGATCAGCCGGCGTCTCAATACCCTCGATAACCTGTGCGATCTGTGCCTTCAGGTCGACCGCAATCCGGGCAACTTCGAGTGTGTCTTGCTCGAGCCGCGTCGCCACGAGAAGGTCGTCGATGATGTGGCCCAGATCCTCTGCCTGCCGCGACGCAGTTGCGAGAAACTCCTGTCGTTCGGTCTCGTCGAAACCAGCGTCTGTTTCCCGCAGTACCTCGATGAAGCCGTGGATCGCCGTCAGTGGGGTGCGGAGCTCATGCGAGACAGCCGCGACAAGAGTGTCACGCTGTTTGAGCGCCCTTCGGAGCTCCCGTTGTTGTTCCTGTACTTGGTGCAAGGACCGGCGCAGGTTGAGTTGTGCCATGACTTGCCGGGCAAGCGCGTCGAGGGTCGCTCTCTGCTCGGCTGTCAGTTCGCGAGGCTCCCGGTCGATGACGCAAAGGGTTCCGAGTGCGTGGCCCGAATTGGTGACCAGAGGTGCGCCGGCATAGAAGCGGATGTTCGGATCCCCGGTCACCAGCGGGTTGCCGGCAAACCGAATGTCGCTGCTGGCATCGGGGACCACCATCAGATTGTCCGAGTCGAGAATGGCATGTGCGCAGAAGGCGAGATCGCGGCTCGTCTCGGTGGCCTCCAGGCCGACTCTTGACTTGAACCACTGCCGCTCGTCGTCGACGAGGCTGATCAGCGCAATCGGCGTGTCGCAGATCGACGATGCGATTTGGGTGATGTCGTCATAGGCCTGTTCTGCCGCTGTGTCGAGGATCGCAAACGACCGCAGCTCATCGAGGCGCGCATTCTCGTCGCGGGGAATGAGCGCGCTAAGACGGCCGGCCGAATTCTGATTCACTTCCGCGTCGTTCACAACGATCTGTGATGGTCCTTGAGTTGAGCGTTAGCCCCGAGGTCGGGTCTCTCTCCTGAATACCAATCGGCTCCTGATGCAGCAGCATTAGGGATGAGTGTTGCAGCCCTCTTTGCTCTTGTAATTCAACAGATGTAGAGTTCTCCAATTAAACATGCGATGAATTGCGGAGCGTGCAAGTGAAAGCGATGATTCTCAAGGAGTTCCGCCAGATGCGTCGGGACCGGAGGACGGTGGCGCTGATGGTCGGTCTGCCGATCATGCTGCTCGTCATCTTCGGGTATGCGGCCCGGTTCGATGTGACGGAGATAAAGACCGCCGCCCTCGGCCCCGGTGCGGAAATGGTGGAGGGAATGCTCGACAATGCGTTCGAGGTGGTTGTCACCGACAGCAGCGGGGGGGCGGAGATGGCAGAGGATCTGCTCCGGGACTCCGAGGCCGCGATCGCCATCGTCGCTGGACCGGAAACGACGGTCTACGTTGACGGTACCGAGTTGTTCGTCGCTCAGTCGGCGATGCGGCGTACCGGAAACCTGCCCGCCAATGCGGCGGTCGAGGTGCTCTTCAATCCCGATCTGAGTACCTCCATTGTCATGGTGCCGTCCTTGATCGGACTGATTCTTCTCTTCATCGGCACGGTGATCACCAGCCTCGGCGTTGTTCGCGAACGAGAGCACGGAACGCTCGAGCAACTCGCAGTCACGCCGCTGCGCCCCATCGATGTCATTGTCGGCAAGATCGCTCCCTACTTCCTGGTAGCGGTGATTGATATGGCGGTGGTGACCGTGGTCGGTCTGCTCATCTTTGATGTTCCCTTCCGCGGTTCGATACTGCTTTTCGCTGCCTTCTCGCTGGTGTACCTCTTTGTTGTACTCGGGCTCGGGGTATTGATCTCCACCGTCTCCAAGAGCCAGGGCGAGGCGATCCAGTTGGCGATCATGGTGCTGTTGCCGCAGATCATGCTCTCCGGCATGATCTTTCCGCTGCAGTCGATGGCGGCTGGAGTGCGTTGGATCGGGTATCTGCTTCCCCTCACCTACTTCGTGATGGGGATGAAAGGCATCTTCCTGAAGGCCGCATCGGCGGGTGCGCTGGCTGTTCCTCTCATAGTCCTCACGGTGATGGCTGCGCTGATCTTCGTTCTGGCCATCCTCCGGTTCCGTCGCGACCTCGCCCCTAAGCAGAGTGGCGCCGAAACCGAACCAGCTGTTGCGGCGGTGGCGGCATGACCTGGGGGGTCGAGAACCTCTCGGTCCGTTTCGGGGCTGTGCAGGCACTGTCTGGCGTAACCCTGGAGCTGCAGCCAGCCCGGGTCCACGCCGTTGTTGGTGGCGACGGGGCGGGCAAGACGACGCTGCTGCGGGTGCTTGCCGGAATTGGGCTCGACCACACCGGCATCGTGAGCTTGCCCGCCGTTGGGAAGACCGGCTATGTGCCACCGCAGGGAGGCGTATTTGCGGACCTGTCAGTGCAGGAGAACATGGAGTTCGTGGCTGATGCCTACAGGCTGCGTGACTGGCAGGCCCGAGCCGACCTGCTCTTGGAACGATCCGGGATTGCATCGTTTGCGGGCCGATTGGCCGGCAACCTGTCGGGGGGACAACGGCGGAAGCTTGCGGGATCGATGGCGCTTCTTCCCACGCCCGAGGTACTCGTACTCGACGAGGTGACCACGGGTGTCGACCCCGTGAGTCGCATGGATCTGTGGAGACTGATCGCAGCGGCGGCAGCCGGCGGAGCTGCTGTTGTAGTGGCCACGAGTTACCTCGATGAAGCAGAACGAGCGGGCCACGTGATCTTGCTCCACGACGGTAGATCGCTTGCGGCCGGACCACCCGATCAAGTGGTCGCCGCCATGCACGGGTCGGTCACCGACGTGTCCGAGCCGGATGATCGGGCGAACGCCTGGAGACGCGGGAGAAGGTGGCGTCAGTGGGAGCCCGCCGGAGGGCGCAAGGGTGACAAGGCATCGCTCGAGGATGTTGCGATTGTCGCTGAGCTCAGCGAGGAAAGGCTGGAGACATGAAGTCCGTCCTCGCTACAAACGTGAGCCGTGTGTTCGGCTCTTTCACCGCCGTTGATGATGTCGACTTTGCGATCGAACCCGGTGAGGTCGTCGGCTTGGTGGGTGCAAACGGGGCGGGCAAGACGACGCTGATTCGCATGATTCTCGGTCTGTTGGAGCCGTCCCATGGACAGATCCGGCTCTTTGGCGAGCCACAGACGAGGGAGCAACGGCGACGGATTGGATATGTACCGCAGAACCTTGGTCTATATCGAGACCTGACCGCCGGTGAGAATCTCGAGTTCCGCGCCCAGGCTTTTGGCTCGGCGACGGCCGATCTCTCGGGGCAGGTTGGAAGCGGGTTGGTGGGTGACTTGCCGCTTGGTGCGCAGCGCCGAGCGGCGTTTGCGGCCGCAACACAGCACAGTCCGGAGCTTCTCGTGCTCGACGAACCGACATCTGGCGTCTCACCCCTGTCGCGCACGAAGCTGTGGAATCTCATCCGCGAGCGAGCGGAGGCGGGTGTCGCGGTTCTGGTTTCTACCCACTACATGGATGAGGCCGAGCAGGCGGACCGGCTTGTGCTCATGTCACACGGACGGGTGGTCGGCGAAGGGTCTCTTGAATCGATCATCGGCGGTGCCGAGGCGGTCGAGGTTCGGGCCGCTCGTTGGGAGGACGCCTTTTCGGTTCTAGACACAGGCCATCGTCTTATTACCCTGGCCGGGACAGCGGTGCGGGTGCTGGGCGAACCGCTAGATGAGGTTGAGCAGTTGCTCGTCCGTGCCGGGATCACGGCGCACCTGCGGATCGTTGGCGCAACATTGGACGAGACCATGGTGATGCTCGACTCATGACCAGTGAACGAAGACCGGGGCGACGACCCGGCGACCCGGAGGTGACCAAGCGGGCCATACTCGAGGCCGCCCGCAAGACCTTTGGCGAGGCAGGCTTCGAGGGCGCCACCATCCGCGGGATTGCAACGATCGCCGGCGTTGATCCGGCGCTCGTCCACCATCACTTCGGTACCAAGCAGGACCTGTTTGCCAAGGCGCATGAACTGCCTGCGAACCCCGCAGACATGATCGCCCAGGTGACGAACTCGCCTCCTGACGAGATCGCCGGAGTGCTCGCCCGTCTCTACCTTGGAGTGCTGACCGCTCCGGGGTCTCCGGCGATCTCACTGATACGGGCAGCCGCAACCAACGAGGCCGCGGCCCGGATGTTGCGCGAATACATCGGGTCGGTACTGCTGGACAATGCTCACCTACTCACCGACCTGCCGGATGCGCGCCTCCGGGTTGCGCTATTGGGCGCTCAGATGGTCGGGCTCGCATTCGGCCGATCAGTCATTGGTATCGCCGAACTCCAAGCCGACATCGAGGACCTCGTACCGATTCTCACCCCCGTGGTGCGGCGATAT
>CBDUNF010000017.1:0-31084 GCA_965368515.1 uncultured bacterium
GAACATCATTGTGCCCGGGCCTTGCGGCCCGGGCACAATCTCGGTGGGTGGTCTCTGCCTAACTTGCGATTGCGGTGCCGACGAGAGTGCCGGGGGAGTAGGCGTCCGCGCCGTACAACCCGTAGACATCGTCTCCGTCGGCGGTCCCCTCGAAGAAGACGTTGTACTCCTGACCGGCGACCAGATCGGGCGACGAGAACACGATCACCGAGAAGCTGTTGCTGGCCTCGAAGGTGACCACGCCTTCACCATCGGATGCTTCGATGTGAACCAGGGTTCCCGCTGCGATTATCGAGTCGGTTGTCAGATACATGGATGCCTGCGAACCGGCGTCGATTGCCTCGGACGTCATCCCATCGATTGTGGTGCCGATCAGCGTGCCGCCGTTCATTTCGAAGCTGCCGTTGAAGTCCACAGAGCAGTCCCGGCCGCTGGTGGGTCCATCGATCGTGACGGTTCCGCCGTTCATCGTGACGTAGCCGTTGGAGTCGATCCCATCACCACCGGCGTTGATGTAGATCAGGCCGCCGTTGATGTAGAGGTAGAACTCGCCCGGGGTCTCCACGGGAGCGCCGCCTCCGGGGCCGCCACCAACAGCACCGCCGCCACCGGGTCCGCGGAAGGTGTCCTGGCCGGTCGCTCCAACAGCATTCGTGGTGCCGGAGCCGTCCACGCCACCTGCGACGTTCAAGCCGTCATCCGACGCAATGATCGAGATGTCGCCTCCGTTGATGGTGACGATCGTTCCCTCGATGCCTTCGTACGACCGGACAACATCGAGTGTGCCACCGTTGACCTCGACCGTCTCGTCGGCGTGTACCGCATCGTCGCCGGTCGAGATTTCGAACAGGCCATCGTTGATGACAACCGAAACGTTCGAATGGATGGCGTCGTCGGCGGCATCTATGGAGAAGGTGCCCCCTTCGATGACGACGCTCGCGGCACCCTTGACCGCCTTGGCGGAATCGTCCACCGCCACGGTTGCCGAACTGCCGCCGCCCGCGGAGATGGTGAAGTCGCCGCCTGTAATGACGACGTCGGTAGCCGCCTGGATGGCGTCGCCGCCGACATTCAGGTTGACGATGCCTGCGGTGATTGTGATGTACCCCTTGGTTTCATCCTCGTCGTTGTCGGCTTTGATTCCGTCGCCGCCTGACGTGATGTCCAGGGTCGCATCGTTGACCACTACGTAGTCCTTGCCGCGGATGCCGTCATCGGCGGCAACAACGGTGATGTCGCCGCTATCGATAACGAGGCCATCCTTGCTGGCAATACCATCGTTGTAGTTGCCAAAGACCATCAACGAACCGTCGCCCGAGATCGACAGATCAGCCGCGCTGTACAGCGCAGCATTGGGCTCAGTTTCACCCTCAGCGAGCACATATGCGGTTCCGTCGGTCAACGTGTTGGTGCTGCCGTCTGCCAGAATCACGATGGCCTTCTCGGCACTCATCACTGCGATCGCCGCACCGTCGGAGTTGGTAATGGTGGCATCGTCCAGAACGATCTGCACAACTGCGTCGTCACCGGCGTCGACAATGAGCTGGCCTTCGGTGACTGTTCCGGCAACGAGATAGGTACCGGCCGCGGTGATCGTTGCCGTAGTGCCGTCAACGTCAACCGAATTCGAGTCTGCGGTGATGGTGTCTCCGAGCGATATCGCGGCTGCTTCTGCTTCGTCGTAGACGTAGTCGTCCGCGTTGTCGTGATCGGCGGTGTTCTCTTCGATGGTGGCAGCTGCGGCAACCGATCCCACCACAGCGCTGTCGGCGGCGGTGTCCGCAACCGCCACTGCTGCATCGCCGGCGGCGACAATGTCGTCGCCGCTTGCGGTGCTGTCGGCGTTGCTGCACCCTGCAAGCATCGACAGGACGAGCGCTGCAGAGACCGCGAGTGTTGTCCTTTTCTCCATGTCATTTCCTTTGATTGCGGGTCACGAGGACCGCTTCTTGAACTGCTTCCAACGTATGTCTTCTCCCTGGGAGGTTGCTGGGAGCAGTCTTTGCGTTGTCTGAGAACTCGAATGCAAGAAAGAAGGACCCGGCGTTGCTGCCGGGTCCTTCTATGGAGGGGAAGAAATGAACGTCGCTATCTCATGATCCAACCGCCTTCAGGAATGGGACCGGCCGATCCGAGCCGCTTGTGTTGCGAATGTCGAGCAAGTCGCGGGAACCGCTCTCGGGCTGCCAGGCGAAATAGGTGCGGAGGACACGATTCCACTTGTTCGCCGGCAAGCCGGGGGTAGTGGCGGCGAGACCGGTGCAGAACTTGCTGATCTTCGTTGGACGCCTCTTCTCCCTCCATAGGAAGTGATCTGTCGCACAAGGTTTCCCGGACGTCTTCGTTTCTATGATCGCCATCCCCGGCAGAGACACGATCGAACCGTCGGCGGCCTCACACTGGAGATTGGTGTCGATCGTGATTCTGCTCGCAGACCCGGTCTCGAGCAGGGTCGTGCGGCTGTACCGAGTCGTCAGCGCTGGCTGGAGCTGCCTACTCACCGGAGCGATCGTCTCAAATCCGTCGATGAACTCCAGCGCTTCGTCGTCGAGGAGCGCCTTGTGTTGCACGTCGTAAGGCAGGCGATGCTTCTCGGTGAGACCGCGTCGTTCCCTGGTCTTGACCTCGAGGGAGCACAAGCCACTGTCGAGATAGGACCGGGTGCGGACCTTGAACCTGCGGCGCCGCTTGTGGGCGGCATCCAGGTAGGAGATGCGGTCCGGTGTGTCGAAGTACACCGACTCGTAGCGGAAGCTGCGGAGCCCTTCGATCTCCAGGACTCGCAAGTTGCCCTGAGCGATGAGTTGTCTAGCCAATGCCAACGGCACGATGTACTTACGATCTTTGCGAGTGAGCAGAGATGCGGTCCCGTTCAGCTCGTCGAGTCCGACCGCAGCCAGTTCATTGAGAGGCAATGCGACGTGTTTCATCGTTCATCTCCGATTGCGACAGGGTCGGCGGCACCTTGCTCGTAGCGGGCGTTGGCTCGGGGAAGCTCGTAGCGGACGTCAACCGAAGTGGTGTCGTTGACGAGATCGACCTTGCGCACGTTGGCGTGATGGACCTTGGCATTGAGTAGGTTCTCGAGCCGCATGACCAATGCTGTCTCATCCGTGTAGGCGGAATCGAGGTTGACGATCTGGTTCCGGTATTGGGGGAAAAGGGCCGGGTGATCGCCTACGTACAGAGCGGCGAGGATCGCTGCACTCATCACAGGTGTTGCCCAACTCAAGGATCCGCCGAGGCCGGCGAAGAGGCCAAGGGCAAGCGCACCGAAGTAGTACGCGATCTCGGTGTGATCGAGCTCATCGGAGCGAAGGCGAATGATCGAGAGGATGCCGAAGAGTCCAAGTCCCAGGCCGGCGTTGATGGACGACGATGCCAAGACACTGGCCACGGCGGCAACACCGATATTGGCCGTCAGATAGGCGACAACCATGCTCTTGCGCCGATGACGGGGCCAGTAGAGACCGAACGTCAGGACGAGGATGGCGACCACGTCGATGAGGATGAGTACTGAAAGCGACATCATGTGCTCCTATTGCTTGTGCTTTGAACACAGTTGTATCGCTCGATCCTGGGGGTTTCCTGGGAACACCCTTAGGACCTTCTGAGACCCGACTCCGGAAGGGGGCCGGTTTTAGCTAGCCGGATCCTGCTGGCTTGCGTCGTAGGCGGCGGCGCAAGTCGCTACGTAGGCGACGGCGTCCGCGACCGGCAGCAGCCGTCCGGCTACGGCTTCCTGGCCGGGGAAGTCGGCCCGAAACTCGCTGACGAACTTGCGAATGCTCGCCTGGGCTGTGGCGAGGTCAGGATCTGGATCGCCGGGCAGGATCGCAAGCACGTTGTGGTCCGTTTCGCCACCTTCGGTCTGTTCGAGGAGCGCAATCGGCATGCACTCGACAAAGCTGCCCGTGGTGAAGGACTTGTCAGTGATGACGAAACAATCTGCCGCATCTCCATCCGGGGCGAGCGTACCGGGGACGAAGCCGTATGGGTACGGGTACCTTGCGCCAACAGTCTCGGTACGAAGGACTTCCAAGGTGTCTTCGTTGTAGTGGTGCTTCGTGTCCGAACCCGCTTCGTTCTCGATGAAGATTCGGAGGCATGTATGTGTTGCTCTCATCGAGACGGACCTCTACTTTCTTGTGATTCCTCGCGTGCCAATTCTGGGAGGAGCGGATCGCTTGTGCGAATCGATCATGGCAACGGCGTATGGCCTGCAATGTGACTCATTCTTGGTGGCGCCTCCCCACACCTTTGTTTGCAGGCGTAGCGTGAGAAACGTTGAGCAATCAGCTCAGCATCTAGGGTCTCGCGCTGAGAAGCGCGGGAGGGAAGGTGGCCAACAATGAAGAGAGTTTTCCTGACGGCAGCCCTGGCTTTGATGCTGTTCGTCGCGTCGGTCGGCGTGGCTGGGGCAACCAAGCCGCCAGCCGACGGTGCCGATCCGGCCGATGGACACAAGATCACCATCTGTCATGCGACTTCGTCGCTTTCGAACCCGTATGTCGAGATCACGATCGACGTTGCGGCTTGGAACGACCCAAGCGACCCGAAGCATCACGGCGATCATCATACGAGCACGAAAGACGGCGTTACGTGGAGCGACTATGTGCTCGAGGAAGGCGGGGAGTGCGCGATCGATGAGCCACCACCACCGCCGCCTCCCCCGACCTCGTGTGATCTCGACTCCGATATCGTGATTGACTTCAGTGGCGACAAACTGATTGCCTCCGATGGTCACCGGACACAAACCATCAGCGGTCTCAGTATCCCGGCCGGTCTCTACGCGGTTGTGCTCGGGTCGAGTGATGACCCTCATGACCTCCCGCAGCAGAACGAGCAGTGGCGGGCTCTCTTTGGCGGGTCCACCTATAGCAACTACGCCCCGGACCTTCCGGACGGCTGGCCTGCTGGGGTTCTCCAGGAGACCTACGTAGGAGACGTGTTCCTTGGTTCAGCCGTGGACACGATTGTGGCTGAGCACTGGAGCGTCGCACAGACGTCGCTCTCGGCAGACAGTGTCATTCCCGAATGCATCGGTCTCACCATGGTTTCCAGTTCCTGATCTAAACCGATGAAGACAGGGCGGGTAATGGGGAAACGCTACCCGCCCTCTTCCTAGATGTCCCTACTTCAGTGCACCTCACGGGTGAGCCCGAAGCGCGGCTGAGCCCCCGACCGTCGGGGGCTCAGTGCGGTTAGGGGTTTGGTCGTGGCTACATGTCGAGTGCTTCAGCCACCTCAACGGAACCGCCACCCACCAGGATCGGGCAACTCTTGGCTAGGGCGACCGCGGCATCCAGCGAGGCAGCTTCGACCAGGCTGTAGCCGCTGGCCGGGTTGGCGCCACCACCTTCTGTTGTTGACCCGTCGGAATTGATGGTGGTGGCAGCGCCGAACGGGTTGCCCGGATCGGTGAGCGCCGATCCCAGACCCTCCATCCATGCGCCCCAGGCAGCCATGACCTTGGCTCCCTCCTCTTCGCTCTCCGGCATCGAGCCGCCGTGAAAGACCAATGCGAACTTCGCCATGTTGTGTTCCCTCCGTCTCGGGATGGCGGGGTTCGCCTTCCCTTCACCAATACGACGAACGGAAACAACGAGATTCGACACCGCGGCTGAGGATTCTCTCGATTGTCGGCATAGCGTGCTCCGCCCACCACTTTCGGTTTTCGTGTGCTAGAACTTGCTGCAATGCCCGGAGCTTCGCCCGGGCTCGATTGGGGAGGGGAATACCTTATGTACACACCTGTTGGTTACGCCGCGCTCGGGGGCTCCCGGCGTAAGAACCGTCTTCGAGTTCTTGCGCTGTTGGCCGCCTTCGTCATGGCGATTACATCCTTTGCGCTGCAGGCCGATCCGGCCGCGGCGACCAGGCCGAAAGCACCGGGTCGGCTCGTTCCGATCCAGTTGCTTGCCTTTAACGACTACCACGGCCACATAGAGCCGACCACACCGGCGCCGATCGATGGCGTTGCGGTGGGTGGCGGCGAGTACCTGTCTGCCAAGCTCAAGGAACTCCGTGACGGCAACAAGTTCAGCGTCACCGTTGCTGCCGGGGACCTCATTGGCGGGTCGCCTGCGTTCTCGGGGCTGTTCCACGACGAGCCGTCGGTCGAGTCGCTCAATGCGATGGGGCTGGACTTCTCGGGCGTGGGCAATCACGAGTTCGATGAAGGCGTCACCGAGTTGCTTCGTATGCAGCGTGGTGGCTGTCACCCGGTTGATGGGTGCTACTTCGAGCAGGATCCGTACTCGGGCGCTGACTTCCGTTGGCTTTCGGCCAATGTCGTCAATGATGACGGGGATACTCCGTTGCCGCCCTACTGGGTCAAGAACTTCCTAGACGTCAAGGTCGGGTTCATCGGGATGACTCTCGAAGCCACCGACACTCTGGTCGCAGCAGCCGGAATCGAAGGATGGAACTTCCTCGACGAGGCCGAGACCGCTAACGCACTAGTTCCGGAATTGAAGGCGCAGGGCGTGGAAGTCATCGTCGTTCTCCTCCATGAGGGTGGGTCACAGACGCCGCCTCCGGGAGACATCGATGCTTGCTCCGGTATCTCAGGTCCGATTGTTGCCATCAACGATGCGCTTGATCCCGAGATCGACGTGTTGATCACAGGACATACCCATCTGCCGTACAACTGCAAGCTCGACGATGCCAACGGCAACCCGCGTATCGTCACCAGTGCGTATTCGCACGGCCGGGTGGTCTCCGAGATCGACCTCATCATCGATACCCGGACCAACGATGTGAATCGTCGTCTCAGCAGCGCAACCAACCACATCGTCGACCAGGCTGTGCTCACCCCGGATGCCGCAGTGACGGCGATCATCGACAAGTGGCAGCCGCTCGTCGATGCAGCGGGTAGCACACCGATCGGAACCATCACCGAGACCATATTCCGCGGGGGCGATCCGGCCGGATCTGATCGAGGTGTCGAATCGGCGGCCGGCAACCTGGTTGCTGATGCCCAACTATGGGCAACCTCCGCAAATGGCGCCGATGTTGCGTTCATGAACCCGGGCGGAGTTCGCTCCGATCTGACGTACGAAGAGTCTGACGGTGAGGGTGACGGTGTTGTCACCTTCGGTGAGGCGTTCACGTTCCAGCCGTTTGGGAACACGCTCGTCACCTACCCGATGACGGGTGCACACATCGTGTCGGTTCTAGAAGAGCAGTGTCAGCCTGCGGGCTCGAGTCGTGCGTTCCTCCACCTTGGAGTGTCGGACGGGTTCACCTATGACCTGGAGAAGACAATCGACGGCAATGGAGACTGCTCCTCGGTGACGGTGAGCAACATCATGCTGAACGGTGTGGCCCTGGACACGGGCGCTACGTACAACGTGACGGTCAACAGCTTCCTTGCCGATGGTGGCGACAACTTCGGCACATTCGCCACGATTACGGCGGCCCGTCTCGACGGTGGTATCGACCTGCAAGCGCTGGTCAACTACCTGGGGACGTTCAGCCCGGTTGCTCCTCCGAGCATCGATCGAGTGAACGAACTGAACTAGCCGAAGCGGACGAAAGCTGACGGAGCCGGGCCCGGCCCTCACGGGGTCGGGCCCGAGCGCGTCGAATCGACTCTCCCCATCGCCCGGTGCAGGAATGCGGCCGCGCGTCAGTCGCGTGCGCCGTAGGCAAAGCGGGCGAACGGCCAGCTTTCCGTCAGCCATTCGGAGAGCTCGCGCCAGACGACGGTGTCCATCTCGGCGTGGGAGACCCGAACCCACGAGCTCACGTCCGCGTCACAATCGTCGACGGAGGACGGATAGATGTACACGCAGCCGATGACGTTGTTGCCCTCGAGAATCGAATAGGTGAACCCGATCCGGTCGTTGAAATGTGCCGCGTGCATGACGAGATCCCGCTTGTTTGCCTCCAGGCTCATCGGCGCCGGCCAGCCGTCGTGAGGGAACCCGGGTGTCGAGTTGATGTGATCGAAGCTGGACATCCACGCATCGTGGTCGCGTTCGTTGTGTTCAGGTCCGAGTGGCTCCAGACGAAAACCGGGTCCGGCAAATGAGACAGGAACGACAAAGTCGGCGGGGACGAATGGTGTGCTCATCGCGATACCGTAGCGGAGGGCTGACAATCAGGATTGGCTGGCTCCAGGCACCGGTACACTCGCCCGGGTGCCGCACCGCGACCGTCTTCTCTCTCAACCTTTCTCGTTCGCCTTTGTCGGCAACCTGCTGCACGGCATGGCGTTTTTCCTGTTCATCCACCTGCCCAGCTATCTGACTGATCTCGGCGCCGACGCTGCCGAGATCGGGGTTGTTATCGGCGTGACTGCGGTGTCGGCCATCTTGAGCAGGCCAACATTGGGTCGACTCATGGACACTCGGGGGCGTCGTCCCGTAGTTCTCGCCGGTGGGGTTCTCAACGCCCTGGTACCTCTGCTCTACCTCAGCGTCTCAACGATCGGGCCCTGGCTCTTCTTTGTCCGGATCGTTCACGGGTTGGCCATCAGCACGGTGTTCACGGCGCTGTTTACCTACGGCGCCGACATCGTTCCGGTGTCTCGTCGCACCGAGGGTCTCACCCTGTTCGGTGTCAGCGGGTTGCTGCCGATCGCTCTCGGCGGAGTCGTTGGCGAGATCATCCTGGCCTCAGCCGACTTTGCGACGCTCTTTGTCAGCGCAGCCATCTTCAGCGCCCTCGGATTGCTGACCACCGTTGCGCTGCCCGAAACCATGACACCGCTCGCTCCGGGAGAACGTCGCGTCGGGTTCTTCGCCTCCATCTGGCGCCGCGAACTCCTGCCGATCTGGGCAGTGGCGACGTCGTTCTCCTTTGCACTCACGGGGTATTTCACATTCCTCCGGACCTATGTCGATGAGACAGGAATCGGTTCGGTCGGCCTGTTCTTTGCATGCTATGCAGGCACAGCCATAGCTTTGCGGTTCGCATTCGCTTGGCTTCCGGAACGCGTTGGGCCGAAGAGAGTTCTTTATCCGGCCTTTGCGCTCTTGGTCGCAGGGTTCTTCGTTCTCTCCCGCTCCGGATCCACAATGGACATCGCCGTTGCCGGCCTCCTCTGTGGTGCCGGACATTCCTATACCTTCCCGATCCTGATGGGTCTCACCGTTGACCGCGCCACCGAGGCCGGTCGGGGCTCGGCAGTAGCGTTCTTCACCGCACTCTTTGACGTCGGCACGTTGCTGGGCGGTCCGGCGCTCGGCCTTGTGATCGAGCTGTCGGGCTATTCAACGATGTTCTTTGGAACCGGCCTGTTCCTGGCGGCTGCCGTTGCCGGCTTCGCAGTATGGGAGAGATGGCTTGCTGGTGACGCACCGGGCGGCCATCGTGAGCTGGGTACGGCCGCTACTCGCTGAGCAGCGTGGCGACGGTTTGTTCTAGTTCCTCGTAGGCGCCTTCTCCGATGTGGTCGAAGCGGATCAGACCCTCCTGATCGAGCACATACGTTCGCGGCCAGTACGCCGGGCTCCCTTGCCACGCCCTGAAGTTGCGGCGTTCTGTGTCGAGTGCAATCGGCCAGGTGACGCCGAGATCCTGCGCTGCGGTCAAGATGGCCTCCGGGTCACGCTCGTAGTCGAACTCGGGCGAGTGCACCCCAACTATCTCGAGACCGGCGTCTTGGTATTCGGAGTAGATGTCCTGGAGATAAGGGATGGTGTTTTTGCAGTTGTAGCAACCAAACGTCCAGAACTGAACGATGACGACCTGCCCGCGGAGATCATCGAGACCGGCCACGTCTGTCTGCAGCCAGCCGTCCAGGTCGGTGAGAGCAAGTGCATTGCCCAGCATCGGCGGCGTGGACGTTGTCGTCGGAGCGGCCGATGTCGTCGATTCGACCGCCACCGTCTCGGCAACCGCGACCGAGTCGTCGGGGCGATTGCCAACGATGGCGATCACGGCAGCGGCGGCAGCGGCAGCCATCACGATCAATATCAGTGCTCTTGCAGTCACGGCGATGCCCTCAGTAGATGACCAACACTCTGGCGCAGAATCGGGCCACCTGTGCCGAAAAGCTCATTACGAGACTCTGAACAATTTCCTACCCAGCCTGGGGCTGAAGCCACTGGACGACGCGATCGACGACCCCTTTGTCACGAACGAGCTGGTTATGGCGCACCCCGTTGGCCACCATGACGCTGGATGGAGCCAGCTTGGATCCACCAGATGCGCTGGGGACCCGGACCACGAAGTCACCGATTAGTGAACCCACCGGGTGGGCGGGGTTGGCGGTTGCAACCCCGGCGACGAAGTGCTCCTTGATGCCGGGTGGGAGCCGCTCTGGAGAACCACCAGATCTGAGGTCCTTGATTCCCTGGCTGCGCGTATCGACGAACTCTTGAAGTGGTGCTGTTTCCCGGGCGAGACCGAGTCCTTCTGCAAGTACCCAGACGAGTTTCTCGATCGGTGTACCCAGGTGCGGAGCACCCAGGGTGACGATGTCGCCGGTAACCGCGAGCCAGTCGTATTGGGCCGCGCGAGCCGTGCCACACGCACTCCTAATGACGAGGCCGCCCATGGAGTGTCCGACCAGGGCAACCGACTCCACCGGTACCGGCCATGCGTTGTGGAGTTGGTCCAGAAGATCGGCAAGCAGCGCACCATTCTCGATCACCGACCGGCCGGTGTTGTAGCGCAGCAGAACCGGCGTCAGGGTCGACTGCGCCGCTATCGCATTCACCAATCCAGTCTGGTCATCTTTGGATAGCCAGGAGCGTTCCGTGTCGGCAAAACCGTGCACAAGCACGACGACGTGCCCGGTCGCATCGGGGAACGATGCCTCGAGTCGTTTGAGCGATATTGCGGCACCCGATGGGTCCCGTAGGCTCATCGGGATCTCGAGACGTTTGCCATGGCGGCCGAGTTCATCCCCCCACAGACCATTTGCGACCGCGTGAGTTCGTGCGGTAAGCGCGGCACTTCCCGTTATCGCAGCGTCGATACCGATGCCTGCTACCGATCCGGCAAGGCGTACCGATTCGTAGACCGTTGCGACAATCGCATCATGGGCAGGACGAAGGGGCTTGCCGAGCGGTCCGGCGGCGCTGAACCAGCGACCGGAGATGGTGCGGTGCATCTTGGCGACAGGCGTCACGATCCTATCGATAAGAAGTGAGGCGGCGGTTCCGACGGTCATTGCTTCCCAACTGGCTGGCCATCACCCACGGTAGCCCGTAGCTGTCACTGCGGGCTCTCAGCGCCCCCGCACGATCTGTGAAACCTCGGTCCCGAGCAGCTCTACCGACCTCAGGATCTCTTCTTGCGGGAGGTTGCCTGTCCCCGAGTGAAGCATGAACCGCTCGATTCCGAGGATTTCCTTCCACCGTAGAATCTTGGACGCCACGGTCTTCGGATCGCCAACAACGAGTGAACCTTCCGGACCGGCCATCCAGTCATACTGGTCGCGGCTGAGCGGAGGCCAGCCTCGCTCCCGCCCGATCCGATCCATCGTGTACTTGAACCCGGGGTAGATGCTCTCGACCGCGGCGTTGTTGTCATCAGCGATGTGGCCCAAGCCGTGGACGGACAGCGGAAAGTCCGCGGCGTCATGGCCCGCATCACGGAGCGAACGCTGATACACGTCGACCAGAACTCGAAATCGGGCGGGGTCACCACCGATGATTGCCAGCGTTACCGGCAGGCCAAGCTGTCCGGCCCGAACCATCGAGGCGGGGGTGCCCCCGACGCCAACAATCACCGGCAACGGCTCTTGAAGCGCCCGGGGATAGACGGCCAGGTTGTCGAGTGGAGGCCGGAACTTGCCCTTCCAGGTCACTCGCTCGTTGTCGCGAATCGCAAGCAAGAGATCGAGCTTCTCTGCAAATAGCTCGTCGTAGTCCGACAATGAGTAGCCGAACAGCGGGAACGACTCGATGAACGAGCCGCGCCCAACCAGCAACTCGGCCCGGCCGGAAGAGATGAGGTCGAGGGTCGCAAAGTCCTGGTAGGTACGAACCGGGTCAGCAGAGCTGAGGATTATCACAGCCGAGCTGAGCCGAATCGTCTTGGTCCTGGCGGCGGCGGCGGCGAGGGTGACGGCTACCGAGGAAGCTGCCATGTCGACGCGATGGTGCTCACCGAGTCCGTAGACGTCGAGACCTACTTCTTCCGCCAATTCGACCTCTGCGATGACATTGCGGAGGCGTTCGCCGTGGGTGAGCAGTTGCCCGGTCACGGGGTGTGGGTGTGTTTCGGCGAAGCTGCTGAGTCCGAGTTCCATGGTTGTCATAGGACGAATCTATCGGGTCCGATCGGTCTCGAATGACGGCGCGATATCAGCCGCCTAATGGCGACTCGTCGCCTTCGAGCAGGCGCTTCATCCGGCGATAGTCGGCCTCGATGGAAGAGCGGATCAGCCGGATCACCAGGGGCCGGATGAGAAGACGCCACCCCCGGATGCGGCCGACCAGATCCATGCGTACCCGGCATCGAGACTCGTTGAGAACCTGCACGGTTCGGGTGACCTTCGTTGCGAGAGTCGATCCCGGCTCAGGCTCCACCGTGATGCTTCTGCCGGGGTGCAAGGCGACGACGCGATAGACGACAACCGAACCGTCGTCCATTGTCTGCGTGCAGCTCGCACCAGGCTCTTGGGGTCCCCCAGCATCCCACTGCGCTGAGGTCACGCCACTCTGCCACTCCGGGTTGTTGGTGAGGTCTGCGATGTAGGCGAAAACAGCTGCACCAGGTGCATCTATCTCGACCTGAACAGTGATTTGCACGTCGGGCCCTCCTGCGCCGGGGTCGCTCAATGATGCCCGGATTGGGGTCGTCGAACCAAGTTCGGCGTCTGCGTTCGCTCGACCCGCCTTTGCTGTCGTCCGATTGGGGCGGCGCAATCTGTAGGGTCGCAGCGAAGTGCAACTTGAAAGGGGCAATCTTGAAGCAATCGGATTGGGACAAGGTCATCGCTGCCGCGATGGAGCCAGCGGCGAGCTACCTGAAATCGCTGCCAGAGCGTGCCGTGTACCGGCCGGCAGATCCGGACGAAATCCGATCGTTGCTGGGTGGCCCATTGCCGAAGGAGGGCACCGCGGCGGACAAAGTTGTCGCGGCAATCGCTGCTGACCTGTCGCCATACCTCAGCGCCCACGCATCGGGCAGGTACTTCGGGTTTGTCATCGGCGGTCTTCACCCTGCGTCCTACGGTGCTGATTTGCTTGCGTCGACCTGGGACCAGAACGCCGGCTTGTACGCGGTTTCGCAGGGTGTCGCCATCGCTGAGGAGATTGCGGCTGGATGGGTTCTCGAAGCGCTCGGGCTGCCGGCTGAGGCTGCCGTCGGATTCGTGACCGGGGGGCAGATGGCGAACTACACCTGTCTTGCAGCGGCCCGCCACCATGTGCTGCGCGAATCGGGCTGGGATGTTGAGGCACTCGGCTTGCAGGGAGCGCCGCGAGTGCACATCGTCGTCAAGACCGAACGGCATTCAACGATTCCAAGGGCGCTTCGCCTGCTCGGGTTCGGCGACTCGACCGCGACAACGGTCGAATCGGACACAAATGCTCGCATGGATGTCGACCATCTGGAGCAGACTCTGCAGGGACTGTCCGGTCCAACGATCGTGTGTGTTGAGGCGGGCAACATCAACCACGGTTCGTTCGATGACTTTGTCGCGGTCGCAGCCGCAGCAGAGCGGCACCGGGAGCGAGGTAATCCCACCTGGGTGCACGTCGACGGTGCGTTTGGACTGTGGGCCGCCGCGTCCACTTCAACCAGGCATCTGACCGTCGGCTTCGAGAAGCTGGATTCATGGTCCACCGATGCCCACAAGACCCTGAACGTTGGCTACGACTCCGGTGTTGCGATCACCCGTCATCCGGCGTCACATCGTGCAGCAATGAGCGTGCAAGCTGCATACCTCGTTCAGACGGATGGCGCCGTGAGGGACCAGATGGACTGGAACCCGGAGTTCTCCCGCCGCGCCCGCGGTCTCGCCGTGTACGCCACGCTCCGCTCCCTGGGCCGAACCGGGGTGGACGACATGGTGGCGCGGCTGTGTCGCCTGGGCCGCCTGTTTGCCGAGCTTCTCGTCGGAAGCGGGCGGGCCGAGGTCGTCAACGATGTTGCCTTCAACCAGGTGTTGGTCCGCTGGATTGCGCCTGATGGCAACCACGATGAACACACCGATCGAGTCATCGCAGCGATTCAGGCGGACGGGACGGCGTATTTCAGCGGCACCACCTGGAACGGCCGGCGCTTCATGAGGATTTCGGTCTCCGATTGGGCCACCGACGAATCCGACGTGGAGCGATCGGTGGCAGCTCTGCTGCGGTGTGCCGAGGCGAACTGAACCCGTACGGCCGCCTCAGGCTAGGAATGTGGTCAGACGCCGCGATGTTGGTGAGAGACCCGTGCTGGCTAGTGCCGAACCCTGCGATGGCCTGATTCGTTGCGATCGGCCTGCCTCCCTCGTGTCACCCGCACGGCGACCCGGTTCGTCTGTAAGGATGAAGAGGTTCTCACGAGGGAGAAGAACACATGAATTGGTGGGTGTTGGAATTCATCCTGGTCGCGGTGCTGGCCACGATCGTCACCGTGCTCGGTCCGCTGATCAAGAGGTTCGGCAAGGGCTATGCGGCCGATGTGTTCCGCGCGAACCCGCGCACCGGCAAGAGCTACCTGGTGCTGATGGACTTCGCGTACTACCTGATCTTTGGTGCCTACACCCTCTTCACTATCCGGTTCGCCCGTGATGTCGGCGGAGGCTGGACCCAAGAAGTCAGTGCCCCCCAATTGCAGGCATCTGTTGCCAGGGTGGGAGGAATGCTGCTGCTCATGGGCCTGCTGCACGGACTGAACGTTCTGAGCCTCCCTGTGATTGGGCGTCTTTTCAGCCTCAATCGACGCCTCGACGATGGAGAAGAGGACCCTGGCCGTCTCGAGGTTGGCTGACATCGCGCATTTTTTGGAACTCCGCTCGCCACGGGGTCGGCCCGAAGTCGGCAGAACAACAAAAGGAAGCACAGTGTTCAACTACAACAAGATCCGACTCGTAGCGCTGGTGGCTGCATTCACAGTGGCGCTGGCGGTGCCGGCCACCGCGATGGCAACCCGGGGTGCCGAGGTGAGGAAGGGATCGTTCACGACTCTCGCGGGTGGTGACGACCTTGGCTATTCGGTTGAGGGTACCGCGGCCATTGGGCGGTTTGCGGATTCAACACTGGTCGTTGTCAACGTGACGGGGCTGGATGCCAACCAGACCTACCCCACCCACGTCCACAACGCTGCGTGCTCATCGACGCCCGCGGGTGGCGGCCACTACCAGAGCGTGATCGGCGGTCCCGTTGACAACGTCAACGAGATCTGGCCGACGGTGACAACCAACACAAGAGGTCACGGGATCGGCGTCGCCTGGCATGGCGACCGGGCTCGCACAGATGCGATGTCCATCGTGATCCATTACCCGGCAGACACGTCGATTCGGCTTGCCTGTGTTGACCTGAACTGAAGGAGCAGCACATGGCACTGGTGGCGAGCGGAAGGGAGTGGCGGCGACGAGCAATCGTCGCCGCTCTCTTTGCCCTCGTGGACGGTGAGGCTTCGTCGATCGACAGTGTTGGTGAGCGTCTCGACGCCGACCATTTGGTGTCGCGACTATTCCGCGATGAGGGAGTCGCGCTGGTCCGCCTGGCGCGGCTGTTTACGGACGACCGCAACGCTGCGGAGGACTTGGTGCAGGAGGCCTTCATTCGCCTCCACCGCTCCTCGGGTCGCATCCGTGATTCCGAGAAAGCTGCGGCCTACCTGCGATCCATCGTTCTCAACCTCGCCCGCGACCACAACCGCCGTGGCCTCATGTCATTGCGTCATCGTGATGCGATGAAGACGGGTGAGGAGTCGGTTCCGCTCGAGGATCTGGTTGCCGCCACGGCCGAGCAGAAGAGAGTCGTCGATGCGTTGCGCGACCTTGCACCCCGCCAGCGGGACTGCCTCGTTCTGAGGTTCTTCCATGACCTCACCGCAAGCGAGATTGGTGCAACCCTCGGGATATCGCCCAATTCGGTCAAGACCCACTGCCGCCGAGGCATGGCGACTCTGGAAGCCCGCCTTGGGGGTGTCGAATGAACATCGAGCAACGACTGACTGAGACGCTGGACGCGGCTCGCCGGTATAAGCCGAGCCCGGACCTCTGGGATCGTGTCGTGCACTCCATCGACGAGGACCGGCAGCATCGGCGACGAATCTGGACCACGATCATCAGCATTTCGGCAGCGGTCCTCATCGCGACTGTCGTGTGTATCGCGAGTCTCGAACGAAGCCCGATGACTCAGGTAGGGACTGGGTACCGCCTCAATTGGCGTGTGCTCCAAGCCCTTGAGTTCGTACTGCTCGCGACACTGGTTGCGGTGCTCGGCCCGAATATCCGTCGCTTTGGGCGCGGGTACGTCACGGACATCCTTCATTCGAGTCCGGCGACCGGCGCCCGCCTCCTCGGACTCCTGGACACGGCCTACTACTTGGTCTTTTCCGGGTATCTGCTGGTCACGGTCAGGTTGGTGGAGCCATCCGTATATGCGGCTTGGAGCATCGGTCAGCAGGTCCAAGAATCCGCGTTGCGGATCGGCGGCTTGCTCTTGGTGATGGGACTACTGCACGGCGCGACACTTGTCGTCATGCCGCTTGTTGGGTTGGTCTTCAACGCAACCAGGGCCGGCCGCAAACTTCCGAGATGGGTGAATGTCATTCTCATTCTCGTTGCCGCCCAGATCGTCATGAACCTGCCAGCGCTGTTGCTGCTCGGGTCCTTCTAGGCGTGCCGTGAGATACGCTTTTCGTTGGTGTCACCCGTTCCATACTCGAGAACGTCTGTATAGGCAGGCAGCAAGAAGGAGCGAACGTGACATCCGACGTCGTGCGTCTGGCCAAGTTCGATAGGGCCCCAGCCAATTTGTTGATCCGCGAAATCGCTGCATCCGGGCTCGCAGCCGCTCTCGCTGGTGTCCTTGTGGGTGGAATTGGTGGACGGCTGGCTATGCGAGTCTCGGCTCTGCTCAATCCGTCGCTAAGTGGTGCCGTCTCGGAGAACGGGAATCGAATCGGCGACATTACGGCAGAGGGAACCATTGCGCTGGTCCTGTTCGGAGGTCTCTTGAGCGGAATGCTTGCCGCAGTCGCATGGGTCTTGATTCGCCCTTGGTTGCCGGCAGGCCGCTGGCGCCGCCCGGCTGCCGCTGTGGCGGCCATCGGTGTCGTTGGGTTCTTCGTGGTGCAGGCTGACAACTTCGATTTCTCGCTCCTCAAGCCAGCGTGGATCCACGTGGTGATGTTCACGGCAATCGTCGGTGGGGCCGGGTCACTCACTGATTGGTTGGACCGCCGTTTCGTGACTCGGCTTCGAGACTCGCGCGCATTCACGCTTCCTGCCGTAACTGTCCTCATGATGGGAGTGCCGCTCGCTCTGCCCACCTTGGGCTCCTTCTTCCTGACAGACTTCTGTGCTTGTCAGGTCTCACCGCGCTTCACCGGGGTGTTTCTGCTGGGCGTCTTTGTTGCATCGGCAGTGACCTGGGTATGGCGGTGGAGAGGATGGATTGTCCCAACTCGGATTGTCGTAATGGGGCGGGTGGCGAGCGCCGGTGCTGTCATCGCGGGCTTGAAGTACTACGGCGACCAGGTCTTGAGAATCATGTGATGACGGTGATCGGTGGCAGCTCTGCTGCGGTGTGCCGAGAGCCCTGAATGGGCAGCCAGGTTGCCGGGACGGCGGCGCAGCCGATCAGCGTGCCGGGAGATGTAGATTCACAGGTACCGAGTACAAGGGGAATCCGATGAGCGGGCGTCTGGCGAACAAGGTCGCAGTTGTCACTGGGGCCGGGCAGGGTATCGGTCGGGCGTCCGCTATTGCGTACGCAGATGAGGGGGCAACGGTCTGGGCCATCGATCTGAATCCCGATTCTCTCGCTGACCTCTACCGCGAGCGGGCCGAGATAACCACATCCGTTCTCGACGTCACAGACCGATTCGGTGTCGAGCAGTTGGCTTCTACTGTTGGGCCAACCGATGTGCTTTTCAATTGTGCCGGATACGTCCATGCAGGTGGTGTGGATGAGTGCACGGAGGCAGACTGGGACGCGGCGATGGACATCAACGTCAAGTCGATGTTTCTGATGGCCAAGGCGTTTCTGACGACGATGCGACCGGGCGCCAGCATCATCAACATGGCTTCGGTTGCGTCCAGTATCAGCGGCGTTCCCGGGAGGTTTGCATACGGTGCATCCAAGGCAGCGGTGATTGGGCTCACCAAAGCGACCGCAGCCGACCTGGTCGACCGCGGCATACGCTGCAACGCGATCGCACCCGGAACGGTGGATTCGCCATCGCTCGAGCAGCGTCTGGCCGAATTCGGCGACCCCGAGGAGGCTCGTGCGAGATTCATCGCACGACAGCCGATGGGGCGTCTCGGCAGTCCGGAGGAGATCGCGGCATTGGCCGTGTACCTGGCATCCGATGACTCCGCCTACACGACCGGAAGTGTCTATGTCATCGATGGCGGCATGACTCTCTGAAGGGAGACGATGTGAAACTGGTTCGTTATGGCGAGAAGGGCGCAGAGCTGCCGGGCATCGTTGATCACGAGGGTCGTATCCGGTCACTGGCCGACCACGTCCCCGACATCGCCGGCCGGGTGCTCGAGCCTGATGGCGTGAGGGCGATTGCGGCACTCGCGATCGACACACTCCCCACCGTTGAGGAGTCGGTGCGAGTCGGGCCTTGCGTCGGGGCAGTGGGAAAGATCGTATGTATCGGCCTCAACTACTCAGATCATGCCGCTGAATCGGGTATGGAGCTGCCCATTGAGCCCGTCTTGTTCATGAAAGCTACCTCGTCGATCAGCGGTCCCTACGACAACGTTGAGCTTCCTCGCGGCGAGCACAAGGGTGACTGGGAGATCGAGCTTGGTGTGGTCATCGGTGCACCGGCGAAATACGTGTCGACGGAGGATGCTCGCAGCCACATTGCCGGGTACTGCGTTGTCAATGATCTGTCGGCGCGGGAAGCCCAGCTCGAGGGCACCGGACAGTGGGTGAAAGGGAAGTCGGCCGACACGTTTGCACCCATCGGACCGTGGCTCGTAACGTCCGACGAGGTGCCGGACCCGCAGAACCTTGCGATGTGGCTCGCCGTGGATGGCCACCGCTATCAGGATGGAAACACGAAGACCATGGTCTTCGGTGTGGACGAACTAGTCGCCTACGTCAGTAGATTCATGTCGCTTCAGCCGGGGGACATCATCAGTACCGGCACGCCGCCCGGGGTCGGTCTTGGGCTCGACCCGCAGGTGTGGCTCCAACCCGGCAACGTGATGGAGCTAGGCATCGCCGGGCTCGGTAAGCAACGTCAGTTGGTGGTGGAAGCACAATGAACGAGACCAAAGTCACGGCTCCGGAGCTGCGTAGCGCCCGTTGGTATGGAGGCCTCGATCGCGACGGCTTCATTCACCGCAGCTGGATGAAGTCAGATGGGTATCCCGAGGACTTGTTCGTCGGCAAGCCGATGATCGGCATTTGCTCGAGTTGGTCAGAGCTAACCCCCTGCAACAGCCATCTCGATGAGATTGCCGAGGTCGTAAAACGCGGAGTCTGGGAAGCCGGGGGCGTACCGCTCGTTTTCCCTGCAATGTCCCTGGGGGAGACGCAGATGCTCCCCACTGCGATGCTGTTCCGCAATCTGATGGCGATGGCGGTGGAAGAATCCATTCGGGGCAACCCCATCGACGGAGTCGTGCTGCTCGGGGGCTGCGATAAGAACACGCCCGCACAGTTGATGGGCGCTGCCAGCGTTGACCTGCCCACCATCGTCCTGTCCGGTGGGCCGAAACTCAACGGGAAGTTCCGTGGCGAGGATGTGGGCAGCGGGACCTCGGTGTGGCAGTACTCGGAGGCGGTGCGGGCGGGGGAGATGTCAACCGACGACTTCATGGCCGCAGAGTCGTGCATGTCACGCAGCAAGGGTTTCTGTAACACGATGGGTACGGCGTCGACGATGGCCTGTCTGGTTGAGGCGATGGGTATCACGCTGCCGCAGAACGCGGCTATCCCGGCGGTGGACTCGAGACGCAACGTGCTGGCCCACCTCACAGGTCGCCGGATCGTCGAAATGGTCCACGCTGATGTTCGGCCGTCACAGATCCTCACGCGGGAAGCCTTCGCCAACGCGATCCGCGTATGCGCCGCGATCGGCGGTTCGACAAACGCCGTAGTTCATCTGCTTGCGATTGCCGGTCGGTTGGGCATCGATTTCGAACTCGATGATTGGGATCGGTTTGGCACAGACATACCGCTGTTGGTGAACCTGATGCCGGCGGGGGAGCATCTGATGGAGGATTTCTACTACGCCGGTGGGCTGCCCGCTGTCATGCGAGAGCTCGGCGATCGGTTGGACGGCGATGTGCATACGGTCTCCGGTGTGTCGCTCGGCGAGCAGATCAGCGGAGCCGAGCGCATCGGTACGGACGTCATTCGTCCGATCTTCGATCCTCTGCGTGACGATGCCGGGATCACCGTGCTTCGCGGAAACCTGGCTCCGGACGGAGCGATCATCAAACCTGCCGCGGCAACGGGAGCGCTGCTCCAGCACACCGGGCGGGCGGTCGTGTTCGAGAACATTGAGGACTTCAAGGCGCGGATCGACGACCCGGCGCTGGAGGTGGATGCCGATTCCGTCCTGGTGCTGAAGGGATGCGGTCCCCGTGGCTACCCCGGTATGCCCGAGGTTGGCAACATGCCACTGCCCAGGAAACTGCTGGAGCGAGGCGTGACGGACATGGTCCGTATCTCCGATGCTCGTATGAGCGGGACCGCGTACGGAACAGTTGTGCTTCATGTTTCGCCGGAGTCGGCTGCCGGCGGTCCGCTTGCGATCGTGGAAGAGGGCGACATGATCACCCTCGATGCCCAGGAGCGCACGTTGCACTTGGAGGTGCCGGAGGACGAGATGGAGCGCAGGAGAGCCGCTCTGGTGTCGTCGCCGGACGAGTACTCGCGCGGCTACGCCCGCTTGTACATTGATCGTGTTCAGCAGGCACATCTCGGCGCCGACTTCGACTTCCTAGTTGGGTCGAGCGGAGATGAAGTGAAGAGGGAGTCACATTGAGTGCGTTGGTGACCGGGGCGGGGGGCGCAATCGGGAGTGCCGTTGCGCGACGGCTCGCCGCGGATGGTCATCGAGTGGCCGTTGTCGACATCGAACTAAGCAGTGCCGAGAGCGTCGCTGCGGAGATCGAGGCTGACGGGGGCTCCGCTATCGCCGTCGGCTGCGATCTGCGCAGCGAGTTCGAGATAGCTGCAGCATTTGCGGCCGCCGTCGATGCGCACGGTCCGCTCAATATCCTGGTCAACAATGCCGCGGTGTTTCCATCGGGAGCTTTCGTCGACGTGACTGTTGCCGAGCTGGATGACACAACCGCCGTAAACCAGCGGGCGTACTTCCTGTGCTCACAGCAAGCAGCTCGCACGATGATGACAGCCGGGGGTGGTGCGATCGTCAATATCGCTTCAATCACCTGGCACGGCGGCTGGGCCGAGATGTCTCCGTATGTGGCCACCAAGGGCGCAATTGTCGCCATGACCCGGGCGCTGGCCACCGAATTGGGCAAGCATGAGATCCGAGTGAATGCCGTTGCCCCCGGTGCGTTCCCTACAGCAGCCGAGCGAGCACAACACCCCGATCTTGCAGGGTATGAGGCCAGGATCCTGGGATCACAGGCGCTGAAACGGCGAGGCACGTTCGAGGAGCTCGCCGCTGCAGTTTCGTTCCTTGCCGGGCCCGAGTCCGGATTCGTCACCGGTCAGACGCTCAACGTCGACGGCGGCTGGATCATGTCCTAGTCACTCGTTCCGAAAGGTTCGACATTCTGCTGCGCAGAAGTCGGCCGGTGCGGGTTCGGATAGGTGTGCGCTTCCGACGACGAGCGCGTAGGTTGGTCCCATGTGGGTACGCGATATTGACGGCAGTGACATCGAGAATGTGCGGAGGATGGTCGCATCGCTCTGGAAGGGCGATGATCTGTGGAGGCCGGGACGCGCTGATCCCTATGAGGTGGATGCGGGCTGCATCGTCGGGGTTGACCGAGATGGTCTCGTAGTGGGCGTGGCAAGCTATCGCCCGTCTCAACTCCCGAAGTTTGGTGTCCTGCAGCTCGATGTTGGCGAAGGATGGCAGCGAGCCGGCATCGGTACCGCTCTGCTTGCGGAGGTCCGTGCGCGGTATCCCGGCGATCGGATGATGATGCGGGTCCGCCCATGGGATCAGGCTGCAACACAGTTCGGCGCAAAGCACGGCTTTGAGGTTGCCGAGCGCGTCGTCGAAGGCTGTGTCGACCCGTCGGCGTCGGCCCTATCGGAGTGGATCGACCTGACCAAGGCGACCATTCCCTTATCCGTCCATGTCCAGCCGGCGAGCGATTCGCAATGGTCACGACAGGCGGTGGGGTCCGTGTTGGAGAGGTGGTTCCATCGCCATCATGAGTGGCTTGGCAGTCCGGATCTGCCCGCAGCGCGGGCGGCCGCGTACTGTCTCGACACGGCTCTGGAGGGAACGCTTCAGGTCGCCGCGGTCTCCGGCGAGCTGGTCGGCGTCGGAGCACTGGTTCCCGACCCCTTTCAGCATCGAGATGGGAGAGCGCACCTTGTCTATCTTGGAGTCGGAACCGCCGACCGCCCGGATGAGCGGGTAGTCGTCGCGGGTCTGGTTGCCCATTGTCTTGCAGCCGCCCGGGACCAGAAGCGACGAGTCCAGGTTGAAATCCAGCATCACCACCATGCTTTGTACGCGGTCACCGGTGGCTTGCCTACTGACGCTCTGTATGACGGACTCGTCGTGCTTGTCGCGCCCTGACTGGCCTACTGGATAGGGGACTTCTGGCCCTACAGGATTTCTACTACGGAGCTAGAGTTTTAGGCATGCCTAAAGATTTGCTGGCAGAAGTAGAAAGCGCACCTGAACTCGCTTCCACCAGCGAGTCCGAGCAGATGTACTTGATCACGGTCGCCCGAGCCGCAGAAGCCGGGATAGAAGGCCCCGTGGCCATCTCCAAGATCGCAAACGCCCTTGGTGTTTCCGTCCCGTCGGCCAACGAGATGGTCCGCAAGCTCGATGGGCGGGGTCTCCTGGCCTATGAGCCCTATCGCGGAGTTCTGCTCAGCGAAACCGGGCACCGAATTGCCGCCCAGGTGCTGCGGACCCGTCGTTTGTGGGCAACCTTTCTCGTCGACCATCTTGGCTTCAGCCCGGCCGATGCTGATGATCAGGCCTGCGATCTCGAACACTCCACCTCCGCCGAAGCCGCCGACCGGCTCGCCAACTTTCTTGGGAATCCCGAGTCCGGACCGCTCGGCCGGCCGATTCCGACTTCGCAATCGACCGAACACCGACGGCCGACCATGCGGCTCGAGAACGTTCCGGTGGGTGTATTAACAGAGGTCATCACGGTGACGGCGCCAGACCGCACTCGCGACTTCCTTGCTGCAGAAGGCATTGCGGCGGGCGCCCGAGTTGTGGTTGCCGCTGCCGGGGGATCGGGCTGGCTCATCGACGTCGACGGTCGGGATCTTCACCTGAGTGATCGCCTGGATGCGGTGATCGACGTCCGTTTGATCGGAGCCGACCATGCTCCCGCGTAGCGCCATCAAGTCGGACCGCATCGGGGAGACCTGCACTCTCGACGAGGCAGACCGCAACTCGCGCGTTCGGGTACTGCGGGTAACGGGTCGTCCCCGGCTCATTCAGCGGCTCGCCGCCCTCGGCGTGGTGCCCGGGGTGATGTTGACCATCGTGAAGCCGCACGGTCCTTCGATCGTCTCGATGGGCGGCGCCCGAATTGCAATTGGCAAGAGTGCGGCGCAATCAGTCGAGATCGAGGTTGCCGACTAATGGAGCCGGTCGTAGCCGTTGCCGGTTGTCCCAACTCCGGCAAGACATCGCTCTTCAACCAACTCACCGGCGCAAAACAGAAGGTGGGTAACTGGCCCGGGCAAACGGTTGAGCAGTACACCGGAGGGTTCCGCTTCGAAGGGGCGCGCTACTCGCTGGTCGATCTACCGGGAACCTACGGCCTTGTCGCAGTGTCCGCGGAGGAGGCCATCGCCGCCACCTACCTGGCGAAGGAGCGACCGGACGTCGTCGTGACCGTCGTCGACTCATCCAACCTGACCGGCAGCCTCCATCTGGTCTCCCAGATCGCAGAGGCCGGATACCGTCAGGTCGTTGCTCTCAACATGATCGATGTTGCCGAAAGGCGTGGCATCGAAATAGACGAAGCGGTCCTGGCACAGCGTCTTGATGTGGAAGTCGTCCGCACTGTGGCCCGCAAGGGGGTGGGCACCGAGGAGCTGAAGGCTGCCGTGGCCCGAGCGTTGGAGCGAGAGCCGCGACAACTCGTCATCGATTACGGACCCGTCGTTGAACGTCACATTGGAGGTCTCGTCGAGGACATTCTCGAATACCCGAGTGTCGGTATCGCGGGTTCCCCGCGCTGGACTGCCTTGCAGCTGCTGGCGGGGGATCGAGTCCTTCGCACGGAGTTGAGCGAGCAGCCGGGAGGTCATGCGATCCTTGAAGCCGCTGCCGCGGATCGTGACGGTATCGCCGCTGAAACCACGTCTGAATGCGAGATGGAACTCGCCGAGCACCGCTTCGAGTGGATAACGGGCTTGGTCGATGAGATGACCGGTTCCATCGCCATGACGACCACATGGTCAGACCGGGTCGATCGAGTTCTGACTCATCGGTTCCTCGGGATTCCCGTATTCCTGGTAGTGATGTGGATCGTCCTCCGGGTCACCGCCGATGTCACCGCGCCTTATCTCGACTGGGTCGACAGCACGATATCGGGCCCGATCAGTCGATGGTCGATTGAGCTGCTCGGATTGGTTGGCCTGGACGGCGGATGGGTCGAGAGCCTGGTCGTCGACGGGGTCCTTGCCGGTGTCGGCGGCGTTCTGGTGTTTGTTCCTGTGCTCTTCGCCCTGTATCTGATGCTGGCTCTCTTGGAAGACACGGGGTATATGTCGCGAGCGGCTGCGGTCATGGATCGGGCGATGCGAGCCGTCGGTATTCCCGGAAAGGCGTTCTTGCCGATGATGGTCGGTTTTGGATGCACGGTTCCTGCGATCTACGCCACCCGCACCCTGGACTCATCTCGAGATCGGCTTCTCACCGGTCTGATCACGCCGTTCATGTCATGCGGCGCTCGGCTTCCCGTCTACGTTCTCCTGGCGACTGTCTTCTTTGCGGACGAAAAGAGCATGGTTGTCTTTGCCATGTACGTTCTTGGCATAGCGGTAGCTGTGCTGATCGGGTTTCTCTTGAGTCGTACCGCCTTGAGCGACGAAGACCCGGCGCCGTTTGTCATGGTCATGCCCGAGTTCCGATTGCCCAACCTGCGTACCGTGTGGATCCTGGTCAGGCAACGAACCGGATCCTTCATCAAGGGCGCCGGTACCACGATCCTGATCGCAAGCATCGTGGTTTGGTTCCTGCTTGCGGTCCCTCTTGGTGGTGGCGGTGGCTTTGCCAACACCGAGGTTGAAGACAGCGCGTTCGGTGTCGTCAGCAAGGGCATGGCGCCTGTGCTCGAACCGCTGGGCTTTGGGGAATGGGAGCAATCGGGTTCGCTGCTCTCCGGGTTTGTTGCCAAGGAAGTTGTGGTGAGC
The DNA here is from genome assembly GCA_965368515.1 of uncultured bacterium. Lineage (GTDB taxonomy): Bacteria > Actinomycetota > Acidimicrobiia > Spongiisociales > UBA5794 > JAAETI01. The sequence continues at coordinate 25,647 of CBDUNF010000017.1, forward strand.
ACGATGGCCCAGCTCTACCTCACCACGGGACCAGAAGTCGAGAGCGCACCCCCGAGCTTCGCCGACGACGTTGGAGAGATGGCCTCGTCCTTTGTCGCGGCCGGTAGGGACACACTTCTGGCCATTCCCCGCGTGATAGGTCTTGACCTCCTTGATCTGGCAGACGACTCGGATTCGGCACTCCAGGCCGCAGTTCGCGATTCGTTTGACACCAGCAGCGGTGGCAACGGCAGGTTGGCGGCGCTTGGGTTCATGGTCTTTGTGCTGCTGTACACACCATGCATGGCTGCCGTTGCTGCTTTCCGCCAGGAGTTTGGGACCAAGTGGATGTGGGTCAGCGTGATCGGCCAGTTTGTCATTGCCTGGTCCGGTGCGCTGTTGGTCTTCCAGGGCGGCAAACTGTTGGGGCTCGGATGAAGCTATCGGCCCTGCTCCAAGAGATCGAGAGCTCATCCGGTCCGGTTACCGGCATCGAGCTCGCCGGCAGGATGGGGGTAACCACCGGTGAGGTCAAAGCGATGCTTGATGCTCTGCGGGCGTCCGGGAGGATTGGCCTCGAGGTTCGGGATCAGCGACCGATGGTCGATTGCTCGTCGGCTGGCTCATGCTCGATGACGTGTCCGGGCCCCGACGAATGCTCGCTGACGATCGACATCAGCGTGACCGGTCTGGAGATTCGGCCGCTAGCGCGGTAGCAGCCCCTGGGTCAGCTGTGGGATCAAGACTCCATTGGTGGTGTCGACATCCAGCGTGCCGGTCTGCACGAGTTGGAACATCGCGACCATGTTGACCGCACCCATGAGCGCAATCGCCGCGGTGTTGACATCAGGGATGATGAGCTCTCCGGTCGCCTTGCCTTCGATGAGTAGCTCGCGCAACGGAGCCAGCATCAGGCGATCGGCCCCGTTGACGACGTCTGCGTACTTGCCCGACTCTTTGATCGCAACGGGCATTTCCGTGCAGAGTGTGGGATGGGCTGCCATGACTTCCATGACAGCGCCCAGCGTCTTTTCGAGGCGTTCAACCACAGTCCCCTCAGAGCTAATGGCTTTCTGCACCGCCACCGAGGACCGATTGAGCTTGTCGGCTAGGAAGAAGCCGATGAGATCGTCCTTGCCGGAGAAGTAGTAGTAGAGGGTGGCGCGCGGGATATCAGCCAATCCGGCAATCTCGTCAATGCTGACATCCAGGTTGGTGCCAGAAAGCTGCTCCGATGCATCGATCAGCTTCATCGCGATGTCTTCAGGGAGTTTCTTCACCATTGCTCCTTGGTGTCCTTTTGATCCTGTTTCAGAAGAGTGTCTGGAATGTTGGAATTGGCTCGGGCCATCACTGTACTGCTGTCTAGACCAGTATTCGAACTCGAGATTTCCGTTCTTGGGTCGCGATGCGGTTCATCTCGGCTCCAGAAGCAGGTCGCGCAGTGACGCGACGTGATCAGCGCTCAGACCTAGATTCAGATCGACATAGCGATCGAACGATCCGGCTACCTGCTCGATCTCGTCCCAGGCGGCGTCGAAGTAGGTGTCTTCAAGGATGAAGAACCTTTGCAGCGCCCGGCGCTGAGTGTCGGTCATTGCGCCGTTGCCGCCACTACGCCGAACCAGGGTATTGAAGAACCTCTCCTGGGCCTCGGCCGTCGGGGCAACAGCATCATTCGATTTCAGGTAGTCGGCCTTGATTTGGTCGATTGGTACACCGAGGATTGCGAGCAACAGGAGCGCGGTCATCCCCGTTCTGTCCTTCCCCCCAATACAGTGAAAGACCAGTGGAAGACGCCTTGCTTCGCTGATCAGCCGAATCGTCTCCCCAAGCTCGGCGCCGTACTCCCGGATCAGCATCCGGTTCCCGCTCTCGAGGTCGTGCAACGCGGTGAAGTCACCCTGCTCTAGTGCCCTGTGCACGTCCGGAGCTAGTGTCGGGTCTCCTATTGGGATACTGACGTACCGCACGCCGTCGGCCAACCGGTCGTGGCCTGTCAGCTCCTTCTCGACCTCGGGGCGGAAGTCGACCACCGTCTTGATATCGAGTTGAGCGAACTTCCCTACGTCGCCGTCGGTGAGGTTGGCCAGATGAGCCGAACGAAAGACGAGGCCCTTGCGGACAACGCGTCCATCGGCGGTCGTGTATCCACCAAGATCACGGAAGTTGCGTGCGCCTTCGATTAGCCGGGTCGTCATGGCCATCCTTCAATATCGTCACGACATTAACTCCAGGCTGCTCTTCGGGCGGCTTCGAGTTCGGCTGCACCGAACGTTCACGCTTGCTGTCGAGATAGCGATGTAGTGCGGGCTATGCGAGCGGCGAAGCAGCAAACGGCACCGCAAAGCGCTTGCACCAGATGAGGACGAACTGGTGAACCTCCGGATCGAACTCAGCGGGTAGCTCGTAGTTCTGTCCGCCGACGTTGCCCTTGATCTTGCCGAGATCGATGAACTCTCCGGGATTGCCGCCGCTGTAGGAGTCACTTTCGAGCACCCACACGAATAGATCGGGGCCGTTCTGGATGTCGGTGTCGTCCTCGAAGCGGAGGACGTAGGTGCCGTCCTGTTCGTAAACGGTTGCCGTGCCTTCGGCAGAGTGGTCTATTCCGTAGAAATCCCCGTCGGCGATAGCGACGGGGCCGCTCGGCTCCGGTGCAGCTGTTGTGGTTGTGGTGCTGGTAGTTGTTGATGTCGTCTCGGTGTCGGCACCATCGTTTGCCGGGGCAGTCGTCGTTGTCGTTGTCGGCTGTGTGGTGGTCGGCGCCGCGGTAGCCGCAACTGGGAAGGCATCTGCGAGCGACTCGTCAACGGCGTCATCGACAAACAGCTTGTCCGGCCGGAACAGCAGGAAACCCACCAGCAGTACGGTTGCGCCGAGGCCGATGATGGGCCACTTGTATCGTCGGATCAGTTCCATGGTCTTCACGTCCCTTAGTCAGTCTGTTGCTGACGCCAACGCCAGGGACACAACCCTACGTTCCGGTTTTGCGGTGTGTTCTCGGATTGTTCATCAAACGGTGCGGGTGACCTTGGACAGTGGGGGGCGGTCGACTACCTATTGGACCTCTGACTCTTCCCCACGTCGGATCCGTCTCCAGCCCGATTCCCAGACGGCAGCGAAGCGCGGTTCCGCCCAGCGTTCCAGAAGCCCGCCCCAGCCGAAGAGCCGCGGCGGGGCCACCTTCTCGTACCCCGTGATGCGGGTTCCCTTGGGAACCGCCTCGATTCGAACTTCCCCGCGACCGCTCCAGAACCCCCGTAGATCCCAGGCAACTCTTACATGTGGGTCGGCGGTCGTGATCCGGGCCTGGAGGGAGAAGGGGGAGCGGCGAATGGGGACATGGACCCAGCGGTCCTTGCCCTCGGTGGCTGTGCCGAAGGCGGTGAACAAGCCTGGCCACTCGATGGGTGTCTCGAAACAGGCGTAAACCTCTTTTGGGGACAGATCGGTGAGCAGATCAAAGTCGAGATTCATGTCAGCTCCGACCGGGAAGGGACGGTCGGTAACGCGTCGCGCATGTCGGTGAAACTCCCTCGTATGGGATTTGGTTCCAGATTAGTTCCTTCTTGCGTCACTTCTGATTCCCATCGGAGGCCCGCTTCTGCAACTATCTTGCCCGCATGGCAGCTTCAGATCTACTGTCGGTGATCGAGCGCTCGGTTGGGGTGTATGGAACCGCCCCGACCTGTTACCTCTCCGCGCTCGCCCGTGTCCCGGATCTGACGATTGAGCAGTTCGATTCAGATGTGGCCAGCGGGGGCCTGGTGCGGATTCGGGCGATGCGGTACTCAGTCCACACCCTCTCCGTCGGGCTGCTGCCGGTCGTGGGGGCCGCAACCCGCAGTCTCACCCGAAAGAGCAATGCCCGGCGCCGACCGGTGGAGGACATGTACGAATCGGTCGCCGGCGCTATCGACGCCGCGCTCGCCCCCGGTCCGCTGCCGGCGGTGGAGCTACGGCAGCTGGTCGACCCGGAGCAAGAGCTCGGTGACCACTTCAGCATCATTCTCGGCATGGCGGCAGCGGACTTCCGGGTGGTGAGAACCACAACCACGGGGACGTGGCGATCCGACCGTTACCTCTATGCCCGCTGGCAGGATTGGCTGCCCGGCGTCGCCCCCGATCTGATCGATGATCTCGATGGAAAGAGAGAGCTGGTCCGGCGGTACGTGACTGCATACGGTCCGGTCGAGATCGACGATGTGAAGTGGTGGACCGGATGGACCAAGGCCGAGACGCTCGAGGCGGTCGATGGCCTTAACTTGTCTTTGAGTGGCGATGCCATATCGGATCTGGATGGGGTGCGGCTCCTGCCGGTGTGGGACTCATTGCTGGTGGCGTACCGCAACCGAGATCGCCTGTTTGACCCCAGCTATGCGCCGCTGACCCACGATCGATATGGCAACGCAACTTCAGTAGTCCTGGACGCAGGCAAGGTTGTTGGTCAATGGGATCTCGGCAGTGACGATTCGCCGCTGGCTATCAAGGTCGCCCCGTTCTCCAAGTGGCCGAAGCGTCTGTGGAAGGGCGTCGAGGAACAAGCGCAGCGCATTGCGAAGCTCATCGACGCTGAGTCGGTGTCCGTCGTTCCGGTCGACGAGCCGGTCGATCTTCTCGACTCATCCCGTAACCGATTTCTCGCCCCGCTCTCGAAGAAGTAGCGCTCGCTGGAAGGAGTAGCCTGGCTGGGTCCTCGAGCTAGGAGCGAGCCATGAGAGACCTGACCGGGCAAGTCGTAGCGATCACCGGCGCCAGCGCAGGGATGGGTGCAGCAACCGCAAGAGCCCTAGTCGCCGAGGGGGCCAAGGTTGCCCTCGGCGCACGTCGTGGGGGCAGGCTGGATGCCATTGTCGCCGATCTCGGAGAATCCTCCGTGGCGGTTGAAATGGATGTCCGTGATCCTGACGGGTCTCGCCGCCTCGTTGCAGAAGCTATTGACAAATTCGGGCGCATCGACGCGGTAGTGGCCAATGCAGGTATTGGCGCGTACGGCGGGATCATGGATCTCACCGACGACGCACTCCAAGAGATGATGGACATCAACGTAGCCGGAACGGTGTGGCCGATTCGAGCGGCGGTCCCCCACTTCCTCGAGCGGGGGGAGGGCGACATCGTAATTGTGTCCTCGGTTGCCGGGCTGCGTGGAGCGGGCGACGAGGCTGTCTATGCGGCAACCAAATTCGCACAGGTCGGTCTTGCCGGCGGCCTTGATCGGGAACTCAGGGAGAAGAACATCAGGGTGAGCACCATCTGCCCGGGCGGGACGGCTACCGAGTTTGCGATGGGTGCCGGACGGACACCGGACATGCCGGGCCTCGACAACATGATGCGCCCGGAGAACATCGCCGATGCGATTGTGACCGTCCTTCGCCAACCCAAGTCTATGCGCACCCTCATCTGGTCCATGCGCAGCATCGACGAACAAGACTAACCCCAACCGTTCTTGCGTATCT
>CBDUNF010000018.1:0-28716 GCA_965368515.1 uncultured bacterium
GCACTACTAATGATTAGTGCCGTACCAGTGAGCGCCGCACCCGGAGGTGTCCCAGGACCCCCGCCCGGCCATGATAAGGCTAAGGATCTCACCCCCGACGTCGTCGAGGAAGAAGAAGCCGACACCAACGAGCTTCCCGAGTGGGCCAAGGCCTACGGGAAGCGGATCAAGGACGAATACGGAGTCCCGTTCGGTCACCTCCAGCAATGCGCTGACCTCGTCGACGATGAGCCAATTGCGGAGACCGCCACTGAAGTCGACACCGAGAACCCAAAGAAGGCTCTGGAGGCCTGCCCCGACGACCTCGAGTTTCCCGAGGGCGAAAACGGAGCCAAGGCGTTCTGGGTGTTTACCGAGCCCGGTCTGCTGATCGTCGGTCTGTAGATCGTTCATACGAGGATCCCGGCGCCGCCTCGTGATCGGAGGCGAGCAGCCGGGATGCTTGCGTGTGCGCTGCCTCAATCCGGTTTCCTCACGAGCGCGTCTCACAAGACGATCCCCTACCGACGGCGAACCATGTTCGTTCCAGTCCTAGCGATACGATGGCCGGGCGATGCGAGCTAGCCGGCCAGCACCCGCCGCTCCTCATGGGGCAGACCATTCCACCAGTTCCCATAGCGGGAGTAGATCGCCGGATCCCGATCGGCGAGTAAGGCCAGCAGACTGGACGCCTCCTCGGCGAGAACGCTCCATGTCGCCGCGGAACATCGATTGAATGCCGTCGCCTCAATGCCGCCTTCGACCGCCCTCCAGACGCCGGCGACGTATCCGTCGACGAGCAGTGTCGGCAGCACATCGCCATTGCGCCGGATGATCACCTTGCGGTACTGCTCGGGGATGATCCGGCGTCGATCCTTGTACGCCAAGAGCGTGCTGTCCCACATGGGCAGAAGGCGTGGTGGCGCCGGTGTCTCGGCTGCGGGAATGAGGCCGCCGGGTACATCGAGAAGCTTCGTCCCATCCTCGCCTTCAAGCTCTACGAGTCGGTCTGCCATGCCCGCGAGGGCGGGGCGGATCTCGGTTTGTCGTTGCAGGGCAAACTGGGCGAAGTCGGCCGCCGACGCCGGCCCGAAGCCTTGCAGGTATCGCCAGATCAGCTGCTGCAACGCCGACTCGGCGTCGTCCCAACCCGGGTCGAGCGGCGCCGCTTGATAGGCCGGCGCAGTGACCGTGAAAGACCACGGGCCACCGGTCACGGCGTGCATTAGCGGAGCTAACGTCCGCATTGCCCAGAACACATGCTTGTCCGGTTTCTCGCCAAGATGATCAGCAAGCATCTCCTCGATCTCCTCACGGCGTCGCGATTCGGCGACAAAGCCGAGCAGGTGCGGAACGAGCAGATCGATGTCGCCGATTGTCATCCCGGTCGACCTGAATCGGCGATCGTGGAGCCGCGACGCCCGCAGGTTGCGCACCATCGCTCGCTGAAACGGCGAGTAGTCCTCGACGGCTACAGCGTGCAGCGTGATCCGCATGAGCGTGGCCTTGATGACGGCGCGCTCCTCGAATGCGCGATCGAGCTCAGCTGGATCGAACCCGGCGACCCGGTTCCACAATGCGATGTAGGGCGACACCGGCTCTTGCGCTTGTAGCGCAGCCACACGTCCGACTGCATCCACCACGCCCACCGGTTCCCTCTCCAGTAGCAACTGTCGCGCCAGCGTGGCTCGGTTGAGCTGCCTCGCAGTGACCGGCGTCACGCGCCCGCAACCCAGTCAAGGACACGAAGGGCCCGCAGGGTCACCCAACGTGACGGTTTGCCCGGACCATCATCAACATCGAACCAGGTGCGCCCCGCCGGGGATTTGTCGAGCAGCCAGCTGCCGTCATCGCAACGCTTCGTGCGGACATGCTCGACCGCCAATTCGAGGCGAGGATCAGGATCGACGCCGCCAACCAAGCCGGAAGCGCGGAAATAGTCGAGCGCTCGAAGCACGTCGTACTGCCATCGCGACGGGTTGCGCAACGACAGGAAGTCGTCATCGGCCGGCAGGCCGGTACTGAGGCGAAGGAACAACTGTCGCTCCAGCAGGAACTCTTCGGCGGACCGACGAGCCGCTTGTGTCTCTTTCGTCCCGCCGGTTGCCCGCTCGTATTCGAGCAAACCCTCGAGGACGTTGATCGTCGTGTCGTAAGAGGTACGGACCGAGCCGTTGGCGGCTTCACAGTTCCAGCCGCCATCATCGAGTCGGTCCTCGAGCAGTCGATCGACAATCGGCGACACATCTACCCCGAAATACGATCCGTTGGCAAGAGTGATGCCGTTGACACAAGGCTCGACCTCTCCCTCCCAGTAGGGCTGGCCCGCTTCGTCCCAGCGACAGTTCTCGCCAACCAGCCGCACGACTCGTTGGGCAGATTCGGAAGCCGGATCGAGACCAAAGTCCCGTAGCTGCGCCAGCGAGTATGTCGTGGCGGTCCACGGTTGACCGGCACCCGGTTGGCCTTCGGGTCCATCGAAAGCGAAGTCAGCAGGGAAGTAAGCACCGCCGGCCCATTGCCCGTCCTCGTCCGCGAGGGAGAGCAGCCGTGCTCCCCAACCCTCAGATTCGACCTTCGCTCGCTCGGCGGCCCACACCGCCTCCGGGCTGCCCAGGAGATCGCGCATGACTTGCCAGCGAATCGCCGGATCTGAGCTGTCGGGATCGAGTAGCCAGTCCGAGATACTCATCCCAGCCCGATCCCACCGACCGGCTCGGTCTCGACTCGACTCTTGAAGCCGGCAATCAGCGACCGACCCTTGGCAATCGCATCCTGCACCTCGGGCAGTCCAAGCGAGTCCGCATGCGCCTGCTCGCTCTCCCAGACCTCGGTCACCCAGAGCGTGTCCGCATCAGCTGTGTCGTTGGCAACTACGTAGCTGAGACAACCGGGCATCGAGCCCATGCCGGCTAGAACCTCCGCCAACTCGTCACGTCTGCCCGACACGGCCTCAATCCGCCCGATCAATCCATACACATTGACTCCCTCCAACAACCAGTGGACCCACGATAGATCGACCGCGCTCACGGCAATGGCGGGACTGGGCGACGACAGCACCTGCAGCTTGACGATTACAGTCTTGACACGCCAAACCTGAGTGCGCTATATATAGATTATCTGATCCGATGATAGAGATAGATCGCATAGCAAGATGTCACAAATGCAACGAAAGGAGAGTTTGACGATGGTGCGTTTCATGGATCCGTTTGAGGAGATGGATCGAATGATGTCGGCATTTGGGGGCCGAACCGGCGGTGGGATCATGCCGATGGACGCCTACGAGAGTGACGACGTTTATACGTTGCGTTTCGACCTACCCGGCGTGCACCCGGACGACGTCGACTTGACCATCGAGGGCAACATGCTGACAGTCACCGCGGAGCGTGCATCCGAAGAGATTGAAGGTGTGACCTGGTTGCTGCGCGAACGGCCCTCGGGAGCTCATCGGCGAGACGTCCGGCTCGGCGAGCGTCTCGATACGGGCAACGTGACAGCCAGCCACGACAACGGGGTGCTCACTGTCACAATCCCGATGCGGGAGGAGGCGAAGCCACACAAAGTGTCCATCGCCGCGGGCGACACGGGCAAGCTCACCTCGGGTGAGTCTTAGGCGGCCCTCGCCGTTTCACGGTGCTCTTTCGGCACCAGCCGGAAGAGCACCCATGAACGTGAGCAATGATGAGTACCCGAACTTACGTCGGGCTTGCACTCGCACTCGTCGGGCTGACCGTTTCTTGCACCACAGCAAGCGACCCCACCGACGCCGTCGATGTGCAGCCACAGATCACAAGCACAACGACCGCTCCCCAGCCCTCAGAATCGACCCCGCCGTCGGGTGCGGCGGGTCAAGCAGCAGCCGACCCGGTCGGCTCGCTTGACCTCTATGACGTGTCGGACCTGGTGAAGCGGGTTCGCGGCGGTGTGGTTTCCGTCACCCAGGAGCGGGTTCGTTTGGACCTATTCGGGGTGCCCGAGGAAGTCCCCTCGGGGGCTGGAACGGGCATCGTCATCGACAGCTCCGGGTTGGTTCTGACCAACTTCCACGTGATTGAAGGCGCTGCTCGGGTGGTAGTGACCGGCGAGGACGGCCGGCAACGTGACGCCGAGGTCGTGGCGGAAGCCTCTTCACGAGACCTGGCGCTGCTTCAGTTGGAGGACACCGAGGGGCTGCAACCGTTGCCTCTCGGCACACTCGAGACAACCGAGGTGGGCGATCCCGTCATCGCAATCGGCAATGCCCTGGGTCTCGATTCAACCGATCCAACGGTCTCGGCAGGAATCGTCTCGGCACGGGGCCGCACCATCCGTACTCAGCTGGGGACGATGCAGGATCTGGTCCAGACTGATGCTGCGATCAACCCCGGCAATTCCGGAGGGCCGCTATTGAACGCTCACGGGGAAGTAATCGGAGTCAACACAGCTATCGCGGGAGACGCCCAGAACATCGGTTTCGCGATATCGGTCGATACCGCTGCGAAGTTCATCGAGCGCTACCGACTCGGCATCGGTGAGCCGTTCCTCGGCGTGCAGATGGTGGACAACTCGGCTGCGGCGGCCGACCGCTTCGACCTTGGAACCGACAGCGGAGCGCTCATTATCGAGGTGGTCTCCGCCAGCCCCGCCAGCGATGCTGGGCTCGAGCAGTGGGATGTCATCGTTCGAGTCGGCGACACCGAAATCGCCACCTCGGCCGACGCGGTGAGCGCCATTACCGATGCGAACCCTGGTGACCGCATCGAGCTGGCGTTGGTGCGGGGCGAAGAGCGTCTGGTAGTAGAGGCGACTATCGGCGAGCGTCCCAGCGGCACCTGATCCACGCCAAGACATTGTGGGACCCGGGCCTGGCCCGGGTTCCACTGGCAATCCAGTCGGACGCCTGGTAACCGGCGTTTCTTGTCAGTGGCTAGCGATATGGTGTAACCATGATCAGTATCCAAGAGTCAAGCCACTCGCCGATCGACAACGACGACCCAATACTCCAGATCCGTCTTGGTATCGCCGGGCTAGCCGGTGAAGATCGCTCGTCGTGGACGGGTGCGGCAAAGTCTGCGCGGCTGGCTGAGGTACTTGAGATCAAGGAACGTTTTGATGCCGAAGTACTGCGTCTTGCCGGAGCGTGGGGCCGGGACCGGGCTTGGGAAATCGACGGATCCTTGTCACCGCGGGCCTGGCTGTCGCACCGTACTCCCCTGTCAGATGGGGATGCACAACGTCTCGTGAAGAACGCTCGGATCACTGACGAGCACCCGCCGATCTCCGATGCGCTTGCCACCGGTGACATCACGGCCGCCCATGTCGAAGCAATGGGCCGGGTGATGTCCAAGGACCGCCAACCCCTGCTCGCCGGACACGCTGCAATGCTGGTCGAGCAAGCACGGAGCCTTTCGGTCAGCGATTTCGCAACCGTGATGCGTCATTGGGCATCGCTCGCCGACGACCAACTGGCCAAGGACTCCTTTGCAGAGAAGTGGGATCGTCGGCATCTTCATGCATCGGTTGGCCTCGATGGCTGGGTCACCGGCGACTTCTACCTCGACCCTGTGGCCGGCTCGGCCCTGTTAACCGCGCTCGACCACGAAGCGCCACCCGATCCTCTCGACGCACCCGATGGCCCGCGCACGCTGTCTCAGCGTCGGGCCGATGCCCTGGTCGACATCCTTGGTCGCATGCGGAACCTGGGGAAGGCTGGCGCTAACCCACCCCACGTTGCCGCGGTCATCGACGTCGCAGCGCTGCTGGGAGTGAGCCCAGACATCATGACCGCCCGTTGCGAGATCGACGGCATCGGTCCGGTAGCCCGAACCGTGCTCGATCAACTGTGCTGCGATGCCCGCTTCAGCCGGTTCATCATGTCCGGCCCATCGCAGATCCTCGACATGGGTCGATCCACCCGGCTGGTTACCAAGTCACAACGTCGGGCGTTGGTTGTTCGCGACCGTCGATGCCGCTTCCCCTCGTGCAACCGTCGCACCCAGTGGTGCGATGTGCACCACATCGCAGGCTGGGTCGAGTCACTTGGTGAAACCAACATCGACAACCTCATCTTGCTGTGCCGAAGGCACCACACGCTGGTGCACAACAGCCGCTGGGCCATTACCCGAACCGCCGATGGCGAGTTCGAGTTCACCCATCCGGCTCGGGGGCCCTAGGAGTCGCGATGCCGCAACCTCAACGTTGCGCCAGCCAGTCCACGATCAGTTTGTTTGTCTTTTCCGGCAGTTCCTCCTGGATCCAATGGCCGCAGTCCAGGCTGACCTCTTCCACATTGGGCACGAATGCTGTCAGGTTCAGAGCCCTCGGAACGACATCGCGGTCGCCGTAGATCATCAATGCGGGCCGCTGGATGATTGGATCTACGTCCGCCAGCAGGTGCCAGTTCCGGTCGAGATTCCTGTACCAGTTGATGCTGCCGGTGAACCCGGACGACTCGAAAGCGGAGACGAACACCCCCAGGTCGCGATCGCTCATCGTTGGCTCACCAAGTGGCGTTTCTGCCCTGGCGAGGTTGATCATCGCGTTGCCCGGCTGAGGTTCGGTGGTCGGCACGTTCTTCCGGTACAAGTTGCGAAGGAACCGGGAGGTGTTCTCGTCGAGTACGGCGTCGGCGACACCCGGTTGCCGATTGAAGTGGACCATGTAGTAGTCGCCGCCAAGCATGGCTTCTATGAACTCGAGCCAGGGTTGCTCGCCACGCTCCTGGTACGGCAGGCTCAGGTTGATCACCCCGTTCACACGGCTTGGGTGCAATAGGGTCAGGCCCCAAACGACCGATGCGCCCCAGTCATGGCCAACGAAAGTGGCGTCTTCGTATCCGTAGTGATCGAGGAGCGCAACGAGATCACCCGACAGATGCTCGATGTCGTAGTCAGTGACATCAGTCGGACGGGATGAGTTGCCGTAGCCCCGCTGGTTGGGGGCGATGACGTGGTAGCCCGCTGCGGCAAGGGCCGACATCTGATGACGCCAGGAGAAAGCAAGCTCAGGCCAGCCGTGACACAGCACAATCGGTCTTCCCGCGTTCTGTCGGCCAGCTTCGAACACCTCGAGCTCCACGCCGTTGACGGGAACCAGCGTGGACTCGGGGAAGTCGGTTGGATATGTCATCTCATTACCTCTCTGTATGTTCGTGTTCCTGGTGGAGTTTGACCCTATGAAGAATTGCGGACAGATTCGGTCCGCAATGCGCGATATCCTTCGAACATGAGAAAAGATCCGACCGGGCGTGCGCTGCAGCTTCTCTCCCTGTTACAAACCCATCGGCTGTGGGGCGGTCCTGAGCTCGCCGAGCGCTTGGAGGTCACCGAGCGCACCGTCCGCCGCGACGTCGACCGATTGCGCGACCTGGGTTACCCGATCGACGCCACGCCCGGCACCGACGGCGGATACCGGCTCGCGGCCGGAGCCCACCTACCACCGCTCGTGCTCGACGACGACGAGGCTGTGGCGGTCGCAGTCGGGTTGCGTGCGGCCGCGGGAGCGGCAATCGGTGGCATCGAGGACACCTCGGTGCAGGCGCTCGCCAAGATCGAGCAGCTGCTACCCCATCATCTGCGACGACGCGTCTCCGCTCTCGACGCCAATGTCGTGTCGCTGCGTAGAGCGCACCGCGACCGTGAAGTTGTCGACGCAGGCGCACTCAGCGTGCTCGCCTCGGGTTGCCGGGATCACGAGCAGGTCAGCTTCAAGTATCGGAGCCGTGACGGTGAAGACAGCCGTCGCCTGGCTGAACCTCACCAGCTGGTTGCAGCTGACCATCTCTGGTACCTCGTCGCCTGGGATGTTCGCCGCACCGATTGGCGCACGTTTCGCGTCGATCGGCTCAGTGGTGCGCGACTGGCCGGTGTGCGCTTCAAGCCGCGCGACATCCCGGGCGGCGACGGTGCCGCCTACCTCGCAGCCTCGGTCGCCGCGATACCTCGTGAGTTCGAGACGGTGGTGGCCGTGAGCGCCCCCTACGAACAGCTTGCCGGGGCACTGTCATGGGTCGAGCACACGCCGGTCGACATCGAGCCCGCCTCGTGCACCATCCGACTCCGCGCCGACAAGGTCGATCAACTCGTCATGGCGGTGGCCCGACTAGCGCTCAGCGCGTCGGTTCGAGTCGAACCCGGAAGGGTTGCCGACGAGGTAGGCGCCCTCATCGGTCGCATCAGCCGCCCCGCAGATCCCGAACGAGGTCCAACCCAGTCGACATCCGCCTAGCCAGGCTTCCGGTCCGGCCGGCTCCCAGTTCCGCACGGAAAGGGGGTGTCTGATGTGAAGATCATCCGCATCTTCGTTGTCATGACACTGCTTCTGGTGACCATGGCGGCACCGGCTTCGGCGAAGGGCCCGGTGGGACCGGACGGTTCACCCATGCGAGCGGTTCCGGCGATCTGCGCGGGACCGGCAATCTCTACGGGATTGTCGATCCAGATGTGCCGCCTTGGCTGATGCAGACCAACTTCGAGGGCGATATCAGCAACAAGCGCAAGTAATCGCGAGTCCCCTGACTGAATCGCCAAAACAGAAGGAACCCCGGGCCTCGACCCGGGGTTCTTCACATCGTTAGCGCCCGAGTTTCGGAGCGCCGCTCCGAAATCTCCGTACGCAGCACGAGTTCGCAAGGCGAACTCGTGCCTTGACGATTACATCGTCAAGGCCATGACAGCCTTCTGGCCGTGCAGACGGTTCTCCGCCTGGTCGAAGACCCGGCTCCAGCGACCGTCGATGACTCCGTCGGCAACCTCAACATTGCGATCGGCCGGCAGCGGATGCATGTAGATGGCGTCCTCATCGGCCATCTCCATACGACGCTCGTCGACGATCCAGTCGGAGTACTTGGCTGAGATCTTTGCGGACTCTTCGTGGTCCGAAGTAGTGAGCATCGAGCCCCACGCCTTGGCGTAGACGACGTCCGCACCACGGATGCCCTCTTCGAAGTCCTCGTAGATCTCGAAGGAACCATGCGACTTCTTCGCATTCTCTTCGGCCTGAGCGACGATCTCCGGATACAGCTTGAACTCCGGCGGACGGGTCAAACGCACGTTGGCGCCGTAGCGGGTCATCAGCAAGATGACGGACTGGGCAACGGAGATCGGCTTCTGATAGCTATCCGCATACGCATAGCTCATGTTGAACGTCAGCTTGCGGGGGTCACCCTTTTGCTCGATAACGGTGAGCAGGTCGGCGATCGCCTGGAACGGGTGGTACCAGTCGCACTGCATGTTGAGGACAGGGGTCCTGCTGGCTTCAGCAACTGCACGGATGTACTTGTTACCAATGTCCCAGTCAACGTTGCGGATGGCGATACCGTCGTCATAACGACCGAGGATCTCGCCGATCTCGCGCCACGTATCACCGTGGCCGATCTGGGTGCTGGTCGAATCTAGGAACATCGCATGGCCACCGAGCTGGGCCATACCGGCCTCAAAGCTGGCGCGGGTGCGGGTGCTCGAGAAGAAGAACAACATCGCCAGGACCTTGTTGTCCAATAGGGCGTGTTGTTCGCCGAGGGCGCGGCGGCGCTTCAGATCAAGGGCGACGTCGATAATCGTATCGAGCTCGTCCTTGGTCCACTCCTGGGTCGTGATCATGTCACGGCCGTGCAGATGTGTCTGCATCAACTGCTCCTTTGCAGGTAGATGGTCGTCATTCCTAAGCGCCGCTTTTGCGTCTGATGAGACGGAAGCGGAGCAAATCGTCGCGGAAGTATGAGGTTGCCTGCACCACGGGCTCGTTGTCCTGGTCATAGCCGACCTCGACAAAGGAAAGCCCGACGGTGCCTTTCTTGACGCCAAGCTTCTTCGCCTGGTCGGCATCGAATGCCACCGGCACTATCTCGGACAGGTAGTACACCAGGCGGGTATCGCAGTACTCCTCGAGGAATTCGTAGATGGGCAGATCGTCTTTCGTCCGATCCGTGTCCTCGAGGCGAGCGGCGGGGATACGGTTCCGCGTCAAGACAACTGGCGTCGAGTCTTCGAGAAAGACCTTCTCGATGACGAGCACTTCATCGCCGGGCTCGAGTGCGAGGGCACCGGCGGTGTCTTCGTTTGCCGGTACAACCTCATCGGCGAGGATCTTGACCGATGGCGTATACCCATGCTCTTCGAGTACTTGCTCGTATGACCAGATCTCCTCGAGACGGGATTTGATCTGGAGCCCGGCCTCGTTGACAAACGTCCCGGCGCCCTGCTTGCGGTAGATGGCACCTTCGTGCTCGAGCTTCCCAAGGGCGTCCCGAACGGTGGTTCGACTGACCCCAAGATCTTCGGCGAGAGCCGCCTCAGGCGGAATCCGACCGCCCTCGAACTCCTCGTTGACGATCTGCTCTTTGATGTGAGCCTTCACCTGATCGGTGAGTGATGGGTTTCTTGTGATCATGAAAGATTCGGACTAGCCAGTACTGTGATCATATTGTAATATGGTATGACCAATCCGGCAACCCCTTAAAGGAGGGCAACCAATGCGCAGCTTTGCGGGTCGCGACATCCTGTCGCTGAAGGACTTCGAGCGCAACGAGTTCATGCACCTGTTCGAGATTGCCGACCGTGTCGAGCCCATCGCTCGCGACCGGCGCAACAGCGACATGCTCGCTCACAAGACTCTCGTCACTGCTTTCTATCAGCCTTCGACGCGTACTCGCCTGGCCCATGAGGCCGCGATGCATCGTCTCGGCGGCCATGTCACCGGCTTCTCGGATGCCAAGATGACCAGGGCCGGCGACTTCTACCAGGAGTCCATCAAGGACACCATGCACATGCTCGAGTTCTACGGTGACGCCATCGTCATGCGGCACTTCGATCAGGGCGCACCACACGAAGCCGCCAAGTGGGCCTCGATTCCCGTCATCAACGGTGGCGACGGATGGGGCGAACACCCCACCCAGATCCTCACCGACCTCTACACGATCACCAAGGAAATGGGATCCGTTGACGGCAAGACAATCCTCGCCGTCGGCGACCACCGCATGCGCACCATGCACTCGCTCGGATATGCGCTGTCGCAGTTCGATTCCGAGATGATCATTCTCGCTCCCGAGGAGATGTCACCGCTGCCCGAGTTCCTCGCAGAACTCGACGAGAAGGGCACCAATTACCGCATCATCGACCACATCGATGAGGCAATTGCCGAAGCCGACGTCATCTACATGGAGCCCGTCGTCCAGCCGGACTACACCAAGGCCCGTCAGGAAAAGCAAGAGGTTTATGCACGCACCGACGCCAAGTACCAGGTGACCTCGAAGGTCATGGAGAAGGCCAAGGGCAGCTCGATCATCCTGCACTCCCTCCCCCGTCGCGACGAACTCCTTCCCGAGGTCGACGACTCGCGTCACGCTCGCTACTGGCAAGAGGCTTACAACGGCGTCATCATGCGGATGGCCCTCCTCTCGTCCGTTCTCGGAGTGTGGGAGTAATGCCAAAAGTCGTTATCGCCATTGGCGGCAACTCGCTGATCCCCGACGCCGATCACAAGTCGGTCCAGGACCAGTACGCCGCAGCGGCCGAGACCGACGACCACATCGCATCCCTGATCGAACAGGGATGGGATGTGGCCATTTCGCACGGCAACGGCCCGCAGGTTGGCTTCATCCTGCGTCGCTCCGAGATGTCCAGCAGCGAGCTCCACGAGATCCCGCTGGACTACTGCGGAGCCGACACGCAAGGTGCGATTGGGTACATGCTGCAGCAGAACCTGATCAACGACCTGCGCCAGCGTGGTATCAACAAGAGTGTCGCCACCGTGGTTACCCAGGTCGAGGTCGACAGCAATGACCCCGCTTTCCAGTCCCCGAGCAAGCCGATCGGCTCGTTCATGGAGGAGGCAGAAGCCAAGCGTCGTCGTGATGAAGAAGGTTGGGACATCAAGGAGGACGCCGGCCGCGGTTGGCGTCGTGTTGTTGCCTCGCCGGCTCCGATGCGCATCGTCGAACTCGATGTCATCAAGCAATTGCTCGATGCTGGTGTCGCCACTATTGCCGTCGGCGGCGGCGGGATTCCCGTTGTCACCAACGACAAGGGTGACCTCGAGGGCATCGCCGCAGTCATCGACAAGGACCTGGCGTCAGCATTGCTGGCAAGCCAGATCGATGCCGATCTGCTTCTCATCTCAACAGCCGTAGAGCAGGTCGCTCTGAACTTCGGCAAAGAGAATGAAGAGTGGGTAGACCGGATGACCCTGGCCGAGGTCAAGCAGTACCTCGCCGAGGGCGGCCACTTCGCTGAGGGCTCGATGGCCCCGAAGATGCGGGCAGTCGTTCAGTACATGGAGGCAGGCGGCAAGGAAGCCTTGATCACCAACCCCCAGAATCTCGAACGTGCCATGGCAGGCGAAACAGGGACTCGGATCGTTCAATGAAGAACGTCACAGGGCTTACCTGTGTGATCTGTGACAAGACGTACCCGGCGGATTTCGCCGGGTACGTCTGTACAGAGCACGGAAACGAGGGAATCCTCGACGTCAGCTACGACTACGACACGATCGCAGCCGAGTGGACGAAGGAAGATCTCGCGGCCAACCGCGACCGCACCATGTGGCGGTACAAGCCGGTGATGCCGGTTGCTCCGGACGCTGTGGTCCCGCCGCTGACAGTTGGCGGCACCCCGATGTATGACGCCGCTCCCCTGGCCAACGATCTCGGCATCGCCAAGGTCTGGGTCAAGGATGAGGGCCGCCAGCCAACCGCTTCGCTGAAAGACCGTGCGTCGGCGATGGCCGTCGTCAAGGCTCGGGAAGTTGGTGCCGAGGTCGTTACAACAGCCAGCACCGGCAACGCGGCTGCGGCGCTGTCTGGCATCTCAGCGAGCATCGGCCAAAAGAACGTCATCTTTGTTCCCAAGTCTGCGCCTGAGGCGAAGATCGCCCAGTTGCTCGCCTACGGATCGACCGTGGCGCTCGTCAACGGCAACTACGGCGATGCGTTTGAGCTGTGCATGCTCGCCGCCGCCGAATACGGTTGGTACAACCGCAACACCGGTTACAACCCGTTCATGACAGAAGGCAAGAAGACCGCTGGGTGGGAGATCCTCGAAGACCTCGACTGGAACGTACCCGATGCGATCTTTGTCAGCGTCGGCGACGGTTCGATCATCGGTGGTGTCCACAAAGCCATCAAGGATGCACTCGCACTCGGCTGGATCGGCAAGGCGCCCCGGATCTACGGAATCCAGGCCGCGGGCAGCGACTACATGGTGCAGGCATTCGAGTCTGGCGAGGACATCCTCACCAAGGCACCGATCTCGGCCGACACCGTTGCCGACTCAATCAGCGCAGATCTTCCCAGGGACCGCATCAAGGCAATGCGAGCGGTTATCGAAACCGACGGTGCCTACATCCGGGTCAGCGACGATGAGATTCTCACCGCACTGCCACTGATGGCCCGCGGTTCCGGCGTGTTCGCCGAGCCGGCAGGAGCGACGGCGTACGCCGGGCTCATCAAGGCCGTCGACGAGGGGCTCGTCGCTGCAACCGATGAAGTTGTCGTCCTTTCCACCGGAAGTGGCCTCAAGGACGTGGCTTCCGCGATGAAGGCGGTAACTGCCGCAGGAACAACACCTATGGTCGTTGATCCGAACCTCGAAGCACTCAAGCAAGCAATAGCAAAGGGAGCCAACTGATGATTGACCTGACGGTCAACGAATCGGTTCTGGACTCTGCCGCCAAGGTGGCAAAGGACCGATCGATTCGTATCCCAACCTTCAAGCAGATGCAGAACCCTGCTCTGATCCCGGACTCGATCAAGTCCGAACTCAGCAGCGTCGGGTTGTGGGACCTCAATCCCGTCAACCTGTTCCGCATCAACTGGCACAACGAGCCGACCGCCATGGGTGGTGGGTACGGTGGTGTCAACTTCCTCGAGCTTCCTCCGGAACTCACCGGTGTTGACGCACGCATCCTCATGCTCATTGGCAAGTGGTTCCCCACCGGTGCGCACAAGGTTGGGGCCGCTTTCGGGTGTCTCGCCCCTCGCTTGGTCACGGGCCAGTTTGATCCCGCTACCCAGAAGGCCGTCTGGCCGTCGACCGGCAACTACTGCCGTGGCGGCGCGTATGACTCCAACCTCCTTGGGTGCGAGTCCATCGCCATCCTCCCTGAGGGCATGAGCCGGGAACGGTTCGAATGGCTCGAGAGTGTTGCCGGCGAGATCATCAAGACACCGGGCTCTGAGTCCAACGTCAAGGAGATCTTCGACAAGTGCAACGAACTGCGCCAGTCTGGCCAGGACCTGGTCATCTTCAACCAGTTCGACGAGTTTGGTAACTATCTGTGGCACTACGCAGTGACCGGACCAGCAATGGTCGAGGTTCTCAACCAGGTGATGGGCCCCAACGACCGGTTCGCCGGTGTGACCCTGACCACGGGTTCTGCAGGGACCATTGGTTCCGGCGACTACCTCAAGCAGGTCTTCCCGAATTCGAAGATCGCTGCAGGCGAAGCCGTGCAGTGCCCGACCATCCTGTACAACGGGTTTGGCGAGCACCGCATCGAAGGCATCGGCGACAAGCACATCCCGTGGGTGCACAACGTCAAGAACACCGATCTCGGCATCGGTCTCGACGATGAGGCTTCGATGGAGATCATCCGCTTGTTCAACGAGCCGGCCGGCGTCAGCTACCTGGTCGATCAGGGCGTCAAGCCGGATCTCATCGAGCAGCTGCCTCTCCTCGGTATCTCTGGTGTCGGCAACATGTTGTCCGCCATCAAGATGGCCAAGTACTACGAGATGGATAGCAACGACGTCATCATGACGGTCGGCACCGACTCCATGGAGATGTACGGGTCACGCCTTGTCGAGCTCAACGAAGAACGTGGCGAGTTCACCAACGTCAACGCCGCAGCGACGATGGCTCGCCATCTGCACGGGGCGGGCATCGATCATGTGGCCGAGCTGTCGTATTACGACAAGAAGCGGGTTCACAACCTGAAGTACTACACGTGGGTCGAGCAGCAGGGCAAGACCTACGACGAGATTCAGGCACAGTGGTACGACCCGGACTACTGGACCAACATCCAGGCCATGGTCGACCCCATCGACGAGCTGATCGGTCAGTTCAACGAGAGGGTCGGGCTGTAGCCCTCCGCAGCGACGAATTGAGAAGCGGGCTGCCCCCCGGGCGGCCCGCTTCTTTGTTGCCGGCGCCTATCCTCGGCTCATGAAGAAGGGCAACTACTTAGGTACCGAGATCGACGGCAAGTGGTGGCGGCGGTATCGCTCCAAAGGGTTCTTTGCCAGGGGCAATGGCGAGTTCACCATGGATGAAGACGGGATCCATTTCCTCCGCCTGATGACCACGGACCCACTGACGATCCCGTGGACGGAGATACGGTCAGCCACCCTTGGCAAGAGCCATGCCGGACGTTGGATGTTGGGACGCCCGATACTCAAGGTGGGCTTCCAGCGAGACGGATCTGATCTGGTCGCCGGCTTCTATCTCGCCAAGGACTGGACTCCGATGGAACAGCTAGCGGCCGACCTGCAAGCCAAGTTGGCCGGGGGCTAGGCGGTCAGCCGCCGTTGCTCCGTCTGCAAGTGTCTCCATCACCCCTTGGTTGCCGAGGGAAAGCCCAACTGCGTTACCAGCTCGACCGGAACACCGTTGCGGATGGTATCGAGCGTGACACACAGAAGCTCTGCCTGGCTGAGCACCATTTCGACCCGTCTTTGGTCGGCACCAGAGGACGGCTGGAACTGGATCTCGCAGCGAATCTGCCGGAACCCGGAGCGAACGGATGGATCGATCGCAAGACACCCCCGCACGTCGGCGTCACCAACCACCTCGACCTCGAGGTGTTCGATGCCAACGCCGAGATGGTCGGCGATCATCCGTATGGTGCTGTCAATACATGCCGCCAGGGCGGCACAGAGCAGGTGGCCAGGGTTCGGTAGATCGTCGTAGCCGCCCACGGTGTCATCAATTCCGTAGTTCCAAGCCACGCCTTCGTGGCTCAGCGAGGCGACCGTTCCGTGCCACACGTCGGTGTTTGCCGTCTCGACAGTGCGAACCCGTTTCACCGAAATCGCGGTATCAGGACGGTCGCTGTATGCCTTGCGCAGCGGGGCTTGCCTTTCGGCAACCACAGAGTTTCGTATTCCCATTGTGTCTCCCTCCGGATAATCCGCACGATCGTGCTGATTACGTAGAGCGTACGCTCGTGCGTGTTAGATTGTCAAGCAACAACAGTGGAGATCGGGCAATGTCCAGCCGCAGAGTGCGTTCCGATGGTGAGCGATCCCGGGAGATAATCCTGGAAGCCGCCGCCGAACTGGCAACCGTCGAGGGGCTCGACGGCCTGTCGATCGGGCGCCTCGCCGACGCAACAGGAATGAGCAAGAGCGGCGTATATGGGTTGTTCGGATCCAAGGAAGACCTGCAACTCGCAACCGTCGAGAAAGCACGCAAGGTGTTCATCAAGGAGGTCATCCTCCCCACCCTCGACCGCGCACCCGGCCGTGATCAGCTACTCGCCCTCTGCGTGGGCTATCTGGACCATGTCGAACAGCGGGTTTTCCCGGGAGGATGCTTCTTCGCCTCGGTCGCCTCAGAGGTCAGCTCACGTCCTGGGCCGGTGCGCGATCGGGTCGCCGAAGAACAGAGGCAGTGGACCGGCCTGCTCGCCGCCAACGCGACCGAGGCCGTGCGCACCGGTGAACTGCCTGCCGACACCGACCCACAGGATCTCATCCTCGAACTCAGCACCATGCTGACCGGAGCGGACATCGCCTTCCTCCTACACGAGGACCACGGGATCCTCCAAGGAATCCGGGAGGCAATTCGTAGGCGGCTTGGCCACTGACCACGTGGCTTGATGGATCCCCAATCGCGCAGATGCTTTAGCGACAGATAGTCGCTAGCGACGCACTGGACCGATGACCAGCAACGACATAGCGCGGACCACGCACCGGTGATCCGCCCTGTCCCTATTCGGTTCGGCTGACGGTCGCAAAACCGTCGCCCATCAGATCGAAGCAATACTCGATATGACCGGGGAGTCGTGACTCTCCACCCTCGCTGAGCCAGCGCTGCAACGAGGCCCGCATCGCCGCCAGGGCGGCTCCCGCAATCAGATGAGGCCGGAGATCCGCAACCACGTCGGTACCCAACCACTCCGCTACCACCGCGGCGACCCCCACCTCCCAGACCGTCTGCAATTGGAGATTGCGAGCGGCTACCGACGGTGTGCCCTGGATGACCTTGAAACGACGCAGCAGGTGCTCCCGTTCAGATTCATAGTCCGCAGCGACGCTCAGGAAGGCGGCCCGCAGTGCGGACCAGGGGGGCTGAGCCGGCGGAGTCGCCTGCATTGCTGACAAGATCTGATCGAGCCGTGCCGCATAGTCGGCGAGGACAACATCCTCCTTCGATGGGAAGTAGTGAAAGAAGGTCCGAGGTGAGATGTCTGCTGCGGCCGCGATCTCATCGACAGTTGTGCCGTTGAAACCCTTCTCCTCAAACAACTCGAGCGACACCCTCTCGATGGTTCGTCGAGTGCGTTCCTTCTTGCGACTGCGAAGACTGCTGGTTTCTGGCATGCCGAGACTATGCCACCATCATGCGTTCCCTGCAAATTTGCATTCTCTGCAATTTTGCGTATAGTGCAGTAATCGCAATCCAGCTTCTTACGAGAGGGTCATCACCAATGTCCGCATTCCTGTACAAGATTGGC
Organism: uncultured bacterium; assembly: GCA_965368515.1. Lineage (GTDB taxonomy): Bacteria > Actinomycetota > Acidimicrobiia > Spongiisociales > UBA5794 > JAAETI01. The sequence goes on from CBDUNF010000018.1 coordinate 17,629, forward strand.
CGCTTTGCCGCCCGTCGACGGCTGCTTGTTGTCCTCATATGGATCGCGTTGGTGATTACCGTCGCCGGTGCGAGTCGGATTGCCGGTGGTGTCTCAGTCGACAACTTCGAGGTGCCCGGTGTCGAGTCTCAACAGGCAATCGAACTCCTCGAGGACAAGTTCCCACAACGTTCTGGGGCCACCGCGATGGTTGTCTTCCACGCCGACACCGGCACCATCACCGATCCGCTGTATGCGGCCGCGATCGCTGAATCCATGGCGGAGGTTTCGGCCATGGAGACTGTGATCGGCGCCACCGACCCGCTCGCCAGTCCGCGCTCCATCTCGAGCGATGGAACAACCGCTTTTGCCGCTGTGCAGTTCAACGGGAGCACTGCGGACCTCGGCGCCGAAGTTCGCGACCTCTTGTTTGAGACCGGCTCGGCAGCCGAGGCGGCAGGACTCCAGGTGGAGTACGGCGGTGAGCTGCCAACAGTTCTCAAGGAGCGTGAGACAGGCAAGTCCGAAATGATCGGGATGATCGCCGCCCTGGTAATACTCGGATTGATGTTCGCCAGCGTTGTCGCGATGGCGATGCCGGTTGGTGTCGCGGCATTTGGTCTCCTCGTGGGCCTCTCCATCGTGGGATTGCTCAGCAGCGTCATCGAGATTCCGACTGTTGCGGCTCGGCTGGGAACCATGATCGGTCTCGGCGTTGGCATTGACTACGCCCTATTCGTGTTGAGCCGTCATCGCCAGAACCTCGAAGACGGCATGGAGGTCGAACACTCGATAGCAGTCACCAATGCGACCGCAGGGCAAGCTGTCGTTTTTGCCGGGGGCACCGTTGTCGTCGCCATTCTCGGACTGCAGATGGCGGGTATCCCGTTCGTTGCCGCCTTGGGCTACTCAGCCGCCCTGATAGTCGCGGTTGCGGTCGCCGTCGCCGTCACTCTTCTCCCCGCGCTACTCGGCTACGCCGGCGACAAGGTGCTCAGCCGCACCCGCCGTCGCCATGGCCCCAAAGACCGGACAATGAGCCGTTGGGTCAGATGGGCGGAATGGGTGAGCCATCATCCATGGCGCTCGGCGACCGCGGCCACGCTGATCCTGCTCACGCTCGCCATACCCGCTCTCGACATGCGACTTGGACAAGCCGATGCAGGCACCGAACCCCTAAGCACTACTCAGCGTCGTGCTTACGACCTGCTGGCCGCCGGGTTCGGCGACGGCTTCAACGGTCCCCTCCTCATCGTCACCGAGATTCCATCCACAACCGATCCCGCAATCGCGGACGCGATATTGGCCGCGGTCGCTGCCGACACAGGTGTCGCCGCGGTGTCCCCCGCCGAGTTCAACGCCGCCGGCGATACGGCTTTGATAACCGCCATCCCCACGACGAAGCCCCAGGATGAGGCCACTGCAGATCTCGTCGACCGGCTACGTGCTGACATCCTGCCGGCGGTCACCGATGGAACCGATGTGGAAACCCTGGTCGGCGGTCCAACTGCGGGGTTCATCGATCAGTCCGACAAGATCTCCGACCGGCTGATCTGGTTCATCTTGGTCGTCGTCATCGTGTCATTCCTGCTGTTGATGATCGTCTTCCGGTCGATCCTGGTGCCGCTCAAGGCAGCCATCCTCAACCTGCTGTCCATCGCCGCCGCCTACGGGGTTGTGGTCGCCATCTTCCAGTGGGGTTGGGGCAGATCCCTGATCGGCCTCGAAGAAGCCGTGCCCATTGCCTCATTCGTTCCGATGATGATGTTCGCCATCTTGTTCGGCCTCTCGATGGACTACGAGGTCTTCATCCTTTCCCGGATCCGAGAGGAGTACCACAAGGGTCACACCAACATCGAGAGCGTGGTGCGTGGGCTCGGAGCGACGGCCCAGGTGATAACCGCTGCGGCGCTCATCATGATCGCCGTCTTCCTGGGATTCGTCACCAGTGATGATCCCGTCGTGAAGATGATGGGAATTGGGCTGGCCACCGCAGTCGCCGTCGATGCGACCGTCATCCGGATGGTGCTCGTTCCGTCCACGATGGCACTCGTGGGCGACCCGAACTGGTGGCTGCCTCGTTGGCTCGACAGGCTGCTCCCCCGTCTCGACCTCGAGGCAGCGCCAGAAATGGCGCAGCAACAGGAGACCGAACCTCAACCGGCAATCGTCTAGATCTCGAAGGGAGACCGATGGCGAATACACGAAAACCGGGCCGACGACCGGGAGACCCCGCCGCCACCAGGAGCACAATCCTGGCTGCCGCGCTTCGTGTGTTCGCCTCAGTCGGCTACGAGCGTGCCACGATCCGGTCAATCGCCGCCGCCGCTGATGTGGACCCCGCGCTCGTCGTCCACCACTTCGGGAACAAGCAGTCTCTCTTTGCGGCGGTCCACCATGGAAACACTGCGACCAACCAGACGGTGCCAGTGCCCGCCCGCCCACCGGTAGACGCGATAGCCCGCCATCATCTCATGTCGTTTGCGACGGCGGGCACGCGGGAACAGTCCTTGTTGAGGTCGGCAGCCACCAACGCGCAAGCTGGCGAGATCCTCCGTGAGTTGGTTCATGGTTCGATCGACATGAATGCAAGGACTGTCGACACCGCCAGCCCGGAACAGCTCGCCCTAGTTGAGAGCTTCCTCCTCGGTGTCGCCTTCGCCCGGCAAATCGTCGGCATCTCGCCACTAGCAGACATGACGCCCGAAGGGTTAGCGGCCGCCGTCTCCCCCATCGTCGAACACATCCTGACAGGCACGCCAGGCGCGGTGTAGCTCGGCTTCGGCAAGCCTACGGGTTCTGGAATTCGGCCTTCGGCCCGAGGTAATACCACCAGTTCAGAAAGAGACAGATGACATAGAACGCAGCAAACGCATACAGCGCGATCTCCGGCGTGGTGTTCTTGATCTGCTCGCCAAACTCCTGAGGCACGACAAACGCGCCGTATGCGGCAACTGCCGAGGTCCAGCCGAGGACCGGTCCGGCCTGCTCCTGATTGAACACTATGGCAATCGTTCGGAACGTCGAACCGTTGCCAAGTCCGGTCGCGGCAAACAGAACAAGGAAGAGCAGGAAGAACGGCAGGAAGTGATCCTGCGGAGTCGCCGATTGGTAGGCCTGCTTCATGAAATAGGCGACACCGAGCGCGCTGGCGACCATCGTCACCGATACCCATTGTGTCACTCTGGCACCGCCGACCTTGTCCGCGACCCAACCGCCGACGGGCCGGATGAACGCACCGATGAACGGCCCCATCCACGCGTAGGTGAGGGCGGATGGCCCGTCCGGATTGACCAGATCGTGAGTCATCACACCATCGACCATCACGTGCTGAAAGCCAAAGATGACCTTGATCGCCAGAGCGAACCCGGCCGAGTATCCGATGAAGCTGCCGAACGTCATCGTGTAGATGACGCTCATGATCCAGGTGTGCTTGTTGCCGAAGATCTTGAATTGGCGCTCCAAGTTGGGCTTGATCTCACCACGCAACTGCTTGAGCAGCATCACCGTTGCCCAGATCACCAGCCCGATGATCGGATACTTCGCCCACGTCCATCCGAGTCCGGTCGGGCTCGGCAAGATGAAGAACAAGCCAACGATCGCCGGGATGAACGCCAGGCCCAACATGCCGGCGATCTTGGCGAACGAGTTGCCCGGCGAGCCGATGTTCGGCGATACGTGCTCCGCACGGATGTTGTCCATCTTGAACCAAGCGAGCAACACCAGCGGAATCAGCAGGACCAGCCAGACAAATCCGGCATTGTGGATCCAGGTCTTGGTCCCAGCGTCGATGGTGCCGATCAGGGTTCCGGATGGCTTCTCCAGGATGAGCGAGCCACCACCGAATATGCCCGCCGTCATCACCAGCGGGATCAAGATCTGCATCGTGGTGACGCCCGCATTGCCCAGCCCGGCGTTCAACCCAAGGGATAGACCCTGCATCCGCTTCGGGTAGAAGAAGCTGATGTTGGACATCGACGATGCAAAGTTGCCGCCACCGAAACCCGACAGCAGTGCCATGAGCTGGAAGACCCAAAGAGGGGTGTCGGGTGATAGCAATGCGATCCCTGTTCCAGCAGCCGGGATCATCAGCAAGGCCGTGGTGAAGAAGATCGTGTTCCGCCCGCCGGCGATGCGAATGAGGAAACTGCTCGGGATACGTAGAGATGCTCCGGTGAGGCCGGCGATCGCCGACAGCGTGAATAGCTCAGAGTTCTCAAAGGGGAAACCCAGATTGAGCATCTGAACCGTGATGATGCTCCAGTAGAGCCAAACGGCGAAACCGCAGAGCAAGCTGGGTATCGAGATCCACAGATTCCGGGTAGCAACCTTCTTGCCGGTGGTCTCCCAAAACCGCTCGTCCTCGACGTCCCATTCGTAGATGTCAGCCATTGCTGTGTTCCTCCAGAATCGAGGCTCATGCTGTTCTAGGTCGGCTAGCTGGTCGGTCCTTTGTCACTTGACACCGGCACTCAGGCCTCCAGACGTCCCTCGGCGTCGTGGACAAACTCCTCGACAAAGGCATCCTTCGGCTCCTGGAGCATGAAGTAGGTGACTATGAAGCTGATCGCGGCCCCTGTCGCCAGAATGAAGAAGAACGTCTTGGAATCCACGAGCGAGAAGATGACGAGATAGATGACTGCGCCGACGTTGCCGTAAGCCCCGGCCATGCCGGCAATCTGGCCGGTCATGCGCTTATTGATCATCGGGATGATTGCAAACGTTGCACCTTCGGCTCCCTGAACAAAGACCGAAGCAAAGACCGTGATGGCGACGGCAATTACCAACCAGGAAACCCCACCGAACGTCGGAACGACATTGCGGAGCCCGTCGGCGTCGACGCCGGGGGCCCACTTGCCGATGAATGCCATCAGGAAGAATCCGATCGCAATGCCGACCATGTAGATCAGCATGGTCCTCTTGCGGTTGGACATCTTGTCAGATAGGTATCCGCCGAGAGGCCTGGCACCCAGATTGACGAATGCAAACGATGCGGCAACAACCCCAGCCACCGTCGCTGTAACGAGCGGCGACCCCGCGTTGTTGGTCAACGGTACAAACGTATTCTCGAAGAAGGCCGGGAGCATCGAGACCACCGCAAGCTCAGCACCGAAGTTGGCAAAGTAGGTGCTGTTCAGCGCAGCGACACTGCCCCAGTGGTACTTTTCGTCCTCAGGTACCCCGGCCTTCAAATAGGGCAGGTTGATTTGCAGCGTCTTGAACGCATGCACCGCGTAGATAGCGACCAATACCGCGTAGATGACGTAGAGCCCGGTGCTGGATAGGACCGCGTCACCGTCGATCTTCACGTTGCTGACCCGCCAAGCCAGAACCCCTAGTGCACCCACGAGCGGAACAGACCAGACCAGGTACTGAATGAGGTCTCCGTACGACGACACCATCATCGGTTCGGTCTTCTTCGCCTTGTGCAGTTGCTCCCCCTCGGGCACATCGCGTACGAGGAAGTAGTACATGACGCCGTAGACGCCCATGACCAATCCGTTGACACCAAGCGCCCAACGCCATGCGTTGTCGCCAAAGCCAAACCAGCCATCCATAACGCTGATGGCGAACCAGGGAAGCGTCATCGCAGCAAAGGCCGACCCGAAGTTGCCCCATCCCGCGTAGAAGCCTTCTGCCCTACCGATGTATTTCGGCGGGAACCATTGGGCCACCATCTTGATCCCGATGACGAAACCGGCACCAACCGATGACAGCACAAGACGGGCTATCAGCATTTGAACGAAGGTATTCGCAAGTACGAACACAACGGCAGGTAGCGCCATAACCACCATCAACCCGGAGAACACGATCCGCGCTCCGAACCTGTCGATCAATGCTCCAACGATGATGCGCGCTGGGATTGTGAGCGCCACATTGGCAATCAAGAGGATCTTGACATGCTCGTCGGTTAGCCAGCCGATCGAGTCGAGCATGGTCGTCGACATCGGAGCCATGTTGAACCACACATAGAAGGTCATGAAGAACGCTATCCAGGTGTAGTGGAGTGTGCGGATCCGTTCCTGCTTGAAGTCGAGCAACTTGGGTGGCGTCTCAGCGGAAGGCGGATTCGGATCCGTGCGGCTCATCGACTTCGCTCCCTACTCAACGTTGAGTTGTTTGATGAACGTTCAGTACTATACTATATGAATATGCAATCGACGCTAGGAAGACGGGGCGATTACTCGATAAGAGCCATGCTCTTCATCGCTCACCGGCACGCTGACCGTCAGAAGGCTCGCCAAGTCGCTGAAGGGATGGACATCCCTCGCCGGTATCTGAACCAAATCCTCGCAAACCTCGTTCAGTACGAAATGCTCACGGCCGTGGCCGGACCCACAGGAGGGTATTGCCTGGCCCGACCACCCGAGCAAATCACGTTGCTCCAAGTCGTCGAAGCCACCGAGGGCCCCATCAAGCTGGATCAGTGTGTTCTCCAGGGCGGACCCTGTTCGTGGGAAAACGCCTGCCCTATCCACATTCCCTGGGCACGGGCCCAAAACGCAATGGCAGACGAGCTTGCCGCGACGACGCTCGCCGACCTGGTCAAGGACGCCATCGCTCTGGAGGAAGGCACCTACATCCTCCCGCCAGACACGCCCGAACACAGAATGCCGACACCGCGGATGCGGCGCAAAGGAGGCGCAACGAAGTAGGTCCGCACCGGACGCAGCAGTGATCAGATGGACTACTCGATGCCGAAGACAAAGGAATCCGAATGAGACGGTCAATCCGCCAGACGCTCATTGCCGGCGCCACGATCGCCACGCTGCTGCTTGTGCCGGCGGCCGGAGCACATGAGGCGTTCGCGACGGAAGCACAAGAAACCCCCGCAGAGGAAGAACAAGCGACAATCGATGGCCGCGAGGTCTATCTGGACAGCTGTGCGCAGTGCCACCAGGGCACTGGCCTCGGTGTGGCGGGCTCCTACCCACCACTCCTCGACAACCCCAACATCCAAGACGTCGACTACCTCCGAACGGTGATCTTGGAAGGCAGGAGCGGCCCCATCGACGTCAACGGGATCACATTCAATGACGTGATGGACCCCCAGGAACTCACGGACGCAGAGGTCGACGCAGTCATCGAATACATATTGGGTGGCGTGTTTATCCCAAGGGACGTTGGCCCCATCGGCGAAGGCAACGTTGCAGCCGGGGATCGGTTGTTCCTCGGTCGAGTTGGTCTTGAGAACGGCGGGCCCGCTTGCCATGCATGCCATTCGGCCGGCAGCCACAGCAATCTTGGTGGGCCGACACTCGGACCCGACCTGACCGATCTGGCCGAACGCTTCGGGGGCGTCGAGCTGCTTGCTGCGGCGCTCGCCAATCCGCCATCGGCGACGATGGAACCGGTGTTTGAGGGCAAGCCCCTGACCGATCAAGAGCGTGCCGACCTGGCCACCTATCTCGGGTCGCTCACGAAACGCACCGAGGCACCCTTCGATCTTCTTTCCATCATTGGCCTGGCGGGCGCCGCCCTGATGCTTGGCGCCATGTACCTGTTCTCAAAACGCAACAAGATCAACTACCTGCAGCAGCTGAGGAGCAGATCATGAGCGAGTGGACCAAAGTCACCATCGCGCCGGCCGAGCGGAAATGGGAAGAGTTCTATCGCAATCGCTTTCAGCACGACAAGCGGGTCCGCACCACCCACGGCGTAAACTGCACCGGGTCCTGTTCCTGGGAAGTCTTCGTCAAGGACGGCATCGTCACCTGGGAACTCCAGGCCACCGACTACCCCCAACTCGAAGACGGTCTCCCGCCTTACGAGCCACGCGGCTGTCAGCGCGGCATTAGTTTCTCGTGGTATCTCTACAGCCCGATTCGGGTTAAATACCCGTACGCCCGGGGTGCGTTGCTCGACCTGTGGCGAGAAGCAAGATCCGAGTTCGATGATCCGGTCGAGGCTTGGGCATCGATCCAGAACGATCCCGACAAGCGCTCTCGATACCAACGAGCCCGCGGCAAGGGTGGCTTCCGTCGTGTCCGGTGGGAAGAGGCGCTCGAGATTGCGGCCGCTTCGGTAGTCCACACCACCAAGGACTACGGACCCGATCGTGTCGCCGGCTTCTCCCCCATCCCGGCGATGTCGCAAATCTCCTATGCCGCCGGCAGCCGATTCCTGTCCCTACTGGGCGGAACCGTCATGAGCTTCTACGACTGGTACTGCGATCTCCCCCCGGCGTCACCGGAGATCTGGGGCGAGCAGACCGACGTCCACGAGTCAGCCGATTGGTACAACTCGAGGTTTGTAGCCGTCATGGGTGCCAACCTCAACATGACCCGTACCCCCGACTGCCACTTCATCTCGGAGGTTCGCCACGCCGGAGCCAAGCTCACCGTGTTCAGCCCGGATTTCTCCCAGGTGGCGAAATATGCCGACTGGTGGATTCCTGCACATCCCGGCCAGGACACTGCATTCTGGATGGCCGTCGACCATGTGATCCTCAAGGAGAGCTACGTAGATCGCAAGGTCGAGTACTTCCAGGAGTATGCCAAGCAATTCACCGATCTCCCGTTCCTCGTCGAGATCAACGGCGGCAAGCCGGGCAAGATGGTTCGCGCCAATCGTGTCGCCGAATACGCCGACGAAGAACATGGCGACTGGAAGCTGCTGTGGTGGGATCGCACCACTAACCGACCTCGCATGCCCAAGGGCGCAATCGGCTTCCGTTGGGCGGAGCAAGAGCAGACCAAGGGCAAGTGGAACCTGGAGTTGCAGGACGGAAAGACCGGCGAGGACCTCGACCCGGAACTCACGTTCTCTGAGCGGTCCGACGGCACAGCCGAGGTGGAGTTCGACGACTTCACCGCAGGCACCACCTTTTCCCGGACGGTTCCCGTTCGGTACGTCGAAACCGACAGGGGGAAGGTTGCTGTCGCCACCATCCACGATGTGACGATGGCACAGTTCGGTGTCGACCAAGGTCTTGGCGGCAACGTCGCTGCCGACTACGACGACGCAGACGCTCTCTACACCCCCGCCTGGCAAGAACAGCACACGGGCATCCACCGTGACACCGTGATTCGCTTCGCACAGGAGTGGATCGCCAACGCCGAGAAGACCCGCGGCAAGAACATGATCATCATCGGTGCCGGCGCCAACCACTGGTACCACAACAACCTGTTGTACCGGGCAGGAATCGTCGCGCTGATGCTCACCGGTTCGGTCGGTGTCAACGGTGGCGGCCTTGGCCACTATGTCGGGCAGGAAAAGGTTGTCGCCCACGCCGCGTGGGGCGCTATTGCATTCGGAGCCGACTGGGGTATGGCTCCCCGTCAGCAAAACACCCCATCGTTCCACTACGTGCACTCGGACCAATGGCGTTACGAACGTGGCTATTCCGACTACGACGTTCTACCGGAGAACGCGACCCTCGACGACCACACGATCGACCACCAGGTCCGGGCCGTACATCGCGGCTGGCTGCCCTTCTACCCACAGTTCAAACAGAACTCACTCGACCTAGTCAAGGAAGCACAAGACGGCGGCGCTGCCAGCGATGGCGAGATCATCGACTACGTCGTGGATGGTCTCAAGAAGAAGGACGTCGAGTTCTCAATCGACGACCCCGATGCTCCGGAAAACTGGCCGCGCACCTGGTTCATCTGGCGCGGCAACGCCATTGGAACCAGCGCCAAGGGCCACGAGTACTTCCTCCGGCACTACCTGGGCACCCATTCGAACGCCATCGCCGAGGAGCTGGCCGACGAGACAGTCAAGGAGGTGACGTTCCGTCCGGAGGCTCCCATCGGCAAGATGGACCTCGTTGTCGATCTCAACTTCCGGATGGACACGACGGCGCTGTACTCCGACATCGTGCTTCCCGCAGCCACCTGTTACGAGAAGGATGATCTCAACACGACCGACATGCACTCCTACATCAACCCGATGCAGGCCGCAGTCCCACCGGCGTGGGAGTCGAAGTCGGATTGGGCCATCTTCAAGGCAGTGGCGAAGCGTGTATCCGAGTTGTCGGAGCCTCATTTCCCCGAGCCGGTGAAGGACGTTGTCATGCTGCCGCTGCAGCACGACACCCCGGACGAGATTTCCCAACCGGATATGCTGGATTGGACCAAGGGAGAGATCGAAGCGATCCCCGGCAAGACCATGCCCAAGTTCCGTGTTGTCGACCGCGACATGGCCGGCATCTACGAGCGGATGGTGTCTCTGGGCAGAGGTATTGAGAAGAACGGTGTTGGCGCACACGGTCTGAAGATTCCGGCCGCCGACGCCTACGTCGAGCTAACCACCCGACAGCCGCGCGATATCTCGGTGACCGAGCTCAACGGTCGTCCCTACCCGTCACTGGAGTGGGATCGGGAGGTCTGTGAGGCAATCCTGGCGCTCGACCCCGCCGCCAATGGTGAACTGGCCTATCGCGCTTTCGAAGCGGAAGAGGCCAAGACCGGCCTGTCGCTGACCCACCTCGCAGAGGGGACACGGTCGGTGCGGACGACCTTCGCCGACATCGTGGCCCAGCCCCGCCGGGTGCTGACCACGCCAACGTGGAGCGGGATAGTCAATCACGGCCGGGCCTACAGCCCGTTCACGCTGAGTGTCGAGCATTTGGTTCCGTGGCGGACCCTGACCGGTCGGCAGCATTTCTATCTCGACCACGAGAACTATCTGGATTGGGGAGAGCACCTGCCCACGTACAAGCCCCGACCGGACCACACGATGCTCTCAGAGACTGAGCGGTCCAAGGTTGAAGCCCAGGGCATGTTGCTCAACTACCTGACTCCGCATGGCAAGTGGAGCATTCACTCCACGTATTCGGAGAACATCCGCATGAAGACCCTGTCTCGTGGCGGATATCCGGTGTGGCTCAACGACAAGGACGCGGCCGAGCTTGGCATCGCAGACAACGACTGGGCCGAGGTCTACAACGACAACGGCGTATTTGTGCAGCGAGCCATCATCTCGGCCCGTATCCCGAGGGGAACAGTCTTCGTCTATCACGCCACCGAACGCACCATCAACGTCCCCATCTCCCCCAGACGCAAGACCCGGGCCGGGATGAACAACTCGCTCACCAGGGCACGGCTGAAGCCCGTCCTCATGAGCGGGGGATATGCCCCATTCACCTACTTCTTCAACTACTGG
>CBDUNF010000019.1:0-27735 GCA_965368515.1 uncultured bacterium
GTGCGGTGAGTCCATGGGACGTCGAGCGTGCTCTCGAGAACGGAATCCGCCGGCGACGATACAGCCTCAGCGAGGTCGAGTCGGTCGTGGCGAGAGTGGGGCGCAAGGGTCGCCGCGGAGTCGGGGTTATTCGACCGCTACTGGAAGCTCGCCGCAAATGGGACTCGGTGACTGACAGTCTGCTGGAGGACAAGTTTCGGAAACTAGTGGCGGAAGCTGAACTTCCCAACCCAGTCGGCCAGTACGCCGTCCGCCGATGACCTCGACGCCTTCGTGTGCCGAGCCGACTTCGCCTATCCAGACCGCAAACTCATCATCGAGCTCGACAGCGAGGCGCACCACATGGACCGGATAACGTTTCGACTCGATCGAGCGAAGCAGAATCGGGCGATTGTGTTGGGCTGGACCGTGATGCGATACACGTGGTGGGATATCCAAGATGATCCGTATCGTGTTGGTGCGGAAATCAGGGCCGCCCTCGATATCCGACCGGCATAGACCCGGATTCACCTGTTCTGGCGTACATCCTGTCCATATATGGACATCAGATACGCAAGAACGGGGGAGTGGGGCGGGTTAGCTGTCGCCGGGGACTACGAGGCCCGATTCGTAGGCGACTACTACGGCTTGGACCCGGTCGCGGAGTTCGAGCTTGGTGAGAATGTGGGAGACATGGGTCTTCACCGTCGTCTCGGATACGAACAGGACCTCGGCGATCTCGGCGTTGGAAAGGCCCTTGGACAGCTGGCGCAGCACCTCTTCCTCGCGGTCGGTGAGTTCGGCAAGCCCGGCTGCGGGCTCCGGGGTGGCGCGGGTCTTGGTGAACTCGCCGAGCAGTTTGCGTGTGATCGATGGCGAGAGCAGAGCGTCGCCGGCTGCGACCACTCTGATGGCATCCACCAAGTCCTCAGGAGGCGTGTCCTTCAACAGAAACCCGCTCGCCCCCGCCCGCAGGGCGTCGTACACATAGTCATCCAGATCGAAGGTCGTGAGGATGATTACCTTCGGACAGGTCTCGTCCAACGGCCTTTGCTCGCACAGCTGTCGGGTCGCGGTTATCCCGTCCATCTCCGGCATCCGGATGTCCATCAGAATCACATCGGGCCGCAGCCTGCGCGCGGCCGCCAATGCCTCGTTGCCGTTGCCGGCTTCTCCGACGACGATGATGTCGGATTCAGCTCCGAGAATCATCGCAAATCCTGCTCTTACCAGAGCCTGGTCGTCGACGATTAGAACGCTCAGTTCACTCATGGCGTCGGGATCGGTATCTGTGCAGCCACGCGGTAGCCGCCGCCCGGGCGCGGTCCTGCATCGAGCTTGCCGTCGAGCAGCGCCACACGTTCATGCATGCCGACGAGACCCTGGCCATGCCCTTCGATCCTGTCCGACCATGCAGAGGCGCCCCGGCCGTCATCGCTCACATCAAGCGAAAGCGAGTTTCCGTTGTACTCCACTCTGATTGTGGCGTTCACTCCAGGGCCACCATGTTTGAGTGTATTCGTTAGCGATTCCTGGACGATCCGATACGCATTCAGATCGACGCCGAGCGGAAGCAATTGCGGCTCGCCTACCACGGTCAACTCGGTCGGAAGGCCAGCCGCATTCATTTGCGCGACAAGCTCCTTCAAGGATGCCAGCCCGGGCTGCGGATCGGTAGCTCGCGGATCGGTAGTGCGCAGCATCCCTAGCAAGCGACGGATCTCGGTCAGGGCGCGGTGGCCGGCGGCCTCGGCAGATTCGATGGCGGTCCGAGCCTGTTCCGGGTTGTTGGTAAGGACGCGGCGAGCTCCCGCGGACTGAATCGTCATAACGGTGATTTCGTGTGCAACCACATCGTGAAGTTCCCGGGCGATACGGATGCGCTCCCGGTTGACTGCCTCGTTCGCCTGCTGCTCGCGTTCGTGTTCGGCACGGATTGCGCGACGCTCCAGATCGACCAACCTCTGCTGACGGTGATAGGTCTCCCGGCCGAGAAGAAGTGGGAAGCCAAGCACGGCGATCTCGCTCAGAAGGGCGAACGGATGGACCGCGTCATAGGCCCAGACCCCGACTGCGGTCCAGAGCAGCACGATGTCGATGGTGACACCGCCGATGAGCAGAGACCGCCGAGGTGGTAGCTGTGCCCCGACGGTGTAGATGGCGAGAGCGATGCCGACGAATGCCCACGAAGTCGGATAGTTGAGGCCCCGGTCGACGACGAAACCGAGGACCGTCACAACGAGGACCGTCACCGGTGCGTTTCGCCGCCACACCAACGTGAGGGTTTGCACTGCCATGAGTGCGACGCCCAATGTGTCGACCGGGCGAATATCGACGCTATCGGAACTCTCGAATACCAGCACCGAGCCGATACTCAGCACAAACAGGCCGATGGCCAGAAAGGCATCGGTGGCAATGCCGCGTTTGTGGTCGTCCATGCGCATGATACGGATCGTACCGCTCCTCATTTGAGACATCATCGTTCTCCCGGCCGATTCCTCTGTCATCCAAATGGGGTAGGAAATGGCTGCCTACTGGCGGTAACGTGCCTGAGAGCGACAAGGGGAGTCGAATTGGACAAATCCAAACGGGCCGCGGCCTTCTTTGATCTCGATAGAACACTGATAGCGGGCTCGTCCGCCTTTGTGTTCGGTCACGCTGCCTGGCGCAACGGGATGATGCCGACGAGTGAGCTTCTCTCCGATGCCTGGAAAGCGATTTCGTTTCGGTTTTCGGGCGCATCCGACGACAAGGCGAACGCCGTTCGAGACCGCATTTTGCAGGCAATCAGGGGTCGTGGCGTGGACGAACTGATGGCCTTGGCCGATGACGTGATACCGCGCCTGCTCGATGACGTTCGCAAGGAATCGCAGGGCTTCATCGATCTACACACCGAAGCCGATCGTGACACCTACCTGGTTACGGCGTCACCGATTGAGATTGTGCGGAGCCTGGCAGTCGAGTTGGGGATGACCGGAGCAATCGCGACAGTCGCCGAGACCGTCGATGACATCTACACCGGCGAATTGTCGGAGCCGTTCTGCTACGGACCCGCCAAAGCCGACGCGATCCAAAGAGTCGCGGATCGGGAGGGATACGATCTCGCACTTTGCTACAGCTACTCCGACTCCGCCAGCGACCTGCCGATGCTGGAGATCGTCGGCCACCCGGTGGCCGTCAATCCCGACAACGCTCTCGAGGCGGTGGCGCGCGCCCGTGGTTGGCCGATCGTTGAGTTCAGCCGCACCGCCCGTCGGGTGGTCAAAACCACGACCGCAACTGTGGGTGCAGTTGCTCTTGCCGCTACGACGTACGGGGTGGGCCGGAGACATGGGAGGCATGCTGCCGGTCTGCATTAGGCGGTGTCCGCAGCGCCCGACGGAGCGTGCCGAACAGCATGCGCAGGCCGGCAACTATGGCTCCGAGCCAGACCACCAGCGCACCAACCTCGGGCGGACCGAAACCCGCAAGCGTGGTGAGCACAAGCAGCAGGCCGCCCCACCGCACAATGCGCCGTCGCGGCGATAGTTCGATCGGAGCCCATGCCCCCGGGGTCGCTGGGTCGGATTCCCGCAGCGACGCTCGGAGGAGCAGCACAAAGCCTCCGTATAGAAGCCACACAACAACATGCCCCAGCAGCGGCGGGATACTGCTGGCGTTCCACGTCGGGATGAAGATGATGTATTGCAGCGCCAAGAATGTGGCGATTCCCTTGCCCTGCCGGTCGGTGGGCAGAAGCTCACGTAGGTTCCATCGCAAGTGCCGGTTGCCGTGTCGCCACCACTTGCCGGCCAGCACGACCGCGGCCAGGGCCGAGGAACTGGAGACGAGGGCCACTGCCGGAGACCCCGTGAGCAGGCCGTGGGTGATAGCTGCCAGGACGGCGGCGACCCCCATCTTGCGCATCGAAGCGCCGGTGAACCATCGTGGTAGCTGCCGGCCCACCCGGCGGCTCGTTGCCCCGGTGGCTTCGCCGAGGGCAAGTGGGAAGATGAACGCCATGAACGGATGCCAGAACAGGGCAAGCACGATCAGCGCGATAACGTCGACGTGGGCCATCGAGATGGTGTCTCCCCACGGCGGCGCCCACAGCACCTTGGTGATGTAGAACTCGTACAAGCCGAACAGCACGCCGGCGAACCAGAGCGTTGACAATGTCGGCCATCCTCGGTGGAAAGCCCACCAGGCGAATACGAGCAGATGGCTTCCATAGAACAGTGTCAGGAATACGGTTTCTACAGGATTCACGAAAGCGAACGGAGCCGAAGCCACGCTCACCTCGGCAATAGCCACTGAGAGGAACCCGAGGAACATCCAGAAGATGAGTTTGGTGCCCAGGGCGGGCGTAACGTTTGTGTCCATGTTCACACGATGCGTTTGCAGCGCACGACACGCAATCGGGGCTTTCCCCGATGACATCCTGATGACAAATGTCACATGACATGGATGGGGGAGCGCCGGTCACCTAGGCTGCCCTTCATGTCAGATCGTGAAGTCGGCGTTGGTCCGCACCCGCAGCCGTGGCCCGACGACTCGAGGTTGGACCCGGAGTTGCTGGCGGAAGGCGATCGTCGCAACGTGCTCGACCAGTATCGCTATTGGACCCGCGAAGCGATCGTCGCTGATCTCGATACCCGTCGCCATTCCTTCCACGTCGCCATCGAGAATTGGCAACACGACTTCAACATCGGAACCGTCGTGCGCAACGCCAACGCTTTCCTCGCTGCCGAGGTGCACATCGTTGGGAAAAGGCGCTGGAATCGCAGAGGGGCGATGGTGACAGATAGGTACCAACATGTGCGCCACCATGCAACCGTCACGGGTTTTGCGGATTGGGCGGGCACAGCCGGGCTAGCCGTGCTGGGCATCGACATCTTGCCAGGGTCGCAACCGCTGGAGACCGCGGTGCTGCCGGAGCGATGCGTTCTTGTGTTCGGACAAGAGGGGCCCGGCCTGTCGGATGAGATGCAAGTTCACTGCGCCGCCGTGTATTCGATCGCCCAATTCGGTTCCACTCGATCCATCAACGCCGGAGTGGCGTCTGGTATCGCGATGCACACCTGGATACGTCAGCACGCTCCTCAATAACGTCGGGGTGTTCGCTTGTGTGGGGATCCCCGCTGCCGACAGGATCTCGGTAGACATCTCTACGTACATGACTCATGGAGGAGTCGTGAATATGAACCACAGCACCATGGATGGAACGCAGATGCTGGCTAGCCCGAGCAGCCGGCGTGTTGTCGCGTCCGCCGCACTGTGGCTGTTGGCCGTTCCTCTCGCCGTTGGTGCCGTAGCCGGTGTGATCTGGGGCTCGTCCGTTGCCTATGCGCTGATGGTTGTTGTCTTCGCTTCGGTTGCGATGGTGTTTTCCGCTCGTTTCATGATTGGGGCGCAACATGCCGCCGCCCGGCGCGAGGAAACCATCCGCATTGAGCGTGCGGCGGCGATGGCGTCAAAGGCGCTTTTGAAGCGCGATGTCGCCGATCCGGTCGGATCTGCGCTCGGTGCCCTGATCGACGGGGTCGACGCTGATGCTGTCTTCTTGGAGACCAATACGTACGACGAACTCGATGACCACGGCAACACACCGACAGTCCGTGACGTCTTGTATGCACCGGGACCGCACGGCGGCCCCGGCCGATGGGAATTGACCGGTTGGCGCGTCGGCCCGGCGGCCAGTCAGAAGCTCGGTGCCGGTCTCGCCTTCTCCACAGCCCTGCGCGACCTCGACCCACTAACGATTGCCTGCTACCGAGCATCGCAGATCGCCAGTGAGGTGCTTGTTCCCATCACCGCTGAGGGCAAGTGGGTCGGAAGCGTTGGATTCACTAGCTCGAGCCACGAGCGGTCGTGGTCCGCCGAAGAGATCCGCCTGCTCCATTTCACAGCCGAAATGATCGGCGCTTATTGGGAGCGGCGCGATGCCAAGGGCAAACTCGAGGAACTGTTGGCGGCAAAGGACGAGTTCATTGCCTCAGTGAGCCACGAAGTCCGCACCCCACTCACCGCAGTGCTCGGATTCGCCCATGAACTCGACGAGAACATCGACAAGTTTGACGATGACGAGCGGTCCGACTTGATCGGGCTCATCGCATCACAAAGCCGGGAAGTGGCGAACATCGTCGACGACCTCCTGACGGCGGCGCGGGCCGAGGCCGGAACGATCGTGATCGCCCCGCAAACGGTCTCGGTATTGTCGCTCGTCGGCGAGGTGCTCTCGTCACACTCCGGACGGGTCGACTTCTCGATGCACGACGATCTGGACCTGTGGGCCGACGCTGGTCGCGTTCGGCAGATCCTGCGCAACCTCCTTACCAACGCCGAGCGCTACGGCGGGAACATCGTCAAGATCAACGCTCACCGGGCCGGCGACAAGGTGCGGCTCGAGGTGCGCGACAACGGAGAGGGGATTCCGCGCAGCATGCGGGAACAGGTCTTCGAGCCGTACGCTCGTGCCAAGAACAGCGCCACCCAGCCTGCATCGGTCGGCCTTGGTCTGTCCGTCGCACGACGGCTGGCAGAGATGATGGACGGGGAGTTGGAGCTTTCCGACGCCGACGGTTGGACGGTCTTCACGCTAACGCTGCCGGCATCTGTTGCCGCTGACCTGCGCCAGCCGGTCGCTGCGTCCTGAATGACGTCGGCATAAGGACGAGGCCCCCGGATCATCCGGAGGCCTCGCTTGTGAGTTGGGTTGGTGCGACCCTAGGCCGGAGTTTCCTCCAGAGCTGGCTCATCCTCCTTGCGAACCGCCATGAAGCTCCACACGCCGCAGACCACTACGAGGAGCCCGGCGACGAGCACGATCAGCGCAATCGGGTAGAGCGCCGTGTCCTTGATGGTGTTGTAGTTATCCAATTGGCTGTCGAACGCCGTGATCATCGACTGGAAGCGCCCGAGCGAGTCCTCCAATCCACCGAGGGCGGCCTCAGTTGCGGGGAACTGGCTGAGGAAGCCTGCCATTTCGTCCTGGCTCATGTTCAGCTGCTGGGCAAGGGCGGGCAGCATGTCTTCCTGCATCTCCTGTCCCATAGCGCCGACGACTCCGAGTGCCTGGCCCGAATCTGCGACGAGTTGTGCGGTGTAGACGGGCTTCAGTGCCTCGTTCAGATCGTCTGCTGCAGTCGACTTCGACAAGAACGACAGCACCAGGCTGAATGCCACCACGAGGACACCAAACCCGACTGCGATCAGCCACGCCTGCTTGTTCTTGCCAAGCATCAGTATCGCAACGACAACGGCACCGACGCCGATGAGCAGCACGATCCAGGGCACTGTGCTTGCCGGCAGGCTGGAGGTGGGTATCGCGTCGGCCGATTCGAAGTTGGATTGCTGCTCGGAGAGCAGACCAACGACGCCGGTGAACTGCGGAACGATTTCGGGCAGTGCCCCCACGCCGGCTGCGACCGATGGGAAATTCGTTCCCAGGAACACGTTTAGCTCATCGGGCGACATCTGGAGAGCCCCGGCGACTGCCGGCGCTACCTGGGTGTTGAACTCTTCGCTGACAGCGCCGAGACCGGCGACGTCGTTTTCTGCGGTGGCGATGGCTTCGTCGGTCATGATTGGGCGGAACGCGTCGGTCAGTTCTTCGAACGCCGTGCCGACGGTGAACAGGTTGTTGGCGAACAGCACGATCAGCACAACAACGCCGATTGCGAGAACGCCGAACGCGGGTAAGCGTCTACTCATGGGTCTCCTCCTCAGGCACACGCAGCGCCAGATCTTCCTTCCCTGCGGATTTGATCACATTCACACCTTGGAATCTATGGGCCATATGGCCCTGCGGTCGAGGGTCGTATCCGGGCGAGAAGCGGTCAGATCTTGGCGATGAATTGTGCGTACTTGTCGAGTTTTTCGAGAACGATTTCGGGCTGGGCAGGAGGTAGACCAAACACGGCTCGCGTCACCCCGGCGGCGGCCAGGGTTCGCAGTTCCCCAATATCGCGCGGAGCGCTGAACACACCGATCTCGATAGACGACGGATCACGACCGGCATCCTCGGCCGCCCGGTTCATCTCGGTGATCTTGTCGGTAATCGGATGACGTCCGTAGAGCGGCATCCAGCCGTCACAGAACTCGGCAATGTGGGCGAAGGTCTTGGGGCCGGCGCCACCACCCATGATGATCGGAGGATGCGGCTTCTGTATGGGCTTCGGCCATGCCCAGCTTGCTTCGAGATGGATCATCTCCCCGGTGAACGATGCCTCATCCTTGGTCCACAGCTCCTTCATCATCAGAACCTTCTCGCGGAGCAGCGCTCGTCGCTCGGTGTACCTGACACCGTGATGTGCGAGTTCTTCTTTGTTCCACCCGTATCCGATTCCAAAGAGCAAGCGACCGCCGGAGAGCGTGTCGACGCTTGCCACCTGTTTGGCGAGCCAGATGGGATCGCGTTGTGGCACGAGGGTGATGCCGCTTCCAACCTTGAGACTGGTGGTCGCCGCGGCGGCTGCCATCAAAGCCACGAACTGATCATGGGTGCGCCAGTACATTTCGGGGAGCGGGGGGGCGCCGGCCGCGCCGCCCCAAGGCGTCTTCCGACTAGCTGGGATGTGGCTGTGCTCGGGGAACCACAGCGATTCGAAACCACGTTCTTCGGCCGCTCGGGCCAACGATGCGGGATCAATGGTTCTGTCCGTTGGGAATATGGATACGCCGAGCTTCATGGTGACCCTCCTTGGTGATGATTACAGCAGAACCGCCAAGCCGGAGTGGCGTCAGCCAGATTTACGAACCAGCCGGCGCAGCCGATGATCGGGGGTGAAGAGCTTTCGCAACGAACCCAGCGCAATAACCACCGACGTTGTCGCGGCCGTCCCCAGGATCAGATACATGATCGCCGCCTGTACAAGGACGGCGTCCACGGGGTCGACTCCGGCCAGGATCAGCCCGGTCATCGCACCGGGGAGGAAGACCAAGCCGGCTGCCTTGGCGGATTCGATGCGCGGAGTCAGCGCCGTCTTGATCGCGGTCCGCACGTACGGTTTGCCGGCTTGCTGGGAAGAGTGGCCAAGGGCCAGCCTTGCCTCGACTTCTGCACGCTTGTCGGTGAGTTCGTCGGCGGTGCGTCTAGCTGCCAGGACTGTGCTCCCCAGTGAGTTGCCGATCATCATCCCGCCAAGGGGGACGATCGCACGCGCCTCCATGGGGAAGATGCCGAGCCCAAAGATGACCCCCAGCGTGGTGACCATTGCGGCGCCCATGGCCAAAGCAGCGATCGGGAATATGCCGGGAACCTCGGGCGCGCGATTACGCACCGTCCACGCCGCAAAGACCACCATCCCGAGAACCCACAACCAGGAGTACGCGGTGCTTCGGCCGGGTTGGAGCAGCCATGCGAGAACGACGCCCATCGCGATGAGCTGCACAAACGCTCGTGCGGTCGCCCAGATCAACTGCTTCTCCAGCCGCAGTTGCTGGCCGACCGATACCGCTAGGGCCACGCCGATAAGAATCAGCGAGGTCGCCAGGCCCAATGCGTTGACATCTCCCTCACCCATCAGAAGTCCTCGTCCTCGGTGAGCGTGGCTAGTGCCTGGTCGGCGCCGGCGGCAGCCGGGTCACCCGAAAAGATGACGGTTCCATCTCGGAGAACAACCAGGTATTCGGCCATACGCTCGATCTGTTCGAGGTCGTGGGTAACCCAAACGACATCGACCGACCGATCGGATTGCAGCGTCTGCACCGTCGCTTCGAGTGATCGGATCGCTGCCGGGTGCAGCGAAGCCGTCGGCTCATCCATGAGCAGTACCTGTGGAGCGCAAAGCAATGCTCGTGCCATGCAGACACGCTGTCCTTCCCCGCCGGAGAGGTCGTCGCCCGTCCGGTCGAGGAGGTTGGGCGCCAGGTCGACACCGGCCAGCGCGTCGGCCATCGTGGTCTCCGACGCATCCTTGTTGGCGACGAGAAGGTTGTCGCGAACGGTGCCGCCGAACAGAATCGGCCGCTGGAAGACCATCCCGACCTGCTGCCGTAGGCGCAATGGATCGAGATCGAGCAACTCCCTACCGCGAAATCGGATTGACCCTGACGTCGGTACGTCGAGTCGATTGCATAGCCGGAGCAGGCTTGTCTTCCCCGATCCAGACACACCGGCGAGTACCGTAAGCTTCCCTGCTGGTATGTGAGCGTCCACGTCGGCGAGGACCGTGGTGCCGTCGATAGCGACGGAAACGCCCTCGAAGGAAAACAGATCGGTCATGCCGACGAAGTTAGCGTCTTGCTATCGATGCAACGGATTCCCGACGTCGGGGTCAATCCCGTATCGCTTGATGGCATCTGCAACAACATGGGGCTCGATGACGCCGTCAGCGGCGAGGCCAGACAGCACGGCGACGACGACATGTCCCGTGTCTACCTCGAAGAACCTACGGAGCGCCTCTCTCGTATCCGAGCGGCCGAAACCATCGGTTCCGAGCGTCACGTAGCGACGCGGAATCCAGCGCCCCACCTGGTCGGGGACCATCTTCATGTAGTCGGAGACCGCGACGACAGGGCCAGAACCGCTGCTCAGCGCCTCAGTCACGAAGGGTATCCGGGGCGCTTCTTCGGGATGTAGACGGTTCCAGCGCTCCACATCGACGGCTTGCTCGCGGAGCAGTTTGTAGTTGGTTGCGCTCCACAAATCGGCGCCAACGCCGAAATGTTCGCTCAGCTCCTGCTGGGCGGCCCGCGCCGCAGCCTGGGCGGGACCGGAGAACAGGATTGTCGCCTGCTGCCCGTCACCGTCGGGTCGATCGGCGAACCGGTAGAGGCCGCGCACGATTCCTTCGTCTACCCCGTCGGGCTTGGCCGGCTGGAGATAGTTCTCGTTGTAGACCGTGAGGTAGTAGAAGATGTCTTCGTTGTCGACGTACATCCGCTGGAGCCCGTCTTTGATGATGGCGGCCACCTCGTATGCGAAGGCCGGGTCGTAGGCCTGACACACCGGGACGGTCGACGCGAGCAGCAGGCTGTGTCCGTCCTGATGCTGGAGCCCCTCCCCAAGAAGAGTGGTTCTTCCTGCCGTACCCCCTACGAGGAAGCCGCGTGCGCGTGCGTCTGCCGAAGCCCAGATTGAATCGCCCACCCGTTGGAATCCGAACATCGAGTAGAACGTGAAGAAGGGAACCATCGGGACGCCGCGAGTCGCATAGGACGTTGCCGCCGCGATCCAGCTGGCCATTGATCCGGCCTCGGTGATGCCCTCTTCGAGAATCTGTCCGTCGGTTGCTTCCACATAGGACAGGAGCATGTTGTGATCGACCGGTTCGTAGAGTTGGCCTTGGGAGGCGTAGATCTTGAGTTCCTTGAACAAGGCGTCCATGCCGAACGTACGTCCCTCGTCGGGAATGATCGGAACTACGCGATGGCCGAACTTCTTGTCGCGGGCGAGGGAGCGCAGCAATCGTACGTACGCACCGGTTGTCGACACCTCGGCTTTGCCGGAGCCGGCGTCGAACTCGGTGTACACGCTTGGATCCGGCATCTCGAGTGGCCGACGGACCTCGGTTGTGCGACGTGGCATAACGCCGTTCAGGGCAGCACGGCGCTGCATCAGGTATTTGTGCTCCGGGGAGTCTTCGGCCGGCCGGAAGTAAGGGGGCTCTGCCTCTCCGGCGAGCGCCTCGTCCGGGATATCGTTCTCCAGGTGGAGACGATTGCGCAGTGTGAGCAGCTGCTGGTTGGTGAGCTTCTTGATGGAGTGGGTGGCGTTGCGACCTTCGACATCGGGGCCGAGCGCCCAACCTTTGATGGTCTTGGCGATGATGACCGTGGGGGCGCCGGTCGTCTCGGTCGCAGCCTTGAAGGCCGCATAGACCTTGTGGTAATCGAGTCCACCGCGCCGTAGCTTCCAGATTTCATCATCGCTCATGTGCTCGACCATCTGGCGGAGTCGGGCGTCGGGGCCAAAGAAGTGCTCCCTTACGAAGGCACCGTCCTCGGCTTTGAATCGCTGGTACTCCCCGTCGACGGTGGTGTTCATCTTCTCGACTAGAACCCGGTCGACGTCCTGGGAGAGAAGTGGATCCCAGCTACATCCCCAGATGACCTTGATTACGTTCCACCCGGCGCCACGGAACATCGCTTCGAGCTCCTGGATGATCTTGCCGTTACCACGAACCGGACCGTCGAGGCGCTGCAGGTTTGCGTTGACCACCCAGGTGAGGTTGTCGAGCTTCTCGCGGCCGGCCAGGGAGATCGAGCCCAGAGTCTCCGGTTCATCGGTCTCGCCATCTCCGAGGAAGCACCACACCCGCGAGTCGGCTGTCTTGTCGATCTTTCGGTTCGAGAGGTACTTGTTGAAGCGGGCCTGATAGATCGAGTTGATTGGGCCTAGGCCCATAGAGACGGTGGGGTACTCCCAGAAATCCGGCATGAGCCGTGGGTGCGGATATGAGGAGAGCCCTCCCTCGATTTCCCGGCGGAAGTGATCGAGGTCGCCTTCGTCGAGGCGACGCTCCAAGAACGCTCGGGCGTAGATCCCGGGGGCCGCGTGACCCTGGAAATAGACATGATCTCCCGGTGTGCCGTCGCGCTTGCCGCGGAAGAAGTGATTGAAGCCGACCTCGTAGAGAACTCCGGATGAGGCGAAGGTGGAGAGATGTACGCCGATGCCTTCGGCTTCGTGGTTGGCCTTGACAACCATTACCGCTGCGTTCCATCGCACAAAGCGGCGGATGCGCTGCTCGATGTCTTCATCGCCCGGGAACCATGCTTCGTGCTCGGGCGGAATGGTGTTGATGTACGGGGTACTCACCGATGCCGGAACGCCGACGTTCTGGGCGCGAGCGCGTTCGATCAGCTTGGCCATGAGGAACCGGGCCCGGCCTGGTCCTTCGGCGTCGATCACCGTATCAAGAGACTCGAGCCATTCGAGCGTCTCGTCCGGGTCGGAATCTGGCAATTGATGAGTGAATCCGTCAATAATCATGCTGCTGGCTCCAGTGAGGTAATCCCGTTGACAATACCGATTGGCAGCATCGTTGGCGACGTTCGGCCCTCAAGGCAGTGACCTTCGGACAGGAAATGTTTAGTTATGTTGTCAACATGAGATTGGATCTGAATAAGCGGACCGACCTAGCACTGCGTGCGATGGAAGAACTCTGTGTCAAAGAGTCGAGGGTCGCCGGGCCCGATCTGGCTGAGGCACTGTCCACAACCCGTCAGTATCTGCCACAGATCCTCAACCCGCTGGTGAAAGCTCGGTGGGTGCGGTCGACCCCCGGCCCGCACGGTGGCTACGAGCTGCTCGTAGCTCTCGAGAGGATCTCGGTTCTCGAGCTAATCGAGGTAATGGAGGGCCCGACCTTGGACGACACGTGTGTCCTCAACGGTGAGCCCTGCCCGCGGGACGAGCTCTGTGCGTTGCATGGTGCATGGCAGCAGGCGCGAGACGCGCTCACTAAGGAACTGGGGAGCATGACACTGGCCGATGCCTGGGGAGCTTCCTGCGGGGGCGCGTAGCGGCTGGTCGTAGCTGGCAGGCGGGTGGCGCGGTATCGTGTCGTCGTGATCGATCACCTGGTCTATGCCACATCCGACGTTGACAGAACCGTTATCGATCTCGCGCGTCGTCTCGGCGTAGAAGCAGTTGCCGGGGGACGCCACCTCGGCTTCGGTACCCGCAACGCTTTGCTATCTCTCGGATCTAGTTATCTCGAGATCATCGGACCCGACGAAGGGCAGCATCGCCCGGCGACGGGGTACTGGTACGGAGTCGAGAACATCGCCCAGCCCCGCTTGGTTACCTGGACCGCTCGGGTCGAGCACATCGAGCGTGTCGCCGCACACGCACATGGCGCCGGCTACAACCCCGGAGACGTTCATAAGGTTTTCAGGGAGCTGCCGGACGGTCGGCAACTGTCCTGGCGGCTGACCATGCCGATGGGAGCCGGCGACGGATTGGTGCCGAACATCATTGAATGGGATGCGGGCTGTCCCCATCCCTCGACGACGTCCCCGGCTGGAATCGAGCTGCTACAGCTCCGTGGCTACCACCCAGTACCTGAGTCGATTGCGCCAATGATCAAAGCGCTCGGCGTCGAGCTCGAGATCCGGATCGGAGACACTCCCAAGCTCGTGGCGATCCTTGATACCCCCTATGGCCCGGTGGAGTTGAGTTAACGCAAGACGGACAGAGGGGTGGAGCCCTCTGTCCGTCGCCCCCTCACCACTCCAATGCGTTCCCACCAACGCTTTGTCTGGGTAGCTGCGAATCGAGGGAAAGTGCGACCTTTGAGGTCGCTTTCGCAGCTTGCTTCGCTGTAATAGAGGAGTCCATCAGAGACCGCTTGATACATTTTTCTCACGACGCTCCAAAACAAACGAACGATCCGGCCGTTAGGGCGACAGACTCATCGTCGTCCTGGCGGGCGGCCAGTAGTGCGGCCGCCGGATCCCCGCCGGCGGCGAGCGAGCGGTGGAAGGCTCTCATCACCGTTGCGGTCACTTTGTCGGAGACCGTATAGAGAGGTGCGATCACGGTGCGCGCTCCGATCGAAAGGAACGAGCCGGCGAGGCTGAGCACTTCCTCCCCCGATGCTTGGACGGTCGCACCCCCGGCACATGCGGCCAGCACAACGACGCCCGGCACGTCGCGCAATCTCTCGATGTCGTACAGGGTCAACTCGCCATCGTCGAGGACGAGGCTGCTGAACATGGGGCTGTCGACGCGCGGGCGGGCGTGGCACGCAAAATGGGCGAGCGAAGCACCATCCAAGCCCGCAATTGATTCTTCTACGTTCGAGGTGACTCGTCCCCCGGCGATTGTGGCGATTTCTGCCGCTTCGGCGGCAGCGTGGAGGAGGCCCGGTCCGCACGACACCAGTGGGCGTCCCATCCGTGGCTGAGCATGGTGGGCGGTGCGCCACGCGGTCGCGGAAGGTGCCGTCTCAACCGGTAGGTCGAACAACATGGTCATTGGTACGTTGTGGAGGGCGCCCGTGGGAACAGTGACGACTCGTGGCGTGGCAACATCGATGGGTTTCGCAAGTCTGTGTTGTAGCGATGTCCGGGCTTCGGCTGCAGAGGCGATGGCGGCAGTTCGGGATGCGGCGCTTGTCGACGGGCGAGCGATGCGTTCTGCTGAAAAACGGAGATGGTCGACCAGTTCGCCGATGTTTGCGGCGGGGCCGAGATCGACGATCCGTGCTGATCCGGAGTCGACGACGATGGCCAGGAGGCCTGCCCCGTTGTCAACGAACTCGATGAGCGTTCTAGCAGCGAGGGATTGTTGTAGGTCGGGAAGGGACACCACGGGGGCCCTATCGCGAGCGCCGCGGGCCTGGTGAGACAGATTGCGAACCCTGGCCTCGTGGGTCTGCAGCGCCCGGTGTGCGTCGCGGAAGGTATCGGCTCCGGCATTGCGGGCCCTTGCGGCAGCCCTGCGGAGCTGGATGAGCTCGTGTTCGATCTCGGGCTCCCGGGTTGCGGGAGCGGTCGCCGACGTTCGCAATCGTTCCGACCACTCGAGTACCCGGGTGACCGAAGCCGACTCAACCGCAACCCGGATGCCGATACGAGCAAGTTTGGTACCTAGCTCGGCGGCATGCAGGCGCAGATCGGTTGCCCCGATGCCGCTGCGGTATAGGTCGAGGCGCCGCATTCCGGCGCGGGCGGCACTAGCCGCGCCGCGCTTGTCGCCACCGGCATAGCGCACCTGTGCGAGTGCTGTCCACGCCTGGATCTGGAGCCACAGCGGTCCGCTCCGTGCGGTACGCGGGGCAGAGCTGCACAAATCCTTGGCCGTCTTGTGGTCGCCTAGGTCTAGGGCAATCTCGACGGCGCGGAGTCGCTCGACCGCGGCCGAGTTGCGCTCCCCGTTCGCTTCCATGTCGGCTGCCGTGCTGAGCATCGAATCGAGAAGGTCGCGCGATACCTCTCCTGCCGCAGTCCTGGCCCGATATCCGGTCGCCGCAATGTCGAAGCGCCATCGCCCATCGGCTGGGGATTGACTAGCGGCCATCTCGACCTGGGCGAGCGCTCCCTCGTGATCGCCACGTTCGATCAGCACGTCGGCTAGTACCAGACGTCCGGCAATAGCGATCGCTTCGTTGTCGCCTGCGTCTTCGAGTCGCGGAATTGCCGTCGTGAGTATCTCCTCAGCCTCGCGCAGCAGTCGTGCCTGGACGAGGACGAAGGCATGTTCGACCTCCGCTACCGGGCTGTCGGCACCGGCGGCGGCGCGGAGTTCCACGGACCGGGCGTGCCATTGCATGGCTCCGGGAACATCGTCGCGCCACCCCAGGACCTGGCTCAGGTGGAGCGCTGCGTCTGCAGCCGATGCGTGGTTCCCGAGCCGGACGCCTATGTCGTAGGCGCGTTCGAGATCCTCAATCGATCCGTCGTAGTTGCCGAACGCCAAATGGACGAGCGCCCGGTTGTAGAGGGTCAATGCCAGATATTCCTCGTCGCCTGACTTGGTGAAGCCGTCGATTGCTGAAGTGAGGACGGGGAGTGCGGCGCGATGCTCTCCCCGCATAAGGAGCATGAAGGCCTGCTGCAGGCGGCTGAGCTCCATTTCCTGGCCTGTTAGGAGTCGGATCGACTCGGCCACCGTGGTGTCCGCCAGCGCGTGGTGACCGGCCTGGGCGTAGTTGAATGCGAGGGATCGCAAGATCTGACCAAGCAAGTCCTGGTCATCGGCGGCGAGGGCCCTGGCCGTTTCGAAGTGCTCGGTCGACGCGGTGCCGTTTGCCAGAGTGCGATGGGCAAGCCCCAATGCAAAATGCGCGGTTGCCCGGGTCAGGCTCTCTTCGCTTCGATCGAGGATCCCGGCCGCCGATTCCAGCGCCAACTGAGGATTCTCACGAGCTGTAGCTAGTACCGCTCTTGCCTCACCGATGGTCACTTCAGAACGGCCGCCCCCAGCTTTTCGGGGGATGGCGGCTGTGCGCCGCCCACCTCACCGGCGACACACCCGGCGGCAACTGCGGCCGCAAAGGAGGTTCCGGTGAATAGTCCCCACCCTGGGAAACGAGCGGGCTTGATCCCGGCAGGTTGATCCAACGCGCCGGGGCGGATCTTGAGTGTGGCTGTCACAAACGGGGCCGGTACGGCTACGCCGGCCGCCCCTAGTTGGACCGCGATGCCTTTGTTGGACCAGTCCGCAAGGCTCAGTGAGCCAAGGGCACGCAGCGGTGGCACGACGGTGTTGCAGGCCTTGTTGAGCCAGCCAAGATCTGTCGCCTTGCGCTTCCAAGCGCCGGTGCCGACCACCTCGGGGTCGACTGCCGGGTACATCGTCGGGTCCAAACCCTCGTTACCTGCTGAGGCGATGACGAGGGTTGACCCGAGGTGGGGTTCGAGCACCCGTTCGGTGACCGGCATGTTGCCCAGTCGGGTGGAACCGCCGAAGGGGATCACGAGGATGTGGATGCGATGACAGTCGAGTAGACGCTCGATCGCTGCGGCCAGTCGGCGATCGGTTGTGCCCCCGGGAGCATCGTCCGGGTCCGATTCGATAGTGCTGGTGATGACTGTCGCTGCGGGAGCTAATTGTTTGATGATGCCGATGACCGCATTGCCGTGGCCGACGTATGAGTTATGAACTTGGCGTGGATCCGGAGGGTCTATCACTTCATCGAGGACCACTCCGTTGCTGGCCCACGCCGGGTGTCCCGCCTTCTTGGGATCAAAGAATCCGAGGTCTACGACGCCAACGTTCACGTTGGCACCGCGGCCGCGTCGTGGTCCGGGTGGTATCGCGGAGCGGGGCGCTGGCACCGGCCGCCGCGCAGAGAAGCCCTTGACGTGGGTGGCCGGGAAGAGGACATAGCTTGGCTCGACCGGGATCGATCCGCCGAGATCCTCGACCAGCTTGTCGATTGGCCGCCGGGTTGTGAGCCTCACCTGCGTGATGCCGGTCTCGCCGATCGGCTCGATCTCAGCGTGCTTCGACGTCAGGCCGAGCCGGCCGAGCCCCTCGAGCAGCTCATCGAGGGCCTCGTTGGGCACCAGCAGAACACCGCGCTGGTAGTAGTAGTCAAGGGGTGGAGAGCTGTGTGCGATCGGGATCCTGCCGATAGTTGCGCCTCGGCCTCCCTTGATCAGGTCACCAGTTCCGTCGTAAGCACCCATCGATCCTCCTCGTCCAGGTCTTGATCGGATCATATCGGGAGACGAGCTGCTATTACCGGCAAACCCTGGGCAAATAGATGTATCACCGTTCCTCAGCAGGGGTCTTGTTGCCGAGAACCTGGAGAATGCGTGTGAAGACTTGCAACAGAACAACCACAACGAAGATCAGGGGTATCGTGGCTCGTGATGACCGAAGCAACTGTCGCCCAGCTACTAGCCGCCGCCGAGAGCGGCAGCCAAGACGCATGGAACGCGCTCGTCGACCGGTACGGGCGACTTGTCTGGTCCGTGGTGCGCGGCTTCCGGCTCGACTCTGCAACCGCGGCCGATGTGAACCAGACGGTGTGGTTGCGGCTGATCGAGCACTGCGGTCGGATCAGAAATCCCGACGGACTCGCCTCGTGGTTGGCGACCACCGCACGCAACGAATCGATCCGAGCCTCCCGCCGGCTATCGCGGAGCATCCCCACCGAGTTCTCAGTGGAGATAGCCGATGACCAGGTGCCTTCGATCGATGAGCGCATTCTCGACGACGAGGAACTACGGGAAGTCCTCGGTGCGTTCGATGAGATGTCAGAGAAATGCCGCGAGCTTCTGGGGCTCCTTTGCTCCGACCCGCCCCTTGAATACGAAGAGATTGCCGATGTCCTCGAGATGGCCATCGGCAGCATTGGGCCAACGCGAGCACGTTGCTTGGAACGGCTGCGCCGACTGTTGGAGCGACGATGAGTGACAACCTGAGAGACGATCAGTTGCTGGCCAGGCTCGCTGCGGCACTGGAGGCTGCAGATCCGATGCCGGAGTCAGCACTCGAAGCTGCCAAGGCGACGTTCACCTGGCGCACAATCGATGCCGAGCTCGCATCGCTGGTGTTCGATTCGGCGGCCGAGGAGCTGGTCGGCGTCCGCAGCGCCGATGCAACCAGGCAGATGACATTCCGGACCCCAGGGGTGGAAATCGAACTCGTCGTGATGTCGGAAACGTCAAGGCGTGTTGTCGGGCAACTGGTCCCACCCCAGGCAGCCGAGATCATCCTCCATCACGAGGATGACGAGCGGACTGCACAGTCGGATAGCTTGGGACGATTCACGTTCCACGATGTCCCCTCCGGTTCGATTCGTCTCACCTGCAAGCTCAAGGATGAGTCGGGTGCGGTAGTCCAGACCGAGTGGACCCTCATCTAGATCGGGTATCGCGCTATCGAGATCAGTCGGTGAGGGGCGGGAGCCAGGATTCGGCGTAGTTGCCGCCGGCGTTCCACAAGATCCAGCCGGTACCACGTTCTTCTGCTTCTGCGATCTCGGCTAGGACCTGAGATCCGTTGTAGTAGAACGCCTGGAGCCACGGCCGCATCTGGGTATTCCCCGATAGGCGCGGCATTCCGGAATCAAGTGCATCGGCGACGACCGGACCGGGGTGGTCGTTTGGATCGGGGAAGCCGAGCCAGCCATCCGAGTAGTGGCTTGGGTAGATCATCGGGCTCACGGCATCGATGATGCCGGAAACCGCCTCCGGCATCTGGCCGATGCCCTGGTCGTTCGAAGCCGACAGCACGATGCCAAAGATGTCGGCAGACAGAGCACAACCGAGCGGGTGGAGGCGGTCTCGCGCCTCAGTCAGGAAATCGCTGATCGTTCCGACCCGCTCTTCCTGCGTAGTTGGCTTCTTGGCGCGGGCGGCGGCGGCAGTCTGCCCGGCGGGGAAGCGAACGTAGTCAAACTGGATCTCTTCGAAGCCAAGCTCGCACGCTTCGACTGCAAGCTGGAGCGGATACTCCCAGCCGTCTCTGATGGTGGGGTCGATCCAGTTGCCGGCCAGCTTGTGTTCGGGGCGCTCTCGTACCCAGAGGCGGTCTTCGAAGGTGACGATCCTGGTGATGGTGTAGAGGCCGGCATCCTTGGCAGCTGCGATCAGCTCATTTGGGTCATACATTGGGTTTATCGAGCCGATGTCGGTTGCAAACGCCGACTCGGATTCATACAGCACGTAGCTGGACTCGTCCTTCGTGTCGAAGACCAGAGCATTCACGGTGCTGTTGGCGGCGAGTTCGAGAAGGGCATCGAATTGATCCCGATCCGCGGCCACGTAGCTGCTGACCCGAAGGGCGCGTACGACCCGTGGCTCTAGAACGACGGCAACGTCAGCTTCTGTGCCGGTCCACTCGATGGCGGTCGAATTCCAGCCGAGCCGGTCGATCGAGATGTCGGCTGGAAGGATTGCCGCGAAAGTTGCGGCACCGTCTGGACCCGTAACGGCCTCCTCGGTCCCGATTGTCACGACGGCTCTGGCGACGGCGGTGCCGGCCGTGTCGGCGACCGTGACCGTCACGTCATAGGTCGGGGGAAGGGTTGTTGTGGTAGTGGTTGTCGTTGTCGTGGTTGTCGACGTGGTGCTCGTGACCGGGGGGAGCGATGTCACAGGTGCCGGCGATTCCGCAGGTTCAGCCGAACCGCTGTTGTCGCAAGCCGCGACGGCGACTGCAAGCAACAGCAGCAACAAGGCAAGGGTCACAGGGCGGGTCATCACGACGAGAGGCTACCGGCCTCGCGGACCATTGCGATCGATCGCACCGGGCGCGTCCCACCAATCGGCTACGCAAGCCATCGCCGACCGCATTTCCGGGTCTGTCATCCAAGACGCCGCGATTGCCCGCTCGGTCAGCTCGCGTGGGTGGGCTCCGTAGCGGTTGGACACCTCCCGCAGATCGGTAGCTACGGAAGTGTGAAAGAACGTCGGGTCGTCTGAGCTGATGGTTACTGCGGCACCCGCGGCGAGGAGTGCCCCAACCGGGTGACGGTCCCAACCAGAGACCACCCCGGTTCGAACGTTCGACGTTGGGCACACCTCGAGAGGGATCTGCGACGCGACGACTCGATCGAGAAGTTCTGGGTCCTCGATGACACGAACGCCATGGCCGATTCGCTCAACGCCGAGAGTCTCGATCGCACCACGGACACTCTCGGGACCGGCAGCTTCTCCGGCGTGGGCGGTGCGCCGCAAGCCGGCAGCCGCCGCGCTCCGGTACACAGCCGCAAAGAGCTCGGGTGGATAGGTTTGCTCTGATCCGCCGATTGTGATGCCTCTGATGTCGGCATCCGCGGCGATCTCGAGGATCGCAGCGAGGGTCGCGTCGGCACGCTTCGGGCCGGTATCGCGCACAAGATCGCAGTTGAGCACCACTTGAGTCGACGGTGCCCGACCCAGGCCACGGCGGATGGCGAGAGCTATCTCCTGCGGTGCCAGGCCGTGGCGCTCGAAATCAGTGGGGGAGAAAGACGCCTCGGCGTAGATGATGTTCTGTCTCGCTAGGTCTGTGGCGACATTGGCTGCAATGAGCTCGAAGTCGTCGTAGCTGCGGACGAATCCCGTCATCCACCACCAGGTGTCGATGAAGTGCGCAAAGCTTGTGTATTGAAGGCGATCGACGACTGCGGCACGGCTGGGAACGTCGCGGTCACCCCCGTACTTCTGGACGAGAGTCCACAGCGTGTCGAGGGGGATCGCGCCTTCGAGATGAAGATGCAGCTCGGCTTTCGGAGCGAGATCGAACCGATCAGCCATCGGCTGCGAGGTCATGTAGCGCCGTGAGAAGCCGGTCCACCTCGCCCTCGCTCGTGTAGTGCAGGAAGCCGATGCGGACTAGTCCGCCGTCGGCTCTTCCGAGGGCGTTCATGACTTCGAGTGCGTAGTAGTCGCCATCGGTCACGAAGATGCCACGATCACCTAGCTCCGTTGCCAGACGTCTGGCGGAGAATCCGTCGAGTTCGATCGCATAGGTGGGCGTCCTGGCTGTCAGGTCGTCGGTGACGCCGAAGACGGTCGCCGTGTCGGGCAGACCGCTCAAGAAGCGATTGCCCAATGCCAGCGCGTGGTCGCGGATGGCGGCGTAGGCAGCGGTGATGCGGTCGCGCCTATTGGCGTGTGAAGGGGCGAGCCCTGCGATGTGGTCGACGGCAGCGGTCACACCGGCGAGAGCTTCGAAGCTCTGCGTGCCGGTTTCCCACTTGCCCGGACCCGTCGCCGGTGCAGGTCGAACCCTGTAGGCGTCTAGCTTCTCGAGCAGCGCCCCGCGCCCCGCCATCGCTCCGATGTGCGGGCCGAAGAACTTGTATGCGGAGGCGAGCAGAACGTCGCAGTCGACCGCCGCCATATCGATACGTCCGTGTGGCGCATAGTGCACGGCATCGACGACTACCAATGCGCCGACGTCGTGGGCCATACGGGTCGCAGCAGCGACATCGACGATCGTTCCAATGGCATTCGAAGCATGGGTGATCGCCACGACCCTGGTGCGCGAGCTGACTGCCGCTTCAAGCCGCTCGAGATCGAGGCGGTACGTAACCGTGTCGAACGGGACCGACTTGACCGTCGCACCCCGGTCCGCGGCCGCCCGCAGCCAGGGAGAGACGTTGGCGTCATGATCGAGGCGGGTCACGACAACTTCGTCGCCTGGTCCCCAATCGGCGGAAAGGGCTCGGCTGAGCGCAAAATTGAGGCTGGTCATGTTCATCCCGAAGACGACGTAGTCGTCATCGCGGGTTCCGAACAGATCGCCCACGGCCGCTCGCGCTTGTTCGTGGGCCTCTTCGGAATCGCGGCTTGCAGCAAACGCCCCACCGTGATTCGAACCGCCTCTTATCAGGAATGAGCTGATGGCGTCGATGACCGATTGCGGAACCTGACTGCCGCCCGGGCCATCGAACCAGGCCACGGGTGTCCCGTTTTCCTCGCGAAGCAGGGCGGGGAACTGGGATCGGATGGCGGATGTGTTCAAGGCGGTCATCGGCTCTCCTCCGGTCTGATGCCCAGAAGCATAGGAGCAAGAGTCCAAAGGCTGACCGGTCAGGTGGGAGTGGCAGTGGGGCCGCTCCCACCTGTGAACCGGGTGACCATTCCTGGATCCGACACACTGCCGGATCCCGCACTCCATCAACCTATCACCTGGACAGAGAAAGCGGGCAAGAATTGTCGACAATGCTCCGATGGCAACATGTGAG
Organism: uncultured bacterium; assembly: GCA_965368515.1. GTDB lineage: Bacteria > Actinomycetota > Acidimicrobiia > Spongiisociales > UBA5794 > JAAETI01. The sequence continues at coordinate 23,040 of CBDUNF010000019.1, forward strand.
CCACGGGTGGAGCAAGGAAGTTGGCAGCAGTGCGACGCGGCAGCGCCACAACAGATCGGTCCGGCCATCGCATAGCCGGCTATATCGCCACCCACCCACGTGCGGTGATCGGGCTGCTGGTATTGATCACGGCAGCCCTGAGCTTGCCGATGGTGTTCTGGGTACCTGAGGAGACGGCTTCGCAGAGCCCAGCTACCCAGGTCACCGAGGCACAGGAGCTCGCCGCGGAGCGATTCGCCAGTGACACGTTCGAGTCCTTCCTGCTTGTCGAGGCCACAGGCGGCGATGTTCTCGACCGGGAAGCCCTTGTGGCGTTGTTCGAGAATTCGGCTGCGCTGCGCTCAGATCCGGTCATCGGCGACTACCTCGTCAGAGTCCGCGATCCGGCATTGGGGATCGACGTGGATGGTCTTTGGACTATCGCGGACTCGGCCGATCAGCTTCTACGTGGTCTGGGTATTCCTGATGGCATAGCGGGTGCCAGCGATGACCAGTTGGACGGAATCATCTCCGCCATCCTCGACGAAAGCCAGCCCTCGGAGTGGGGTCTTGCCGCACAAACGGTTCGCGACGATGACGGCGTCTGGCATAGTCCCGCGCTCTTCGTCCTAGTGGCTACCGACAATGAGAAGCTCGGTGGCGGGGGGTTTCTCGTCACGATCGGGACCGACAGCCTCGCTAAAGAGCACTTCGCTCGCGATCTGCGCGATGCGATAGCCGGAGACGGCGTGCACCTGGAGGCGTGGGCGCCGGCCTCTGACGTCAACCTGACTTCGACCGAGCAGGGCGAGCTGGCAGGGCCGTTCATCGGCCTGACCATCGCTGCGGTTCTCCTGGTTGTGGGAATCGCCTTCCGTTCATATTGGGCTGTCGCGATCGCCGGCGCCGCGCTTGGCATGCTCATGGTGTGGCTTCGTGGTGGCGCCAATCTGGCCGGTTTCAAGAGCGACCAGATCCTCAGCACCATCCTCCCGATCAGCATCATCTCCTTCGGTATCGACTCCGCATTTCACGGGATCGGAAGGGTCAGAGAGGAACAACAGAACGGGCACAGCGGACGCCGAGCGTTCGTTATTGGGCTCGGTTCGGTGCTGGGTGCACTCGCCCTTGCCGCGACGTCTGATGCGGCTGCCTTTCTTGCGAATACAACTGCCGGTATCGAGTCGGTAGTCCAGTTTGGGTTCGCAGCGGCGCTGGCGACAGCATCGGCGTTCTTGCTACTCGGTGTTGCCACACCACTGATGCTCTCGGTCATAGAAGGCCGTGTCGGTGCCAAGTCGATCACAAGTCTCGGCAAGGTCGGCGACCTCGCCTTCAGTCTGGTTGCGGCCGGTCTGGCAACCACGACGGTTCTCTTCTTGGTTTTTCTGTCCGTTGAGATCGGGTTGGCGCTGCTCGTTGCCTATGTCTTACTGGCCATTTGGGTGCCCTTCGTCGTTGCTAGACGCGACAAAGGGAGGGATTCCACAGACCAAGCTATGGGCCGCGACGGGCGTCGTCTGGGCCGCTCCGTCGCCACAGTGGCGGGACGGCCTTGGGTGACGATCGCCGTAGCCAGCCTCGTCACAGGTGGGGCGTTGTGGGCTGCCGTCCAGCTCGAAGTCACATTCGACGTCAACGACTTCTTCTCGCCCGATTCTGATTTCGTTGTAGCTCTCGACAAAACAGCTGAGTATCTGGGTGATCAAGGCGGCGAGCCGGCGCTTGTATATGTCGAAACGGATCTCACCTCGCCGGAAGCTGTCGAGGCAATTCGTTTGTTTTCCCTCCGTGTAGCCGCCGCAGACGACAACCCGCTTGCTGTCGACGCGACCGGAGCGGTGCGGGTTGGTGCGGGAGTTCTGGACGTCGTCGATGCCGCGACCGGCGACGGCTCGGACCGGTCGGGCGACGACCTGTTCCAGATCTATGACGAAGCGTTGGTGAGCGGGGTCAGAGACACCGCCGGGGATGTCGTCTGGACGCCGAACGAGGTCGCAACCGCGATCTGGCGCTCTGATGACCTCTCCAGCTACTCCACCGTGTTGACGTATCAGATACCAGACACCCGCGATCAAGAGAACGTCGTACGCACTCGACAGTTGCTGGAACCCTTGGCTGCTGATCTCGAGCGTGCGCTGGTAATCACGGATCCCGATTCCAGGGTTGTGGTGACTGGCTCAGCCGTATACCGCGACGACCAGCTTGCCGGCATCCGGAGGGCGATGCTGCTGGCGCTCCCGATCGCAGTATTGGCGTGCTTCGTCGTGGCCTTGGTGTTCATGCGGTCCTTCCGCTACGCCTTGGTGAGCGTCATTCCGATCTTGCTCGTCGTCGCCTGGCTGTACGGATTCATGTACCAAGCTGGGTACTCGATCAACGTCGTCACATCCATCATCGGTGCAGTGTCGGTAGGTATCGGGATCGACTTCTCAACACATTTCACGATGCGGTTCCTTGAAGAGCGCAGGGGCGGCTTGCCCAAGGATCGGGCGATCGCTGCAGCGGGGGCTGGGACCGGACTTGCCCTGTTTGGATCAGCGGCTACGTCTATCGCCGGCTTCGGTGCCCTTGCTTTCGCGCCGATGCCGATGTTTGCCTCCTACGGACTGCTGACCGCGATCATGATCGCTCTGGCTCTGGTTGCTTCGCTCTATGTGCTCCCCTCGTTGCTGTCCGTGGTGACCGGAGACGGGCAGGCTGGTTCGCCACGTGTAGTCGATTTGCGGTCCGGCTCTGCGCCGATCCGGATCGCTCTGGCCCGGGACGTCTCGGAGGTGGTTGTCGACCATCTGTTGGCCACCTTCGAGGAGAGTCTCCGAGATGGGGAAGTGACCATCGCCACAGTCCCGGGCGCGGCTATCCCAGGACTGGTCGCCGACGGGACAGCAGACGTTGGGGTTGCCGTGCAGTGGCCGGGAGCACCGGTCGAAGTCATCGCCGGTGTCGAGTACTTGCCGCTAATTCGTGAAGAGATCGTGGCCGTCGGCGCCGCCGGGCGGGTTCAGGGAGATGTCGCTCCTCTCGTCGATCTGGCACACGGGCTCCTCATCGGCGGCCCCCACGCCGAATCGGAGGAGGGGATGCACCGGCTCCTCCGGGCGGAGGCCCAGTATCCGGTGCTGGCCCACACGGTCCCGGATGTGCTCACCGGCCTGCGCCTGGCCGCAATAACCGGCGGGGCGATATTGTTGCCAAGATCGATGGCGGGCAGGGCAGGTGTCCTTCCCGTGCGATCGCTCGAACCCGAAGGATGGTTGGACACTGTCCTGCTGGTGAATTCAGATCGGTCGGCGGACCAGAACGTATTTGACTTCGTTGTGGCGCTGAGCAAGGCGGTTGACAGCGATGATGACCTGCACCTCGAGGATTCGGTGAGATTCCCGGGCCGACAGGCGTAAGAGCCCGGCGACGGCAGTGGGTTAGCCCGCAGTACCGCGAAACTCCCAATGCCATGACTCGTTGGAGATCGGGTGCCATCCGTACTCGGCAGCATGAGTGCGGAGCCAGGTGTACTCCTTGTCGCCAACTCCCACCAGATGTCCGTTGGTGACATCGATCGCAAGGCCCTTTCCATGTTCACTTGTACCGGGGGGAAGGACATTGGCGGCCTTGTCTCCACGAAGATGTGCCTGGTAGGCGTTGTTCTGGCTCTCCCACGATCTGTAGGTGTCGATGGCCTTCAGATCGATGCCGTCGGCGGCTGCTGCGGTTCGCATTTCTTCCCATGCTTTGGCCGCTGGTGGGAGCAGGTACCCGGTCCCATTCCAGGCTCCGGAGACCTCGGCGAGCTCCGACGTACTGAGCCGGCCGTTGCGTGCTTCGATGTCGTTGATCGCCATGTACTCGGCCAGCCCCGACGCCGTCACCACATGCGGTGACGGTGGTGCGGTGGTGAGGCCGGGGGTCAGTCCGAGCATCACGCCAAGCGTGACCGCGTTGGCTCCGAGCATCTGTCCGCTGGATGCGATGCCGATGGGTGCCACCGAGAATTCTGCGTCCGGTGTGGCCACTCCTTCGGCTGATGCCGTCTGTGCGTTTGCGGCGGCCATTTGAGCTTCGAAGATCGCGTTGAAGCGCCCGGCAATGGGCGGGCTCGATACCCGCGTTTGGATCGCCTGGATGCGCGATTGGATCTCAGAAACGCCACTCATCATCAACCCAGTCGGCATTACTCGGCAAATGCTTAGGCTTGAGGAGGCTCCCCCCAAAAGGAGAACCATGCCCCACGTTATCGTGAAGATGTATCGAGGCAGAACCGAACAGCAGAAGGTCGACCTCGCCGAGGCAATTGCGCGCAACGTCGTTGAGATCGCTGGGTGTAGCGACACCTCTGTCTCGGTCGCCGTCGAGGAGTTCACACCCGAGGAGTGGCCGGATGCTGTCTACCGGCCGGACATCCTCGACCGGAGTGCCGATCTTGTCCGGATGCCTGGATACAACCCGTTCTGAGAAACTCCGTTACGGAGCCGGCCCTCACTAGGCTCGTGCCGGTGTTGCTCGTCCAGTGGAAGGAAGACCGCGGTGAGGACTGATCGCGCGTCCAAAGGCCTGTTTGTCGGAGCTCTGATCGTGGGGATTTTCGCCGCGACTCCAATCGCCGGTTCGGCTCTCGATCCAGGTGGCACGTTCGGCGACGACAACGGATCCGTCCATGAGGGGGCGATCGAGGCGATCGCCGACGAAGGAATTACCAAGGGTTGTAATCCGCCGGTCA
>CBDUNF010000020.1:0-27235 GCA_965368515.1 uncultured bacterium
CGTAACGTTGACACCGAGATGCCCATCTTCCACGAACATGTCTACCCGGAAGGAGACTGTGTCAACTCCGGCTCCACGTTCACGCTTGGCTTCCATGTCGACGAGCGCATACCCGTCCTTCATGTCGATCGTCACATAGTTGACGTTCGGGTCGTTGATGCCCTTCTCGATCTCATTGGCGAGGCTCTCCTCGGTGAGCACAGTCGTCAGATCCAACGATCCATCAGCGTTGCGCTCGACATCGATACTGCATGCTCCGGCAAAGACTGCAAAGGCTGCTACTGCCAGCAGCATCATGATCCTGTTCACGATCCACCTCCGTTTTGGTGTTTGGCTTACCTTCACATTTGATCGCAGAGAGCCGGATGGCGGTAGTCAACGCAATCACTTGAGGCCATGACATCGCTCATGTCCGAACATGACGCAAATCACTAGGGCGTAATGGAGTCGGCGTCGATAATGCAGCCATGAGAAGCTCCACCATCGAACCCGGCCTGCTCAACGTATTCCGTTGGTATGTCGCGATCCGGCTCAGCCTGCTTGGACTGGTCGCCTGGTCCAATCAGCAGCAACCCGACCCGACCAACCCACGGTTCCCAGAGGCCGGCCTCTTCTTGTTCGGGATTCTGATGATCCTGCTGCTGTGGCCACGTGCGGAGCGGTCGCTGGGTCGAGCTTTTCTCCCGGTAACCCTCACCCTGGCCAGCATCGCCCCAATCGTCGAGAGCGCAGCCAACGTCGAGGGTCGGCTGGATGCCGGCATGGGAGTCAATGACGCGCTGGCCGATTACTGGATGCCGTTCTTCCTGCTCTTCGTGCCGTTGCTCTTGACTGCATGGCAGTACCGGTACCGGGCGGTGCTCTTGTTTGCCGTGGGAACGACCGTTCTCGACATGGGTTCGATCATTCCGCTGGTGGAACGTGAAACCACCGACATTGCGATGTTGAGCGTGCTGCTCGTTGGTCGCGGCCTCCTGTATGCGTTCGTGGGTGCGTTTGTCGTCAAGATGGCCGGTGCCCAGAAGGAGTCGCGTCGTTCGCTGGCTGTGCACTCGGCCACGCTGGAGCACCTCGCCACGAGCCGGGAACGCAACCGCCTTGCCCGAGAGCTTCACGACACGCTGGCGCACAGCCTGTCCGGGATTGCTGTGCAGCTAGAGGCGGTCAAGACGCTCTGGGATGACGACACGATCAAGGCGCGCCAGATGCTCGATCGCGCTCTAGTCGATGCTCGAGGCGGACTCGGGGAAGCCCGGCGGGCCATCCAAACCCTGCGGGCATCTCCGCTGGAGGACCTCGGCCTCACGGCTGCTCTGCACCAGTTGGGTGATGTGTATGCGGATCGGCACGATTTGGACATCACGGTCGACATTGCCGACAAGGTGAAAGATCTCGATCCGGAGTTGGAAAACACCGTCTACCGAATCGCCGACGAGGCGCTAACCAACGTCGCCCGTCACGCTGACGCTGCGCACGCTACCGTCGAGCTCCGTCGCAAATCCGGCAAGATACGGCTTCTGGTTGCCGATGATGGCCGCGGTTTTGACCCGGCTCGCGATGCGGAGGACGGACACATCGGAATCAAGGGCATGCACGAGCGTGCCGAGATGGTCGGAGGGTCGCTGGACATCGACAGCGGCGAGGACGGCACAATCGTTAGGTTTGAGGTCAGCCCATGGAAGTGATCAAGCTGCTCATTTGCGATGACCAGGAGGTCGTGCGCGAAGGGCTGCGCGCCATCCTCGGCAACGTACCCGGTATCGAGGTGGTTGGCGTCGTCGGCGACGGAGGCGAGGCTGTTGATGTGGTGCCCAGTCTGGCTCCGGATGTTGTCTTGATGGACCTCAACATGCCGATCAAGAACGGCGTGCAGGCGACGCGGGAGTTGGCCGCTTCCCACCCCGACGTCAAGGTGCTGGTCCTGACCACCTACGACGCCGAAGACTGGGTAGTCGACGCAATCCGCGCCGGGGCTGCGGGCTACATGCTCAAGGACGCACCGCGGGAGCAGCTCGTTGCTGCCATCAAGGGCACTGCGGCTGGGGCGACCCACGTTGATCCCGCAGTTGCCGGCAACCTCTTCTCTCGTGTTGCCGCCGCGGGCGACCCCGCATCGACCAACGTTGCCGAGAAGCTGAGCGACCGGGAACTCGAGGTGCTCAGGTTGCTGGGCAAGGGGCTGAGTAACAACGAGATTGCCGGGCAGTTGTTCCTCTCAGAAGGCACGGTGCGCAATTACGTGAGTGCCGTCTTGGCCAAGTTGCAGGTCGCCGATCGAACTCAGGCAGCCGTTCTCGCCGTAAAGAACGGCCTGGTCGACTGACAGCGGGCAGAACTCTCATCGGTCTCTTAGCCGGGCTTAGGTGCAGTCTTATGTGGGGCCTCGATAGTTGAGGCATACACAACCGAATAGATCTCGCACGCAGGGAGCCCCGGAAACCCTTCCCTCCCTCTCCCCGGCCAGGAACACCCGCACATATTCGGGCAACCAGGCTCGTCCGGAAGCGACCTGCGTGCGACCCTCCACCTAATCAGCCCGGTGCAATGCACCGGGCTGATTCCTGGTCCGAGGAAGGTGGTGGATTAGGGGACGGTCATGAGCAGCTGATCGCGAGTGAGCGGGGGATACTCGCCGGTGACGACCGGGACGTTGCTGCTTCGGCAGGTCTTGCTCGAGCGCCGGGGTAGATCCCAGATGAGGACGGTGCCGCATTCTGGGCACCACTCGAAGCCTTCGTCACGGAGGTCATCGTGGTGGCGGAGGCGCTCGTCCGTGTCCATCAGCTGATAGTCATGTTCCATAGGGGAACTGTCGGCAGATTGTGGTGAAACTTGAAGTGACTTCATGTAGTAATCGCATCTTACTGTCGGTAACCTCCACCTAGATGGCCATCACAACCGCGACCCGAGACTGGCTGCTTGCGGGGGACCCGGCGATCCGCTGGCAAACGATGCAAGACCTGCTCGATACGCCATCAGCCCAGGTGGCCAACGAGCGCAAACGGGTCGCAACCGCAGGGTGGGGCCGGGCACTGCTCGACGAGCAGGACCCAGAGGGGAGTTGGGCAAAGTCCATCTACTCACCGAAATGGATATCTACTACATACTCGCTATTGCTGTTGTGGTGGATGGGTATACCTCCGACCAACACCGCCGCCAGAAGGGGATGCGCGCATCTCTGGGACGCCGTCGATGTGCATGGGGGGGTTTCCTTGCCGAGGGCTTCGTATCCTCCGGACATCTGTATTTCGGCCATGTGGCTGAAGCTCGCCGCCTACTTCGATCACCACGACACCCGGATTCCAACGGTCGTCGACTGGGTCCTCGAGAACCAGCTTCGTGATGGGGGCTGGAACTGCGAGACCGTGCGGTCGGGAACCCGGCACAGTTCGTATCACACCTCGATTCTGGTCCTCGAAGCGTTTGCCCAACTCGATGATCCGAAGTATGCCGACCCGGCGGCTGCCGGTCGCGAGTTCTTCCTCGACCACCGGATGTTCAAGTCGCACCGAACGGGCGAGGTATCGCATCGGGCATACACCATGTTCTCGTTCCCACCCCGGTGGCACTACGACGTGCTGCGCGGCCTCGACTACTTTCAGTCGGTACAGGCCGCCCATGACGAGCGCCTCGACGACGCCTTGAACCTGCTTCGGTCGAAACGGCGGCGGGACGGGCTGTGGCCGGTACAGAACAAGCATGCCGGCCGCGTCTGGTTCGACATGGAAGCGGGGAGGCAACCGAGCCGCTGGAACACGCTGCGGGCGCTGCGGGTGTTGCGCTGGGCTGAGTAGAGCTTTCTACCCAAGCGCACGATGGAGGAGCGCAGCCAGCTCTCCCCGCGACACGATTCTGGTTGGACAGAACCGATCATTCGTTGGTGGATTACAGCCTCGGGTGACCCCGGCGGCGGCGAGACGGGCGATGTCGCCTTCGAACACCGAACCGTTGTCGTCTGTGAACTGGTTTCCGCCACCGTCGTCCGTCAGCCCCAGGCCGCGCACAAGGAACGCGGCCAACTGGCCACGCGTTATGGAATCCTTCGGGCAGAACCTGTCGTTTACGGGGGGATTGCATCCGCGGGTGACGCCGGCGCTGGCGAGGGCGTTGATGTTGGCGATGTGCACGGAGTCGCCAACGTCGGTGAACGGATCATCTGGCGATCTCGGCAAGTCCAGGGCTCGCACCAAGAAGGTCGCCATCTGTTCTCGCGTCACGGGGGAGTCCGGGCAGAAGAGGTCGTTACTCGGAGGGTTGCAGCCTTTGGTGATTCCCGTGGCAGCCAGCCAGGTGATATCGCCCTCGAAGAGGTGGCCGGGAGGAACATCGAAGAAACCCGACGGCGGCAGCGGGTTTGCCGATCCGTACTCATCAGCTCCGACATCGGCCGCCGCACCAATAGGTCGGAAATGGCCGTCGAAATCATCTACGACTGACGTACCGGCCAGCGCCGCATCGATGGCTGGGGTGGCGGTGGCCACCAGATGGAGATTGCCTGACGGGGCGCTCTCGAACCACTCACGTTCCGCATCCACGATGTTGCCGACCACAGGCCCGCTCGCCCCGTCGCGCTGCCAAACCGCTTCATCGGTGAGGTTGTTCGAGATCGTCGCCGACGTCGAGGCAAATCGATACTCGATGGCTCCCCAGGGGAAGGTTCCGTTGAGAATGACCGTGTTGTGCGATATCTCGACATCGCGGGCGTAGTTGACAGTGATGCCGATGTCACCAGGGCCCTCCCGGTAGATCATGTTGTTGCGAATGACGCCGCCCTGGTGGTCGTAGGTCGTGTTGCCGTCTCGTGAGTTCGAGTCGGGGGACGAGAGACCTAGCGCAATCGCACGGTCGCACTCGATGAAGAGGTTCCGCTCGACGATCGTGTCGATCGAATTCCTCCACATCAAAACCGCCGGGCCGGCGAGTTGTCCGATGGGGGCACGGATGTTGCGAAACTCGTTGTCGCGGATGATCCACCCCGAACCCGCCAGTACATCGACACCGTTTGTGTAGTCGCTGCGGGCCCGATCGGTGTATTCGATTAGCGAGCACTCCACGATGCCGTCATCCGCATACGGGCCGGGTGCCCCTGCAGTTGACCCCTTGATGAACTGCTCACCTGCGTCGACGAGGTGAAGGTTGTATAGGTGGACTTCGTCGGCGTCATTCTCGCCGTGGATCTGGATGAGGTGGTAGTAGGCATCGCGGAGAGTGAGGTCTGCAATCAGGACGTTGCTGGCGTCGTATACCGCCATCACATGTGGGACGTTTCCGTACGACGTGTTGCTCATCCCGCGTCCTCGCAGCACCACGGCGTCACGGTTGCCGCTTGCGGAACGGATGGCGACGTTGGTCACGCCGCGGACGTTGAGAGTATTCGTGAGGTCGTAGGTGCCGTCGGCGATGAGGATCGTTGTTCCCGACTGCAAGTTGGTGACGGCCGACTGCAGTTCGGCGGTCGTCGCAACTGTCACGACCGCTCCGGTCGGCGGGTCTAGCGGGGTGCAGTTCCTCGCAGCCGACGCCGGTGTCGTATGGACGGTGGCGAGGCCAATTGTCATCACCAGAAGCGCAAGTGCTCGTTTCATGGCACGCATTCTGCCCTCGACGGCGTCTCAACCGAAACTCTGCCGTCAGGCGTCGGCTACGGCTCCGCGGGCCCGGTGCTCGCCGTTGCGTCCTCATCTCGTCCCAGTGTCCGCAGCGCAAACAGGAATGGGGCTGCCGCAAGCTGGATGATTCCGCCCACGACATATGCGGTTCCGTAGCTCCACACATCGGCGGCCCGGCCGAGCGCGGGCTGGATGATTACCCCGCCGCTGCTGCCCATCAGCCCATCAAATGACAGGACTGTCGCTCTTTGCTCGGAACCAATCAGCAGGTTGAGCAGCGTCTGTCGGATAGGCATCGAAGCCGCCATTGTTACCGAAGCAACCACCAGGGCACCCAGCGCAACCCAGAAGCTGGCGGTGAGGCCGACCACGATGAGGGCGACGGTCTGAACCACGACCGATACGGCGAGAGCCGACGAACGGTGGGTGAACCAGCGGGAAACCTTGCTCGCGAGGAATCCGCCGGCGATACGAGCACCGGCAAACACAGCTGCCGCCGTGCCGGCGATCCAAGCCGCATTCGGATCGCCGTGGAGGTCGAGGAGGTGTGGTTGGAATGCGTAGAACGCCCATATGCCCACGCCAAACGAAAAGGGGGCGGACAGCATGATCAATCGAACCGGTCGGTTGCGAAGACCCTGGTCTACCGAGGCCGTTGCGATCTTCTTCACCTCGGTGCGCAGGCTCTGCGATCGCTCGGGTTCGAAGCCGATGTCGTGCATCCATCGCCACGCAAGTACAAACGTGACCAGCAGCAGAGCTGACCGCAAGACGTAAGGGATGGCCAGGCCGAGTTGGGCAAGAGCCCCACCGGCGACCGAGCCGACCAGCATCGCGCCACCACCGACGACGGCGGCGCGGCCAAAGATCTCCTCCATCTGGCCCTCACCTCCGGTGGCGGTCAGCGCATCAACGAGCCACGCCTCAGTTGCTCCTGAGAAGAATGTGAAGCCGAGACCCAGGAGGGCGGACACGATGACCCAGAGCCAGAGCGGTCCGCTCACCGCCCACAGCGCCAGGTAGAGGGCGGTTGTCACACCAAGCGTGACCGTCCCCCACAGATAGGAGGCCCTTCTGCCGACGACGTCCGCGACTACCCCGGTTGGGATCTCAAAGATGACCATGCCCGCGGTGAAGGCGGCGTTCGCAACAAATGCTCCCGTGTTGGACAGGCCGGCATCAAGGAGGAACAGGGTGTTGATACCGAAGATGAGCGAGGCGGCGAGCGTTTGGAACAGCGTGAGCAGTAGGTACGACCTTCTGATTTCTGCCGCTGTCGTTGTCAACCGCTGGTCCCGTCGCTGGGGTGGAGGTGACGTTATCAGGCGGCAGGGGAGCCTGGATACGATCAAGAACGAGTCGCGTGGTGCCGACAGTAGTGACGTGACTGGTGACAACTCTGCGGTTGTGCTGCCCCATTATCTGTCGGGCACTCTGTTGTTGCGCGGCCGAAACCGACTGATGTTGACAGCGGCGCTGGTCGTGGCGCTCGTAACGCTCGGACCGGTGATGCAGATCGCGCTGGGTCACCAGTCCAATGCAATCGTCGCGTTTGTAGCGTTTCTGCTTGCGTGGTTGTGGGGTCCAAGTACCGGCGGCGTGGTCGGGGCCGGTACCACCCTCCTCAATGCCGCATGGGCGCGTGCCGCCGACCTGGAGATTGGCGCCACCGGGACTGTCATCACCGAAGCTCTGGCGATTGGCGCTGTTGCCTTCTTCATCGGCCACATTGCACGTGTCTTGGAACGTGCGCTCGGCGCCCGGGCGCGTACCGCACAAGCCTATGACGAGCTCGAAGTTGTCGCACGAGACCGGATGCTCACAATCACCGATCAGGTACCGATCGGGCTGTTTCGGACGACTACAGACGGCCGGATTATCGGTGGGAATGACGCCCTGATGAACATCCTCGGGTTCACCGATCGGCAATCAATGTTGAAGACGAACGTGTGGGATCACTACGTCGACAGTGCCGATCGTGCCTCGAAACTCCACATGTCCGCGCATGGCGAGCCCATTTGGACGGAGTTTCAACTTCGCAAAGCCGACGGGTCGCTGATGTGGGTTCGAGACTGGGCCATCGCAGTCCCAGGGGAAGATGGCGAGGCTGCGTACTTCGACGGCGTGCTGGAGGACATCACAGACAGCCACCTCGCCGACGAGCGGTTCCGAGCTGCGTTCGAGGACTCACCGTATGGGATGACCATCTCAACCGCCGATGGGTACCTGGTGCGAGGCAACCAGGCAATTGCTGAGCTTTTCGACCAGCCTCTCGAGGAGATGACCAATCTCCACTTCTCGCAATTCACCCACGAGGAGGAGATGGACATAACGCCTGCTGCCCTGGAACGGGCGAAGGCCGGCGAGGTGGTTCGTTACGAGAAGAGGCTACGACGCCGTGACGGATCGTTCTTCTGGGCCCTGATCAGCCTGGCGCCTATCCGTGATGCTTCCGACCCGGAGCTCTTCATTTCCCACGTCATCGATGTGACCGAGCGCAAGCTCGTCCAGGAGGGGCTGGAGAACCTGGTCAGGTCGAAGGATGAGCTCATTGCCAGCGTGAGCCATGAGTTGCGAACGCCGCTGACTGTTGTTCACGGCCTTGCCCAGGAACTCGACATGAGCTGGATGTCCTTCTCGGTTCCGGAGCAAAAGGAGTTCATCAGCATGATCGCCCAGCAATCTGCTGAGGTCGCCCATATCGTCGAAGATCTGCTGGTCGCGGCTCGCGCCGACATCGGAAAACTGCCGATTCACCCGACCACCGTTGATCTGCGTAGCGAGGTTGACGCTGCGCTGGCGTCGGTCCCCGATCTGAAGGTAGAGCTCCGCCTTGTGGGTGATGCGGCTCCGATCGCGTTTGCCGATCCGTCTCGAGTGCGCCAGATCGTGCGCAACCTCCTCGCCAACGCCAGTCGGTATGGCGGGCCGGAGGTACACGCACGCCTGGGATGCGCAGGCGACCGGGCCTGGGTGGAGGTCAGGGACAATGGAGTGGGAATCCCCGCTCAGGAAGTCGCCAAGGTGTTTGAGCCCTATGAGCGGGCACACAACGCCGAAGGCCAACCCATGTCGGTGGGCCTGGGGCTGACCGTTTCCCGAAAGCTCGCCGAAATGATGGGCGGTGTGCTCGATTACCGTTACCAGGACAACTGTGCGACTTTCCGGCTCGAACTGCCGGTCGCCGGAGCTGTTCACACGGGGCGCTGACGGGGCCGAGTCGTTGCACTACCCGGCCCGGGGTATCCTCGGTGGCGGTTCCAGTGGAGTCAGCCGTGACCGAAGATCGCCTTCCGCAAAACCTGCATCGACCCTTGTACGCAGAACGTGTGAACGCCGCAATTGACTTCATCGAACTGCATCTCGCCGAGGATTTGTCCCTAGAGCAGATAGCTGCGGTAGCCCACTTCTCGCCGTTTCATTTCCACCGCATCTTTGGGATGCTCGTTGGCGAAACGCTAAGTCGGTTCATCAACAGGTTGCGGCTGGAACGGGCGGCGACGATGTTGATTCAACAGCCTCACCGGTCGGTTACGGATATCGCTTCGAGCTGCGGGCTGCACAACCCTTCTTCGTTCGCACGATCCTTCCGCGACATGTACGACATGAGCGCTTCTGAGTGGAGAGACAGCGGGTTCCACAGCTACCAGAAGGAGAATGCAACATCGGTCCGGGATCTCGTCGGGGATATGAGCACCGGTTCGGACGAATACGGAATCGTGGAGACGCGGCTTGGCGTCGCCGCACACCAGTCTTGGACGATTAGGTGCGGCAGTCTCCCGAACACAGTGGTCGAGATTGTCGACATGCCCGATATCGAAGTTGCCTATGTGCGTCACACCGGTAGATACCAGGGTGCCGCCGAGGTTTTCGCTGAGATCTTCGGCAAACTGATGAAATGGGCGGCTCCGCGCGGATTGGTCAACGAGCAGGCGGCGGTGTTGGCCGTGTATCACGACAATCCTGGCATCACCGATGATGACAAGCTGCGTGTCAGCGCCTGTATCGAAGTGCCGACGTCTGTGCTTGCCGAGGGTGAGATCGGTCGGATGCGGATCAGCGGGGGTTCCTGTGCGATCGCTCGTTTTGAGCTGGGGGCGCAGGATTACGGCGCCGCGTGGTTCGCCGTGGTTGGTGGCTGGCTTCCCGAGAGCGGCTACGAACCCGACGACAGGCATCCGTTCGAGCGATACCCGATGACATCGACGACCTCCACGGGAACAGAGGTCGTCGACATCTGCGTTCCGGTGCGGCCACTGCGGCGGCTGTAGCCGCTAGCTCCGACCGTTCCGGATTCCATCAGGTGCACCCAATGTCACTGAGCGTTTTCAAATACTGCGCCCCAGTCAAACGTTGCCGAATCCTCATACCAAGCCGGCCAGTCTGCGCACCATTGCGGAACTGCTGTGTCGCGAATCCTGTCGATGGCCGGGAAGTACGGCTTGATGTCCAGAACCGGTGTATCCGGCTCCGCATCGATGTAGGCGATACGGATGACCCCGTTGTCATGATCGATCCCGAGTACCGGTACGGGCGTGATCGCGATCGGGTTGGGTCGTGCGGGAGACCGGGTCGCAAAGATGCCGACCTGGTCGGGACCCGCCTTGTACGGCTTGTCCGCAACCACCATCTCCCGATATTCGGGGGCGTCGAGATAGTGGCACCAGAACAGCACGATTAGGTGGCTGAACCCATCCAGACCGGACAGTGCCTTTCGATACGGCTTCTCGATCGCGATGGAGAAACCGTCTTCTCCCAAAACAACCCGACCGATCGGATTCAACGAATACGTCTCTGCCATAACTGGCTCCTTAGTGAGGCTCTACGATGAACCTACGGACCCGGCGATGCATCGGCTTTTCATATCTTGCGATCGGTTTGTCGAGGCTTGCGCATCAATCGAACGTAGGAGGAACCCATGGTCGACTATCCCTTGACACCCCGCGGTGACACCGTTGACGACTACCACGGGACTTCCGTTGCTGATCCGTTCCGATGGCTCGAGGAGATGGATGCTCCGGCAACGCTCGACTGGGTCGATGCGCAGAACGAGGTGACGTTCGCCCATCTCGATCGTATCCCGCTCCGCAGCTCGATCCGGAGCCGTTTCGAGGAGTTGTGGGACATCCCCCGCCAGTCAACGCCAATCCGGCGCGGCGATTGGTACTTCTACACCCACAACGATGGGCTCCAGCCCCAACCGACTCTGTACAAGCGTCCGGTCGCCGGTGGCGAACCCGAGGTGGTTCTCGATCCGAATACCTTGTCTGATGATGGAACCGTCGCAGTGATGACCCAATCGTTCACGAAGGACGGCGGTCTCCTCGCGTACTCTCTGGCGGAGGCCGGCAGCGACTGGCAGGTAGCCAGAGTCATGGACACTCGCACCGGTGAACAGTTTCCCGATGAGCTGCGGCGGATCAAGTTCACCACTCTTGCTTGGACGCCCCGAGAGGACGGCTTCTACTACGCCCGATTCCCCGAGAGGGACGAGTTTCCAGACTCACCTCCGAGCACCAACCAGCGCGTGTACCTGCATCGACTTGGGACTTCCCAGGCTGACGACGAACTGATCTACTCGCGCCCCGACCAGCCGGATCTGGGTTTCCAGCCCTTCGTCACCGATGACAATGAGCTGTTGGTACTACACGTCTGGCATGGCACCGACACTCGCAATCGGCTGTACTACCGACCCATTGCCGGCGACGCCGATTTCATCAGGCTGCTCGATGGTTTTGACGCCAAATACGAAGTTGTCGGGCATATCGACGGATGGCTGTATGTGCTCACAGACCGGGATGCTCCGCGCGGTCGAATCGTAGCCATACCGCTGGCGACACCGGATGCTGCCAACTGGCGGGAGATAGTCGCAGAGAGCGCCGATACCCTCGAGTTTGCGACGATGGTCTCGGGCCACATCGTCGCCGGCTACCTGCGAGACGCACACCACGCCGTCCTGCTATTCGGAACCGATGGTGTGTTCGTGCGGGAACTCGAGCTGCCGGTGATGGGCGCCGTCACCCAGTTCGCCGGCAAACCAAGCCATCGTGACTTCTTCATCGGGTTTGAGTCTTTCGTCCGCCCACCGGCGGTGCTGCGCTACGACTTCGACACCAACACACTGGAGCTTTTCTCCGAACCGACACGCGGCGTTGACCCGGCGAGGTTCGTGACCACCCAGATCTGGGCGGAGTCGCGAGACGGCACCGCCATCCCGCTGTTCGTCACGCACCGCAGCGATCTCGTTCCCGACGGAGCAACCCCAACGATTCTGTTCGGCTACGGCGGGTTTGATATCAGCATGACACCGACGTACGCCCCGGATCGGCTCGGGTTTGTCGAAGCCGGAGGGATTTTCGCCCTCGCCAATCTGCGTGGTGGCGGCGAGTACGGTCAGGAGTGGCATCAGGCTGCGATGTTCGGCAACAAACAGAACGTCTTTGATGACTTCATCGCTGCCGGCGAGCACCTCATCGCCGCGGGCTACACATCGTCGGATTCTCTCGGCATCTACGGCAGATCCAACGGCGGGCTGCTGGTGACGGCATGTCTCCTCCAACGTCCCGACCTGTGGGGCGCAGCGGTCGGAATGGTCCCGGTGACCGACATGCTCCGCTATCACCGCTTCACCGCAGGGCGATACTGGACGGCCGAGTACGGCAATGCCGAGGATGACGCAGAGCACTTCGAGTTCCTCTATCGGTACTCGCCGTTACACAACGTGACTCCGGGCCTTTACCCGCCAACTCTGGTTACCACCGGTGACTCCGACGACCGCGTGGTTCCGCTGCACTCGTACAAGTTCATCGCGGAGCTACAGGCCGCCGTCGGCGACTCAGGTCCGGCATTGCTGCGAGTCGATCGACGGGCCGGCCATGGTCTCGGCAAGCCGACCGCCAAGCTCATTGATGAGGCAGCCGACATCTATGCGTTCTTCCTGCACCATCTGACGCCGGCTGACTAGTCATCCGAGGGCCGTCCAGGATGCTGCGGTGATTAGTCATTCGCAGGTTTAGCGCACCCCCGTACCTGCCGATATGGGGGGAAGAAGGAATCGATAGATGGCCAGGAAAACCCAGAATCAGTCGCGTGCGGTTGGCTGGATAGTCACCGGAGTCGTTGGCGCCCTATTGCTCGTGTTCGCAGCATTGACGTTCACTAACTCTCGTACGGCCGGTGACACGCTCGCAGAAGCGTCGTCTCTTCACGCCGCGGACATGACGCTGGCCAGCCAGGACGTTGCGATGAAGTCCATCGGGCAACTCGTCCTGCTCGCCCAAGATCAAGAACTCGGTGTGGCAGGACAAGCAGATGTGGAGGCCGCCGCCACGGAGGTGGAACGTGCAATCGCCGAGACGCGGTCTCGGTACGAAACGATCGACGCTGAGACAATGACGACGATCGACCCGACCTTTTCCACGTGGCAAGCGGCCGTGTCCAACGTCAGTCACCTCGCCGCTGACGGTAGCGGTGGCCTCGCTGCCGCTGCCCTCGTCGAGACGTTGGTTCCCGCATCGGATGCGCTCGCTGCTGAGTTGACGGCCGAGCGTGACCTGCGCGCCGCCGCCGTTGACGATGCTGAAGGCCGAGTCGGGTTTCTCGCCCGACTGGCCGGCTTCTTGACCGCATTCTTGATTCCGCTGGGTGCCGTCCTCGTATACCGATTTGTCGCCCATCGACAGCTCGAGGTCGCCGAAGCCCACCTGGACGCCCGCATCGAAGCGGAGAAGTCCGTGGGCCGGGCAAAGGATCAGTTCATCGCCAACATCTCTCACGAACTGCGGACCCCTCTCACCTCCATCTACGGCTTCTCCGAAGTACTGCTCGACCAGGGCTTTGTCGACCCGGCCGCGGCAGGGGATCTTGTCGGTCTCATCAACAGCGAATCAGCGGAACTTGCCCGCATGGTCGAGGATCTCCTGGTTGCTGCCCATGACGAGGACGCCCCACTCGCCATCGATGCCGCAGTCCTGCGGATGGACGAGCAAATCGATGCCGTCATTGGCCCGTTTGCCAAGCGTGGTCACGTCATCGGCGGCAACTATGGGCCGGGTGCGGTTGTTGCAGATCAGCTCCGAGTTCGCCAGATCCTGCGCAATCTCCTCTCGAACGCCATCCAGCACGGCGGCCCGGACGTTCGGGTCTACGGTGATACGGCCGGCAACAACTACGTCGTCGCTGTTGAAGACAACGGACCCGGGGTTCCGGAGAACATCAGCGACCGCCTGTTCAGCCGCTTCGTTCACCAAGGCGATGCTCCGTTGACGGCGGGCTCCGTGGGGCTTGGGCTCGCCGTTGCCAAGCTGTTAGCCGGCGAAATGGGCGGCTCTCTCGACTATGACCGAGTCGCGGGCAGAACTGCCTTCGTCTTGTCGCTGCCGATCTACGAGCCTTCTGTGTCGGATGTGTTCGATGAGGGTCAGCTGATTGCCGCGGAACAGTGATGGGCATGTTCCGCCGTGGCGGCGCCCTCGTCTTTGCCGGATCGATGTTGCTCGTTGCGATGTCGCCCGACATCGTCGTTTCCGCGGCAGCAGCAGGCTCCCCGGATCATGCCCGTGACGAGTTCAACGCCATCAGCTACAGCGGCAGCGATGGGACCGTTGCGTGGGAGGGCGAGTGGCTCGAGACTCCTCTGACCAATGGTCCCGAGGAAGGTCAGATTCGAGTCGTGTCCGATTCCCGTTGTGTCGCGACCTACTGCCTCCGATTTGGGCCGGATAACGTCACCGGGCGGGGTGCGTATCGCGCGGTCGACCTTGGAGGGGCGACCTCCGCTCGACTGACGTTCTCATCGCGTCGGTTCGTCGATGATGACGGCGAGGGTGGGCGTCTCAACGTCGCAATCTCAAACGACGGTTGGTCGTGGAGTCCAGTCGCCGAGTATTCGCTCAACAGAAACGACGCAGAAGACGTTCCACGGTCGATTGATCTGTCGGCATGGGCCGGAACGCGGATCAAGGTCGGCTTCTTTGGTACCGGAGATTTTGACGGCTACTTTTTCATCGATGACGTTGATGTCTCGATGTCCTCCAATGCCCCTCCTGTATTCGACGAGGGGCTTGTTGCACGCGGCGACAGCGAAGGTGCGACGGTCAGTGTCTCTCCGCAGGTGTCCGACCCAGATAGCGCGTCTCTCAGCTTCAGCGCGGTTGGACTACCGGCCGGCGTGAGTATCAACTCACACACAGGCGTGATCTCTGGGACCATCGCCTACACCGCAGCGTCGGCATCGCCCTACACAACGGTCGTGTCAGTCTCCGATGGCGACGGCGGCGTCGCGACCTCATCGTTCGTTTGGTCGGTCGCCAATTCCAACCGTGCGCCCACACTTGCGGCGATCTCCGATCGCAATGTGAACGAGTTGACCACCATGTCGGTGACCGTCGTCGCCAGCGATCCGGATCTGCCGTACGAGTCGCTGCGTTTCACTCTTTCCACAGCTCCCACGGGTGCAGCGATCAACCAGTCGGGGGTTGTCAGCTGGACTCCAAGCGAGTCGCGCGGTCCCGGGACGTACACGTTCTCGGTGCGGGTTGAAGATGCCGCATCGCCGCCGGCGACCGCGACCCGCTCGTTCGACGTGAGCGTTGCTGAGGTCAACTCGCCACCGGCAATCGAGTACATACCCGACCAGTCGCTTGGTGCCGGCGATCATCTGTCGCTTCCGGTAACTGCGACCGATACCGACATACCGGCCAACACTGTCACATTCAGCGCGACCGGGCTGCCACCTGGCGTGACGATCAACAGCTCCACGGGTCGCATCAGCGGGACCATTCCTTCCAGCACCGCACAGGTCTCAGGAACCGCTACGGTCACGGCTCGAGACAACGGCGTGCCACCGGCGCAGAGAGTGCGAACCTTCTCGTGGCAGGTAACCGATGGCAACCGAGCCCCGATCCTCGATCCGATTTCCGAGCAACATCCGAACCCCAGCGGGTTGGTGTCGTTCACGGCTTCCGCCAGCGACGGTGACGCCGCGGACTCGCTCAGCTACTGGCTGGCTGCAGGTATCGATCCGGTTCCGGAGGGAGCGAGCATCAACGCATCGTCCGGTCAATTCACCTGGAGTCCTACCGACGCCCAGCACGGAACCACGTATCGGATCAACGTGGGTGTCTCCGACTCTGGCTCACCGCGCCTGTCGGATACTCAGTTGGTCACCATCGTGATCCCCAAACTGAACGCACCGCCACAGGTGAGCACGATGGTGGATCAGCGATCAGCCGAGGGAGAGTCGATCTCGGTCCAGGTTGGCGCCACCGATCCTGATCCGTCCGACAATCTCCGTTTCCGTGCCACCGGGTTGCCTGCGGGCTTGCGTATCAGCCCGACCACCGGCGTCATCTCAGGCGAGATCGAATACACGGCTGCCGCCGAGTCTCCCTACTCGGTCCAGGTGACGGTGAGCGATGACGGCTTTCCGGTGAAGTCGACCTCGACGTCGTTTGAGTGGATAGTCGACGAAACCAATCGGCCCCCCGTGGTCGCGGCAACGGCGCTTGTCGCCATCGTCGGCGAACCAGCGCAGGTTGTCATAGATGCAACAGATCCTGACGGCGACGACCTGGTCTTCAGTGTTGTCGATGCGCCGGTGTTCGGGAGCCTTGACGGCGATTTCCCCAATCTCACCTATACGAGCACCGGCGGCAGCAGCGACCAGTTTGCGTTTGAAGTGTCCGACGGTGAATTCGATGTTCCTGGTCTGGTGGCGATAGAAATCAGGGCGAGCAACGGGCCACCGGTTGCCGGGCTCGATGAGTATCACGTAGCTGCGGGTACAGACCTGAGGGTCGCGGCCCCGGGTGTGCTCGGGAACGACGAAGATCCCGACGGAGAAACTTTGACCGCGGTGCTCGTTGCCGCCCCGGATCACGGCGAGCTCTCTCTCAACTCAGATGGGTCGTTCACCTACGTTCCAGAAGCCGGCTACGTCGGTGGCGACAAATTCACGTATGCCGCGGTAGATGGGCTGGGCGAACGCGCCACCGCGACAGTGGTGCTCACGGTCGGCGAACCGACAGCGGCGGTGGTGCCGATTGCTGAGGACAGCATCCGCGGTGACGTCATTGCGGCCACCGTGGCAACCTGGCAGCCACCGGTCATTGAGGATTCGGCGGTGACCTCGGAGATTCGGCGGGCAGTTGTCGCCTCTGTGCATGCGGGTATTTCGACCGTGCCCGATCTGAGCTACCCGTTGCTGTTGCTGGCGGTCGCTCTGGTTCTGGCCTTGACGCTCGGGCGCATCTCGTTGCTTCCCTTCACCGCCGGTAAGACCCAGGAGGAGGGCTCAGTTGGTGCCTTTGACGAGCTCTACGGATTCGGTCGCCTTGTTCCCGATGATCAGGGCGAGGAAGTGTTTGTGCACGGTCGTGCGTTGGATCCGGCAGAGACGCTTTCGCCCGGGCAGCGTGTCGAGTTCATCGCAGCAACCATCAGAGGGCGTCGCATCGCGCTGAAAGTATGGCCGGCTAGCTAACCAACTCAAACTGGTGGACGTCGATCCGGCCAGTTCGGAAACCCGCTTCGCAATAGGCCAAGTAGTACCGCCACGTTCGCCGGAAGCGTTCGTCCAATCCGAGGTTGGTTAGCGATGGCCATGCCTCCTCGAATCTGTCTCGCCAGATTTGCAGTGTCTTTGCGTAGGAACTGGCGAAGGCGGTCGCCGACGTCACCTGGAGTCCCCGATCTGCTGCCAATTCCTCGACCTTCTCAACAGACGGAAGAGCGCCCCCGGGGAAGATGTGTTTGCTGATGAAGTCGTCGCGTGACAACAGCGACCCGAACAACTTTGCGTCGATCGTGATGGCTTGCATCGCCACCTTGCCTTCTGGTCGGAGGACTGCGGAGATCCTCTCGAACAGTGCCGGCCATAGATCCGCCGGGATTGATTCGATCATCTCGATTGAGACGATCTTGTCGTAGCTGCCCGTCTCGTCCCGGAAGTCTTGGAGCTTGATCTCTGTGCGATCAGCGACACCCGCCTCGGCAAGCCTCTTTCGGGCGTAATCGGCTTGTTCGGAGCTCAGGGTGAGGCCGGTGATCGAGGCACCGATCTCGGTGCTGATGTACTCGGCGAAGCCGCCCCAGCCACAGCCGATCTCGAGGACGTGATCGGTCGGTTTGATGTCGGCCAGTTGCGCCAAACGCCGGTACTTGGCGATTTGGGCACCGGAAAGGCTGTGATCGCCACCGTCGTATACCGCAGAGGAGTATGTCATCGTCTGGTCCAGCCACGCGGTGTAGAAATCGTTGCCGAGGTTGTAGTGATCCCCAATGGAAGGAATCTCCGAGCGGCTTCGGGAGGTGAAACGCTGCCAGGCGCGTCTTGCGAATGCGAGCGCGCCGTTGGGCTTGCGGTCCCGAACGTAGACATCGAGATTGCGGGCGATGGTCTCGAGAGCCGTAGCGAGGTCGGGGGTATCCCAGTGTCCGGCCAGGTATGCCTCGGCGAAGCCAACACCGCCGCCGCGGATGACCCGCAACAGGGTTGCTGTGGGACGGTGAATGGTCAACACCGCGGCGGGTCCCGCCTGTGATCCCTCGGCCCGCAACGTATTGCCGTTGGCTAGGTCGACGTGGATTGTCCCCACGCGGGTGCGCCGAAGCAACCATGCGTATGTCGCCTGGGTCGGAAGCGATGAGAGGCTCTTCAGAATGCTCATGATGTTCCTACAAACGTACTCTCTGCTGTGACTGCCGCGGTGGGCGGTTCCGGAATCGATCGGTATCGACCGCCCTTCAGGAGAATTCGCAAGGCGTTCCAATGGATGCCGAGGGTCACCTTGAACGTGAGGAGCGGGTGGGTGGCGAACACCCGCAGCAACTGGCCGGCCGTCAGGGGCCGTTTCGTCCCCACCATGGTGGCCGTGAGCAGATCGGTATCAGCCGTGCGGTAGTGGATCGAGACCGAGAAGCGGTCTGTCGGGGGCCGAAGAGTGAACGAGTAGAGGCCGTCCTGGTCGAAGAACGGCGACACGTGCAGCTGCTTGGCGAATGCGTGGCGGTAGGGGGCAGAGCCGGTCACAGGGACCAAATGGCTGTGCGAGTGTCCGAACGTGTTGTGGATCTCGTAGAGCACCGCCTGGAGAGAGCCATCAGCTGAGTAGGAGAACCACGTCGTCAACGGGTTGAACGCATACCCGAGAAGGCGTGGGAACAGCAACACCTCGACCCGACCCCCAGACGGGTCGATGCCCGCTGCGCTCAACTGCGCGTCGAACCAGTCGCGCATGCCCGTGCCGTCTCGCGGACCGTGATCACGATCATTAATCGAGAATAGGTTCCATCGATTGTGGGATAGCAGGCGGTTGGACGCGATGACGTCGTCGAGTTCATCGAGGTCCATCAGCAACGAGTAGGTGCGGTAACGCAGCTTGTGTTGGAACGGGGCCTTACGACGATGGCTGACCCTGCCGACGAAGATGGAACTGTTGCGGCTCATGCTGGCGCCATCGCGGGCTGGTTTCGCATCGCCACCCGGGCCGAGGGGCTCATCGGTGTGATTGTGTCATGCCACGGTGCGGGCGACCCCAGTTGAGCTGCCACGGTCAGCCCGGCTTGCAGACCATCTTCATGGAAGCCGTATCCGCAATACGCTCCGGCAAACCAGGTCCGGTTGTCGCCCTGGATGACTCCTAGGTTGGCTTGGCCGCGAGCCGACGAGGCATCGAATTGGGGATGTTGGAACAGCACATCATCAATGACCCGGGCGGGGTCGGGCTCCATGCTCGGGTTCAGCGAGATGAAGACCTGGCGGCTTTCGGGGAGCGCCTGCAGCCGATTCATCCAGTAGGTGACGGTGACCGGCGTCTCCGCATCTGGGAGCACCGATCCGATTGCGTTCCAACTGGCCCATGCCTTGCGACGACGCGGCATCAGCCGGGGGTCGCTGTGCACCACGGCACGGTTCGTGGCGTAGCGAAATGAACCGACGATGTCGCGTTCGGCTGGTGTTGCGGTTTCCCCGAGGATGCGCAGCGATGCGTCGGCGTGGGTGGCCATGACTATGTGGTCGAAGGTGCGTCGCTCGCCGCGGCCGTCGACAACGGTTACCGAGTCGGAGTCACGTTCGACCGCAACTACCGGCCGGCCGAGAAGGACCTCGTCGACTCCGGCGAGCGCCCGATCCACGTAGCGTCGGCTGCCACCCGAGACGGTGCGCCACTGCGGACGATCGTTGAGCCGAATCAGCCCGTGGTTCTTCATGAAGCTGAGGAAACTCTGGGCCGGCATGTTGGCGACATCGTTGCCGGTGCCGGACCAGACGGCTGCAGCGAGGGGAAGTAGGTAATGAGACGCAAACGCCGCGGGATAGCCGCGCCACGTGAGGTACTCCGAAATCGAGAGACCTTCGGGGATCTGACCGGCCGTCAAGCGTGCTTGCTCGCTGCGGAATTCGTTGATGCCGCGGAGCATGGACCACATCTGCGGTCGCAGCATGTTCGTCTTCTTGGCCAGGACGCCTCCGACGCTGCCCGCGTATTCGATTCCTGAGACCGGATCGGTGACTGAGAACGACATGTCGCTGTCCTTGGTCTTGGTACCGAGCGTCGCGAACAGATTGGTCAGGTTGGGATAGTTGCGTTCGTTGTAGACGATGAAACCGGTGTCAACAGGGTGAACGTGGCCGCCCATGTCGATATCGATGGTTCTGGCATGGCCACCTGGCCTGCCTTCCGATTCGTACACCGTTACGTCGTGCTTCTGCTTCATTGCCCAGGCAGCGCCGATACCGGTGATGCCGGAGCCAACGACTGCGATCTTCATGGGTCCTTCCTGGTTTCTGCACGTGTTTCGGCGCAAGGTCGTCTATTGGATTGACCTCATACATATGGCGCCTTGGAAACGAACAACCAGCAACTACAGGAGAAGACCGTGACGAGACTCATCGAAACTGCAACAACCTCGCTTGACCCGGCAGCAGCGTTTGCTCATGTCGGTGACTTCGGCAACATCGACCGGTGGGACCCCGGTGTCGTCAAGGCAGAGAAGGTCACGACCGGACCCGTCGCAGTGGGCACTACTTATGGCCTGACCCTGTCATACGGAGGCCCCACCATGACCATGGAGTATCGGGTGCTCGAGTATCAGGACGGCAGCCGCATCGTGCTCGAAGGCTCCGGCTCGCGCGTGCACGCCATCGACACCATCTCCTTCGAGCCTCATGGCGTCGGGACTCTGATCACCTATCAGGCCGATCTCAAGCTGACCGGCATCGCCCGCTTTGCGCAGCCGTTCATGAAGGGCCGCTTTGCCAAGATCGGTGAATCTGCCGGCAACGGTCTCCGCAAGTGGCTCGCCGAGCTCGAGTCCGCCGCAGTCTGATCTGCCGCGAGTAGTGATCCGCAGACAGTCCATGCTGAAGCGGTCTTGGAGGGTCGTCGCCACCATCATATGAATATATGAGCTTGTATTCATATATCAAGCCGGATATGGTGGCCCGATGAGCGATAGAGACGACGCGCGTTTGCTGAACCCGGACCGGGTAAGGGCCGTGAGGGAACGGCTCGTTTCGTCCGACGATGCAGGGCGGCTTGCCGACCGGTTTCGCTTGCTAGCGGATCAGGGTCGGGTGCGCATGGTCTATGCGTTGTTGGAGGCCGGTGAGTTGAGCGTCGGGGACCTGGCCGCGGTGGTCGGGTCATCTGAGTCCGGAACGTCCCATCAGCTGCGTCAGTTACGCCTCGCTGGGCTGGTAAGAACTCGCAAACAGGGACGGGTGGTGTTCTACCGGGTGGCCGATACCCACGTGCGGCTGCTGCTGGACGTGGCGGTGGAGCACTATCTCCACGACCACGAGGAGCGTCCGTGAGCGCTGACCATCAGCACACGTCGATGCGGGCCGGGGCGCGGCATCTTCGCCCTCTTCTCGTCGCGTTTGTTCTCGTGGTCGTGTTCATGGTGGTGGAGATCGTCGCCGGGTTTGCTTCTGGGTCGCTGGCGTTGCTGTCAGACGCCGGTCACATGGCCACTGACGCGCTTGGATTGGGCATGGCGTTAGCGGCGATCACGGCCGCCAGTAGCGCCGACGGCGATGGTCCCCGTACCTTCGGTCTTTACCGACTCGAGATCCTTGCGGCGCTTGCCAACGCCGCCCTCTTGTTCGGTGTAGCTGCCTACGTACTGGTAGAGGCCGCAGATAGGCTTCAGGATCCACCCGAGGTGTTGTCTGGGCCGATGCTTCTCGTCGCCTTATTGGGGTTGGTCGTCAACGTGGTCGGATGGCGGTTGCTCCGGGAGGGTGCCGGCGAGTCGCTCAATGTCGAAGGGGCCTTCCTCGAGGTTGTGGCCGACATGATCGGTTCGATCGGTGTCATCGTCGCCGCTCTCATCCTCCGCTACACCGGCTGGGCCTACGCCGACCCGCTCTTCGGTGCCGCCATCGGGCTGTTCATCCTCCCCAGAGCATGGCACCTGGGCCGCCGAGCCCTCCGCGTTCTCGTCCAAGCCGCACCTGAGGGTCTTGACCTCGACCGACTGCGCAAGCAGCTCGCCTCGATTCCAGGCGTGACAGATATCCACGACCTGCACGTGTGGACCCTGACTTCAGAGATGGACGTCGCCACGGTGCACCTCGTAACCAGTGCCGGCACCGAACCCCACCCGGTTCTGGACCAGGCCAGGGCCGTTCTCCAAGAGGACTACCAGATCTCGCACGCGACACTTCAAGTAGAACCTGACACCCACCACGGTTGCGCCGAAATGGCCTGGTGAACCTGCCGTACGAGGGTTTTGCTACGCCAGAACGCGATTGACCGTCTTGGTGAGCTTGTCCCACAGTAGGTTTCGCTCGGCCGACGTCTCGATCGTCTTCTTCAGCTTGTACTCGGATCGGATTGCCCGATCGTGCCAGAGCTTGCCGCTCTCTTGCTCCCCGTCGGCGGCCGTCGCCAGCCACAGGATCGTATCGGAGCCTTGCTCGGGAGAGCGGAGCAGCGGTCGAGTGAGTTTGTGAAACATGGGGAGCGAATCGCGCACACCAGGGGTATCTACCCAGCCGGGATGAGTCGCGTTTGCGGTCACTCCGGTGCCAGCGAGTTGCTCGGCCCACATCTTGGTGAGCACCATCAGACCCCGTTTGGCGCGGGCGTAGGCAACACTCCCGCTGTATTCGCCTTCGCTGCTGTTTAGGTCGTCGAGATGAAGCTCCTGGGTATACATACCGCCTGAGATCACGTTGATGATGCGAGCGGGCGCCGATGCGACCATGCGCTCCTTGAGCCGATTGGTCAAGAGGAATGGGGCAACCAGATTCGTGGCATGGGCCAATTCGAGACCCTCATCCGTCAATATGCGCTCCGGAGGCAGAACCACGGCGTTGTTGATGAGGACGTGGATCTCTGGCTCATTGGCCAGGATGTCCTTGCTCAACTCGGAGACCTGTTGCATCAGAGACAGATCGGCGATGTAGTAACGGATGTTGGCGTTGCCGGTCGCCGCGACGATCTCCTCCCGAACCGACCGAACCTTGTCGACATTGCGGGCAACGATCCGGAGCCGGGCTCCACATGCGGCCGCACGCATCGCAACTGTCTTGCCTATTCCTGACGTCGCTCCAGTGATCACAACAGTGCGGTCGCTGAGGGCGTCGTTGGCGATTGGCTGCCACTCCCGAGAACGCACCTTGTGGCCGATCGCCGTGAAACTGCCGACAACCGATGCTTCGAGGAACCGGTCCAGCCGGCTGGTGTGCGATGCCATGGCTAGATCGAATCGCTCAGCCAAATGGCGGTCGGCTCGACCGCAGACACTGCGACTCCGCCGGCGATTTCGTTGCTGATTGCGATTCCGACGACGGTGCCTTCAGCACGGAACTGGATGGCCCCCGGATCGTTGCCGAGGACCGCTGCAGAAACGACGCGGTCCTCCACGATGAGCCAGAGCTGGTAGGTACGGTCGGCGGTGAGGGCCGGCAGCGTATCGGCGATTATGTAGCCAGTGCCGCTGTCATCGATGATGACTTCGGGGTTGATGCCTTCTGTGCCATTGGGGCTGGACAGCGTGACGCTGAGAGAGCTAGGGGAGGAGGCTGCAGCAGCAGCCAAGGAGCGGGTGTCGTTTGATTCGGTTGCGGTCAGGAGGGAGAAGGCTCCTACGGCGAGGACTGCGATGAGGATGGCCGCCATGCCGAGTATCGACAGCGGCACCTCGAACGAGCGAGCTTGCTTCACTCGGGTGTCCGGGCTCGTTATGCCTGCTTCGTCGCTAATTCGGTCCCAGAGTTCGGGAGATGCCGCTGGCACGATGTCGAGCAGCCCATCTATTAGTCCGGTAGCGACTCGCCGGAACGAATCGAGGTCTTCTTCGAGTTCCAGGTCTGATTCGACCCGTTCCTGGAATTCGGTCGCTTCGTCTTTTGGCAGCGCATTCAGAGAATGGACTGCCGCGTTGTCTATCTCAGGCGATTCCATTGATCTCGGTCCCAAGCGTGTCGCGGAGTTTTGCCATGCCAGAACGGATGCGGCTCTTGACCGTCCCTTCTGGAACCCCGAGAACGGTCGCGACCTTGCGGTACGAATAGCCAAGGTAGAAGGCCATCGCAATCGGAGCGCGCTCTGTTTCTTTGATTGCAGCCAAGGCATCGCGGACCCGTTCTGAGGTGATCATCTTCATCGCCTCTTCTTCGGGGCCGTCCTGGTGATTGGATGTCTGACGCTCGTTTGCGATCTCGCGCTTGCTGCGGGCTTCTTCCGACCGAATCAGATCGACGCTGCGTCCGTGGGCATCGAGTTGTAGGAAAGAAGAGAGCGATCCGCGGTCTGCATCGAAGCGCTCCGGGCGGTTCCATAGCCGCAAGAAAACGTCCTGGGTCACGTCCTGTGCCAGTTCCTCGCGACGGAGGAGACCGTATGCCACTCGATAGACCCGATGACCGAACTTGTCGTAGGCATCGCGGAGAGCGGTGGGATCTTGGGCGACCAGGCGACCGGCGAGTGCAGCATCGGCATCGCGGCGCGTAACCGTGCTTTCGAGGGTTTGAGTTGTTGCTGCTGACTGGTTCATCTAATCCCTCCGTGTGATTTAGTACTAAATTAGACCACGATGCGAAAACTGTCAAGGAGATCCTTAAATATGAGGCGCTTTGGTGACGAGACCGACGGCGAAGCTTGCAAACCAGGGTGGTTTGGTACTAAATATATGTCCATGGAATCTCAGTCTCTGACCCTGCACGAAGTCGCCGAGGAGCTCGGCGTGCACTACATGACCGTCTACCGGTATGTCCGTCTGGGGTATCTCGATGCCCACAAGGATGGAGGAACCTGGCAGGTGAGCCGTCAGGATCTGGACGAGTTTGCTGCCAAACCTGCGGCTTCCAGTGGTCGGGGCAACACATCTACCGCATGGGACGAGCGCTTGCTACAGAGGCTGCTAGCTGCGGATCAGGCGGGAGCCTGGAAGGTGGTAGAGGCCGCACAGACATCGGGGATGTCGTTGACCGCCGTATACATGGAGATGATCGTTTCCGTGATGCGTTCGATCGGGCAACGGTGGGCTGCCGGTGACATCACTGTCGCTCAGGAGCATGCCGCGTCACAGGTAATGATCCGGATCGTGTCGAGGCTCTCAGCTCAGATTACGCGGCGCGGAGTGTCAAAGGGAATAGTCGTGATCGGAACCCCGGCCACTGAACTGCATCTGCTGCCGTTGATGATTGCCGCGGACCTGATCAGGGTCGAGGGATTCGAAGTACTGGATCTTGGCAACAACCTGCCCCCGCAGTCATTCGCCGACATTGTCGCCGGGCAGCAACGTCTGGTTGCGGTGGGGGTGAGTGTCACTGCGCCGGGCCAGGTCGATGCGATCCACGAGACGATCGCCGCGTTGCGGGCCAAGACCGACGTACCGATCTTCCTCGGCGGATCGGCGGTTGATGGACCCGAGCACGCCAAGCTGCTCGGTGCCGATTTTGGCGGCCGTGCGATCAGCGACATCGTCCCGCAGTTGTTGGATGCCTAGGACCCCAGCTGCGCCGCCATCTGACGGAACGACTCCAGACCCTGGGCCAACGCCTCGGCCAGGGCCGCTAGTTCGGTGTCAGAGATATCGATCTCGATTGGGACATCCAGATTGACCGGAACCTCGGTGTTGACCGGGATGGTCTCGTTGATCGGAATCGCAACGTCCAGATCGATGGGCAAATCGAGCTTGATGGGAACCGTGATGTCGAGGGGGATGTCGATGCCGAATGGTCCATTGATCGTGATTGTGGTGTCGAACTCCTCATCGATCGGGATGGTGGTCGAGATCGGCACCTGGATTGTGCGGTTGAGTACCACCTCGGCGTTGATGGGAACGACTTCATCGATGCTGACATCGAAGCGAATGGTCGATGTTCGGAACTCGTCGATGCCGACGACTGCCTCGCCGAGAGCTGAATCGATGGACGGCCCGAGCCCCCCGAGCTGCTCTTGGAACGCGGTGACTTGGGCGGCATAGATGGCAGCGCCACCCTCAACACGTGCAATGTCCTCTTCGAGCTGGTCCTGACGCTGTGTGGACGTCGCCAGATCATCGGACAGGGAGCCCACCTTGTTGGTTAGGTAGAGCGTCGCGCCGGCGAGTGCGACCAGAAGGATGGCACCACCGACGATGATCGGGGTCAGGTTGCGGTTGGTATTCATGGGCACCCCTTTGGCGACCGGCGGACTTTCGATGGTTTGTGTTGAGTCTTGGTGAGGAGGGCGACGCATCAACGTAGCTACGAACCAGGCCAGCACCAGCACGAAACCGGCGGCCACGAACGTCTCGGCCATCGCCGCTGTGGTCAGTTCGGCCGAAGCGGCGGCGGCTGCGTTGCCGTACTCGGGGTCAGTTATGGACGGGAGGTCGATCTCGGTACGCAGCTGATTGAAGCGATGGAGACCCCACGCCGTCAGACCTGACAGGCCAACAGACAGACCCATGAGACGGAGCACCATGACCAGGCTGGCGGCGGTACCGCGCCGATCAGCGGGAGCTGAGTCGACCACGGCCGCGGTAGTCGGAGCCATAACCAGGCCGAAGCCGATGCCCAGCAGGCCTAGTTGCCAGGCCATCGTCCAATAGCTGGTATCAGCGTCCCAGCCGTAGCCCATCAGGAAGAAGGCAACTGCCGACAGGCTGAGGCCAATGAGCACGGGTGGTCGATACCACCGGCTTTCAGTCAGCCGACCGCCGACATATGAGGCCACCGACATCGAGGCGGTCAGCGCACTCAACACCCATCCGGTGGTTACTGCGGCTCGCTCCAGGTTCAGCTCGACGACATTGATGAACAGAGGAACATTCACCATCGAGATAGCCAGTGTGCCGCCGACCAAGAAGTTCACCGATACTGCGGACACGAGATTGCGGCCCCGGAATAGCGCCGGGTCAATCAAGGGGTCGTCGACCCTGCGTTGCCACCAAACGAAGCCGATGCCCGCGGCCAGTGCTACCGGGTAGAACCATACGAACCCGGCGCCGCTTCCGCCGGTCAGCTGCTCGAGGCCGGTGACGCTCTGGATCTCGGCGGCCCCGAGTAGAGCCAGATTCAGGGCCACCAGGGCAACGGTCAATAGCCCGGCGCCAACCCAGTCGATTCGTGCCGGGCGATCGTGCACCGACGCATCGCTGAGGCACATCCACGCGGCCCCGATGCC
>CBDUNF010000021.1:0-26920 GCA_965368515.1 uncultured bacterium
CAACGGCGCCAGCCAGGTCATCTGGCAAACGAAGGTGGCTGAAGGCGCCCAGGGACGGGTGTTCTCGCTCCGGCGGATGATCGGACAGGCCATCTCGCCACTTGCGATATTGCTGGCTGGACCCCTCGCCGACCGGGTGTTCGAACCTGCCCTCTCCGCGGGCGGTGTATTGACAGATTCCGTAGGGAAGCTAATCGGAACCGGTCCCGGACGCGGAATCGGTCTGCTCTACATCCTCGCCGGGATGTTCATCGCACTGCTCGCAGGCTTGGGGTGGCTGCTCCCCCATGTGCGCAACATCGAGACCGACCTACCGGACCTGGCGGGTCGGGGCTAGGACCGCCAAAGAGCGAGCGCGCCGTCCGCCACAAGCTGCACCGCCAGGGCGGCGAGGATGATTCCAAAGACGCGCGTAATGACATTGACCCCGGTCGCACCGAGCACGTTGGTGACGCCCGCGGCCAGGCGCAATGCCAGCCACGAGATGAACAGAACCAGGACAACGCTGGAGAGGAGCAGTCCTAGGTATTCCGGGCGACCATCGGCCCTGGCCACGAAGACCAGCACTGTTGCGAAGGCACCCGGGCCGGCCAGAAGCGGGATTGCGAGCGGAAACACCGTGACATCATCCGCTCCTTCTGCCTCGTTGCGCTCTTCCTCCGTGGCCCGCTCCCGGTGGGCGAGGATCATGTCGAACGCGAGTTTGAACAGAAGGACGCCGCCGGCGATCCGCAGCGCATCGATACTGACGCCGAGATACGCGAGAAGCGGTCGGCCGCCCATTCCGAACGAAATGATGATGATTCCGGCGAGTAGGACGGCGTTGCGGGCGATGCGATGTTGATCGCGTTCGGATCGATCCGCAGTGATCCCAAGGAACAGCGGAGCGAGCCCAGCGGGATCAACGATCACGAGGAACGACAAGAACGAAGCAACGGCAAACTCAAACATGAGGCGCGGACAGTAACTGATTCGCAGAACACCGAATCCAGCGCTGGCCAATCTGCGTCGGACCGCATCGACGAGCGGAGAAGCCCGCCTTGTTGACGTGCCACCGGTACGCTTCAACACGATGACGACTCCCCCTCCTCACATCGGCACACTGCGCGAGAAGCCGCTGCATGCATCTCTGAAGCAGTGGTGCGCCGAGCAAGGAGACCGATTCGAGGTCAAGGTCGACCGCTATGTCATCGACGTGGTCAGGGGCGACCAACTCATCGAGATCCAGACCCGCGGGTTCTCCTCGATGAAGAAGAAGCTGCAAAGGCTGCTCGATCTTGGGCACCCTGTCCGGATCATCCACCCGATTGCGCAGAGCAAGACGATCGTCCGCCTCGACGCCGATGGTGAGATCCTCGGGAGACGTCGATCACCCAAACGAGGGTCAGCGCTCGACATATTCGCCGAGCTGGTCAGCTTCCCGGCGCTGCTCGAGCATCCGGGACTGGAGATCCAAATCGTGCTCACGGTCGAAGACGAATACCGCAGGCATGAGGAGAGGAAGGCGTGGCGACGCAAGGGATGGGTGGTCCAGGAACGGCGCCTGGTCGACGTGGAAGCGGTCATCGACCTCGCCGGGCCGACCGACCTCGTTTCCCTGCTGCCCGATGGACTCAGCGATCGATTCACCACCGCCGACATCGCCACTGCCGCTGCCTGTCCCCGCCGGGTGGCGCAGCAGATGGCTTACTGCCTACGACACGCAGGCCTGGTCGAAATCTCGGGCAAGCACGGCAACGCCATCGAGTACAGCCTCGTGTAACGGCGCTCAGGAGCTCTCCCCACGAGAGGGCAGGTACTGGCGCTATTTGATCAGGGGATCAGGCGTGATCTTGACGATTCGCTCGACGGCTCCGTAGACGCGCTCGGTGAGACCCTTCTCCTCCGGTTCGAGGAGGTTGGCCATGACCTTGAGCGCCCATTCCATTAGAGGTCGCGAACGCATCCCAATGTGAGTGAGGCGACGAATGATGGCCGGGTGACCGATCACGATGGCAAAGCGACGCGCCACCCGTTGGTAGTCCGCGTAGATGTCGTCGAGACCCTGTGAATAGCCCTGGAGAATGCCCGGATTCCCGGTGGCGATCGCATCGGCCACATAACCCGAGGCAAGCCGGGCCGTCTCGTAGGCGTAGTCGATCCCTTCACCGTTGAACGGGTTCACTGCCCCGATCGAATCGCCAACCGCCACCCAGTTACGTCCGAAACGGGGCCCGACCGAAAGTGCCATCGGCAGCTTGCCTCCGATCGGCTCGCGAACGAGGGATGCGTCGGTGAGCCCCCAATGCTCCGGGAGTTGCTCCACGTACGCCTCGATCAATCGCGACGTGTTGAAGTCCTTCCATCCCTTGAAGGAGGATATGGCGCCAGCGCCGATGTTGATCTCGCCGTCGCCGAGGGGGAACACCCAGCCGTAGCCGGGCATCGCCCGCCCCTGCCTATCGCGAATATCGAGCTGGCTTTCGAGGTATTGATCCTGCGAGTTCGGGCTCTTCCAATAGCCACGTACCGCCAATCCGTACGGGTAGTCCTTCCGTCGTTGCATCCCGAGCTTGCGCCCAAACCGGGACAGAGAGCCGTCGGCGATGACGACCATCTTCGGTCTGATCCGTTCCTCATCACCGTTTCGCTTCAGGATGACTTCGTCGAGATTCCCGTTGACCACTGCCGGGATCGCCTCGGTCCCGGTGGAAACAACAGCACCTTGCTTCTCCGCGAGTGCGGCAACTTGCATATCGAGATCGCTGCGCCTGACTACGGCACCCCAGTTGGGATAGATCGAGTGCTCCGGCCACGGCATTTCGAGGCGGGTGTCACCGGCGTAGGCACGAAGGCCGACGATGCGATGGTGACCATCGAAGTCGAACCCCATGTCGACGAGCTGCTTGATGGCACGTGGGGTGAGGCCGTCGCCACAGGCTTTCTCCCGCGGGTATTGCTTCTTCTCCGCGATCAGAACCGACAGACCACGCCTGGCCAGCCAGTATCCGGCCGCGGCACCCCCGGGACCACCGCCCACAACGAGTACATCTGGGTTCATCATGAGGGTTCGAGGCTAGTGCCCGCTCCGGATCTCCTGGACGCCGCCTCGCAGATGTTCTTGCGTATCTGGGTACAACATCGGGGGTGAGGCTATGCAGGAACGGATTGGGTCCTCTAGCCCTCGGCGCCTTCTGCCCCGGCAACCAGGCCGCAGGAGGCTTCACCGGTTGCGATGTCTTCGCCACCGAAAGCGACACGTTCATAGAGGGCAACAGCCGCGATCTCCTGCGCAGTCAGCGAATCCTGGTAGCCCGGCATAACACCGGAGCCACCTGCCGGCTTCTCCGTATCGCCGTACGTAGCGTCGGGCCAATCGTTCGACCCGATGCTCACCCACTCGATATGGTCGGTGCACGCCGAGAAGGTCTGCAGGACCGCGCCTCCCAGGAAGGAGGGGCCAACCCCGCCACCACCACCGGCACCATGGCACGCAACGCATTGGGCTTCGTACACGGCGGCACCGAGCGAGAAGAACGGACTGGCGTCACCGTCGCAACTCTCTGCTTCCCCGGTGATCGGGTTGATCGCCAGCTGCCCCGACACTCCACAATCCGGCCCGTTTGGAGCGAGACCGGCGTACAAAAGGGCGATCATCGGGATGATGATGAATGAGGCTGCCAACCATCGTGGGAAGCCGGCAAAGACCGGCTGGGGTTCTTCGTCGACAGCCGGCTCAGCGACTGGTTCAGCGGAATCATCCGGGGCAGCGACCGGGGCCGCCGCAACGGCCTCGGCCGGTGCGGTAGCCGGGGCCTCGCTTGGTGCGCCATCGGGTGTCAGACCCATCTCTACGAGTACCTCGTCGAGGGGACGACCCTCACGCTTGGCTTTGGCGGCCGCCGAACGCCGCAACAGCGCCTCGGGCACCTTGCCGGCGCCGGAGGGCTCAGCGGCCGCACCTGGAGCAGGTGTCTCGGCCGCAGCTGGAGCGGCAGCTGCCGGCTCGGCTGGCGCAGCCGGGGCGGGGGCTTCGCCGCCAGCCCAACCCGACACCAGCGCCTCGACAGCAACACCTTGCTGGTCCGCTCGAGCTCGAGCCGCCCGTTCCAGAAGGTCGGCAGGGACTCCGGTTTGCTCGGCGATCTGGTTCAGTTGTTCTTGCATTACTTCAACCCGTTCACGTATGCGACCAGAGCTTCGAGGTCTGCCGCAGAGAGATAGTCATACGATGGCATCGTCGACCACGGCCTTGCGTCGCGCGGATTCTCCAGATGCTCGACGGTCGTTCCGCCGCGGGCGGCGATGTGCATTAGATCGGGACCCATCCGGGCGACGCCCAAGAGCACCGGCGCCTCATGGGCATAGTCGCCTGGTTCCGAAACGGCCCCTAAACCAACATCGGTGACTATCGGGCGCACAGACTGGGTATGGCAGTAGGTGCACCCTTCACGGATGTAGATGTCACGGCCGATGGTGTCGTCGCCGCCTTCGACGTAGAGCCGGGACTCGTCGGCAAGAAGTGTGGGAGTCGCCGCGTCGCCTTCGAGAGCAGGAAGGAATACGACGAGGAAGAATGCACCGATACCGGCCAGAAGAGCGACCGAGCCAACATTCCGCCATCCCGGCGTCTCGTCGGGGTCGAGGGCCAATTCCTCGTTGACGTCCTGGCCGCCTTCATCGAGATCTGGGTCGGCAGCAAGAACCGCGTCTCGGTCGTCGGCGAGGAACCATGCAGTGGTTGCGTACGAGAACAGAAGCGCCTGAGCCAGCGCAAAGATCATCAGACCGGCCATGCGAATGATGGCAAACCCAAAGTTCCACATCGCATCAGCCGTGCCCTCAAAACCGTCACCCACCGCGACCGCTCCACCGGCATCTCCGCCCACCCAGGTGAACCCGGACACAAGACCGCCGACGAGCATCGCAAAGCCGGCGACGACAACGCCGATGACGGTGAGCCACCCATGCCATCTCTGCACGCGAAGAGCATCAGCGGACACCATCGGAGGTGCTACATGGAATACGTAAGCGAACAGCCAGGCGCTGAAGGCTCCCAGGATTGCCAGGAATTCAACGCCGTAGACCCAGTCCGTGTATCCGACCAGGCCACCTGAGGCGCGAAGGGCTTGGACCAGATTCAGCAGCGGCAGCGCCGCAAACAACGCAAGGCCGAGGTACAACAGGTTGAGCGAGTATCGATCCTTGCCCGCAACTTCATCGCGGCGACCGCGCAAGAAAGTCGTGACATCGACGACAATCGTCGCCACCGGCAACAGGAGTGCGATCGAGAACATGATCCCGATCGTCTCCAACCAGTCCGGAATGGCGGTGTACGTCAGTTCTGCTGATCCCGTGAAGACCCAGGCGATGCCAAGTCCCCAAAAGCCGACGACCGACATCCGGGTCGCCTTGAATTGGCTGAGGCCGACGAGCCGCGGTGCCAGGAAGTACACGACCCCGGCACCGGCGGTGGCCGCCCACAGGCCGATGATGCCCGCTTTGTAGAAGCCGGCCAGGATTGCAGAGTTGATGCCGTGCAGCGCAGGTGGCTGCGACCAGAAGATGGTGGCGAGCGTTGACAGCATGTTGAGGTTGCCGATGAAATGCAGGCCCACCAGCCACAGCACCGAAGCCAGAATGAACCATTCGGCTGGGCTGCGGTCACGCTGGCTGCGGCGAGCGATGGTCCGGGCGATGGAATGCGACATCGCAAACATCCCCAACAACACAATGATGTCGGCGAGGGGTGGAGCTTCGAGGTAGCGGACGCCTTCGGTCTGGCCGAACAGTATGCCGAGACCACCAAGGGCATAGCCCACCGACATGAGAACGAATCCGACGCGGGCGATGACGGGGTCGGTGAGACGATCGCCCACCAAACGGGGAACGGCGTAATACATCGCGCCGAGCAGGCCGAGAGTTAGCCATCCGTAGAGAAGGAAGTGAATCGCCGCCGGCCGCAACCTTCCATAAGACAGCGGCCCCGACCCGCTGAGGAGATCCGGTGCGACATATTGCACGCTGGCAACGGCCAGGAGTAGTACACCGACGATGAGGAATCCGAGCGACGCCGCAAGGTGGTGGCGGGCAACACTCTGTGACGAGGCGGCGGGAGCTGCGCCCTCCGCTTGGTTTTCGTGCGAAACGTCGGCAGTCACCCTTGCCTAGTCCCTTCCTCGCTCGACGACTCCATAATCCTGATGCGGACTTCGGCAGAATAGCTCGACCACATTCGGATCCCCGAATTATTCGGAGGTTCCGCCAACGCGATCGAGCTGCCTCACTGCCGGACCGAGCGGCACTGTAATCCGCACAGCATGAGGATGCAGTGATCGTCGACAACACGCCGGTGGCGTCAACGGTTTCAATATTCAGCGATGTGAAGACGGCCGCACTATGGTTGCCAGCGCCGACGGCCGCCGGGCACCCGCGGGGACCCCGCGACGGGCTTAGAATGGCGCCGTCCAAGGAGAGTCGAGTCGGGACCATTGATGGCTGAGCAGAGAGACAAGAACTTCGTTCGAGGCATCACCGCACTTGCCGTTGGTGCCGTGTTGGCGCTGCTCGGTGCGCTGTGGGCCCACTTCGCCGGTCTCCCCCGCCTCGACGATTTCGGTCGTGAGCTGTATCCCCACATCCCCCGTGGCTACGACGAGTGGCCATCAAAGCTTCTGGGCCAACTGGTCTCACTCGGTGGAGTGTTGCTGGCAATGGCCGGCATTGCCCTCGCCTTCCTCTACGACAAGAAGCTGACGTGGGCACGTGCGTCGATCGGCGCCGGACTGTTCACCGGTCTCATGATCATCCTCTTTGGGGTTATTCCCAACGAATGGCTCACCTACACGCAAGCCGAGTGGAATTGGACCGACCAGAAGCTTTGGATTCAGATTCCCACCAGCCTCCTGGGTGGCAACGAGGTCAACATCTCGGCGGCCGCATTCAAGGACATAATTGCCGCCGGGTACTCAACAACCATTACCGGCGTGATCGCAGCGGCGATGATCGCATGGCAAAAGCGTGACGAGATCCGGGCCAACCGCGACAAGAAGAAGGCTGCAGCCGCGTCCAGCAAGACCAGCGTATACGGCCGTCCGTTGCAGAAGGTCGAGCGCTGATGGCCAACGAAGCCTGGACCGAACTTATCGACACCCGCGACGATTACCAACTCGCGCTGGTCGATGGTTCCTATCTCACCGCCGCCGTGAAACCAAAGCAGTTTCTGCATATCAATGAGGCCGAATGCATCCTCTGTGAGGGATGCGTTGACATCTGCCCTTGGAAGTGCATTCATTACTTGTCCGTCGACGCAATCTCCGAAGGGAGCAATGTCGAGGACCCGGCAGAAACCCCCGGGAACCAGGGTTTCTTCGTGGTTGATGAGGACGCCTGCACCCGGTGTGCTCTTTGCATCGACCGCTGCCCGACCGGTGTCATTTCGCTCGGGAAATTCACCGGGTCGGTAGCAGACACAACGGCTGACTTCGACTCCAAGCCCTGGGAATATGACAATGGAGCCCGGGACTGGAAAAACGGCTATATGTACGGAATCCGCTGGTAGCGGCTCAGACTGAGGGAGAACAGGTGGCAAACGGAAACGGAAGGGTTGGGCTGAAAGAACGTCTTGCCCAAGCCGGTGATCACATTCGCACCAGCCAGGTGTGGTCGAGCATCTTCCGTCCAGGATCACCGTTCCGGCACGGTTACACGGACTCGCCACGGAACCGCTCCTACGTGATCATGAACAACGTGCTCTATCACCTCCACCCGGTGAAGGTGAAGAGACACGCGGTGCGGCTGTCCTACACACTGTGTCTCGGCGGGCTGAGTTTCTTCCTATTCATCTTGCTGACGATCACCGGCATCTTCTTGATGTTCTACTACCGGCCGACTTCGCCGCAGGCATACCTCGACATCCAGGCGCTCTCCACCGACGTAGCCTTCGGACAGTTGGTACGAAATATGCACAGGTGGGGTGCTCACCTCATGGTGTTGACGGTGTTCCTCCACATGGCACGGGTGTTCTACCACGGGGCATACAAGCCGCCCCGCGAGTTCAACTGGGTGGTCGGCATCGTTCTGCTCGTCCTCACCTTGCTGCTGTCCTTCACCGGGTACCTTCTCCCCTGGGACCAGCTGGCACTGTGGGCAGTCACCGTCGGGAGCAACATGGGGGCGTATGCGCCCGTGATCGGAGACCAAGTCTCCTTCGGGCTGATTGGAGGCGTCCAAATCACTCCGGACACCTTGCTCCGCTGGTATGTCCTCCACGTCTTGTTCCTGCCATTCATCATTGTCGTCTTCATGGCCGTCCACTTCTGGCGGGTCCGTAAAGACGGCGGAATCTCGGGGCCGCTCTAATGGCAGGCCTACCCGAACATCTGCTCCGCCGCTCCGCCGAGGCCCGAGCCAAGGCCGAGGGACGTGACGTCGAAGAGATCCTTGCCGAAATGAAGGGCGAAGCCCCGGCTCCGGCCGCCCCGGCAGCCGCTCCGACCCCGGCGGCGGCGCCTGCCCCGGCACCAGCCGCAGGTGGCTCTCGCGACCTCGACGCCGAGTCGGCCGATACCGGCGTCCCAGTCCCTCTGCTCCAGCGTGCCATGGAAGCCCGTGCTCGCAAGGAGGGCCGCACTCTCGTTGCTGCAGCCGCGCCAACAGCTGCTGCTCCCGCTGCCTCAGCTGCCCCAGCAGCTGCGGCCAGCGCACCAGCAGCCGCACCCGCAGCCCCACCAGCAATCCCGGAGGGTGTCACGACGCAGCGGCTCTTGACCGTGGTCAAGGCCGGTGCGATTCAGCAGGTCAAGAGTTCCCCGACGGACAAGGTCAACGTCTGGCCCCATCTGCTCGCCATCGAGTTTGTGGCCCTAATGGCCGTGACGGCCGGACTAATCATCTTCTCGGTGTTCGTGGATGCACCCCTGCTCGAGTTTGCGAACTTCAACGAGCAGCCAAACCCGTCAAAGGCGCCGTGGTACTTCCTCGGTCTGCAGGAGTTGTTGTCCTACTTCGATCCGCAGGTCGCCGGCGTCATCATCCCGACGTTCGGACTCGTCGGCCTTGCGGTTATCCCCTACGTGGACAAGAACCCGGCAGTGCGGCCTTCGGACCGAAAACTAGCCATCATGATCTTCAGCTTCTTCCTCTTCGCCGCGGCAGTACTGACCACATATGGCTCCTTCTTCCGAGGACCGGGATTCAACTTCTCGTTCCCCTGGGTAGATGGAATCTTCTTCGACTTCTGATGGAAAAGGACCGACCCATCTAATGGATGCAACAACAATTCTGATAACCGCCCTGATTGCCGTAGGCGTCGTGGTTGCGGCAGGTGTGTTCGCCGTTGCCTGGCGACGCGGACCCGCCGCACAGCCGATTGTTGGAGAGTTCGATCGCGAAGCGGCCAAGCGAGACATGTCCGCCAAACCACCGGCACCGGTCCAGGAGAATGCGCCCGTCACGGCCGATGTCGCGCATGAACCGATCACGATCGCCGACGACCGGCTCCCAATCTCGGCCGAGGATCTCGGTGTCACCCGCCGCAAGTTCCTCAATCGAGCCGCCCTTGGCCTGTTTGGCGGCGGCTTCATCGGCACAATGGGAATCAGCATGCTCTCGTTCTTTTGGCCAAAGCTAAAGGGAGGATTCGGTAGCAAGGTAAGCGCCGGACTTCTCGCCGACCTCAGAGCTGAAGTCGTGCCCGGTGACGGAACCGTCCGTCCCAAGTTCGTCCCCGAAGCGCAGGCCTGGCTGGTTCCCATGGAGGAATCACAAATCCCGGGCAGCAGCTTTGACGGCCTCCCCGTCGTCGCCGGCATCGGCGGAGGCGACACCGGCCTGATGGCACTCTGGCAGAAGTGCGTGCATCTGGGTTGCCGCGTCCCCGAGTGTGCCTCGTCGCAAGGTTTCGAGTGCCCGTGCCACGGCTCGAAGTACAACTATCACGGTGAGTACGACAGCGGGCCTGCCCCGAGGAACCTCGATCGGTTTGCGTTGGAAGTCGACCCCGGCGGCAATCTCATCATCGATACCGGGACCGTGCTCGAAACACCACGAGCGAGCGTCAAGACCATCGCCTATCCCCAGGGGCCGTCCTGCCTGTGAGCACCTTCATCGCACAGATAATCGCGACTGCCGAAAGCGCCCCCGTCGGCCCCAGCAATGTGGGCCTGGGGGCTGTAGTTCTCACCATCGCGGTCGGGGTCTTCCTGATCTGGGTTGGCTACGCCGTCATCAACAGCCGGCGCAAGACGCGCCCGCCTGAGAGTCCTGCGCCCAACCAAGAGTTCTTCATGGACAATGCCGGGCTCGAGAACGATCGGCTCACCCGGGTCCTCACCGCCGCCGTCGTCGCCGCCGGTGTGCTCGCCGTTGTCTTGCCGATCTATTTCGTCAACGAGACCAGCAGGCAGGAAGCGGCCGCAGACGAGATCCATGAGGACTATTTGCACTTCGGCGAAGAGTGGTGGATCAAGTTCGAATGCACTGCCTGTCACGGGCCCGATGGTGGTGGCGGTGCGGCCGACATAGTGGAGCCAAGATCCGGGCTCACCGCCAATTGGTCGGCGCCGGCTATCAACGATGTCTTCTTCCGTTACGACGAGGACGAGGTCAGGCATTGGATCATCAATGGCCGCGCCGGATCGCCCATGCCGGCCAGCGGACTCGACGGTGGCGGAGCGATGACGGTCCAAGAGATCGATCAGGTCGTGGACTACCTCAAGAGCCTCCAAGTGTCTCAGATGGATGCGTTCGCCAAGGCTGATGACGCGGTGGTCGCCGCCCTCGCGAGAATGCAAAACGCCGAGAGCACAATCGAGACTCGCATTCTCGTCGAAGAGACCCGGCTCAAGGACATCCTCGACGCACCTCTCCAGTTCGATCGGATCGCCGATGTCCCCGACTTTGTCGACGATCTATTGAGCGCCCCCAGCTCGTGCACCCAAGAATCCGCAAACCTGGTCGGTCGTGTGTGTGCTGCCGACGCCCCCGATGCCGATCGTGATGGCCTGGCTGACGACGCCGAGGCTGCGCTCGAGGGTTTCGCCCAACTCGCGTTTCGGGTAGTCACTTCCCGGACCGTCGATACGAACACGCTCGAGATCGGTACGCAGACAGACCCCGAGTTCGACCTGACCTTCTCCCCCACCACCGGATTCTCGATGACGGATGCAGCGGGTAGCCCTGTCGCAGACCTTGACGCCGCCGAGGCATTCATCTCTCACCTCGATGCCAAACATCTCGAGCTCTCGCTGCTCGCAGCTCGCAACGAGCAGTTTGCACAACCCGTTATCGACGGAATCGCGTTCTTGGAAGCCGCACTCGTAGAGGCAGCGTGGGAGGTCGACTTCGCAGCCGTCGCCGCTGCAACCGGGCTCGGCGAGCTCGAAGCCACACGAGCGGTTGGCCTCTTCAATGCCTACTGCGCCCGTTGCCATACTGC
The DNA here is from genome assembly GCA_965368515.1 of uncultured bacterium. Lineage (GTDB taxonomy): Bacteria > Actinomycetota > Acidimicrobiia > Spongiisociales > UBA5794 > JAAETI01. The sequence goes on from CBDUNF010000021.1 coordinate 11,417, forward strand.
CGGCTACAGCGCAGGAATCGAGTTCGAGCAGGAGCCGGGCTCCGGAGCCTGGGCACCATCGCTACTCGACGGGCGCACCGTCGTGCAATTCCCCGACGAGATGGACCATATCGACTTCATCATCGAGGGTGCCGAGGCGTCGGCCGAATACGGCGTCAACGGGATCAGCGGTGTCGGTGGTATGCCTGGCTTCGGCGCAGTGCTCTCGATGGAGGACATCGAACTGATCGTCAAGTATGAAAGGTCAATGTGAGTTTCCGTAACCTGACAAAGACCCTCATCGAAGATGAGCGGGGCATGAGCGGCCTCGAGCGCTTTGGCCTCTTCGCCGCGGTGTTCTCGGTTGTGATCTTCATCCCCGTCGTGCGCGGACTCCTCGGCGATCTGTTCGACGCCACGCTCGGCCAGGTCGACGACGAAGGCAATCTCACCGGAATGGCTATTGCTCTCCGTGGCATCCTCATCACGGTCGTTGCCATCGTTTCGTTCATTGGCTCCGGGTATCTGCTGCTCTACACGAACCTCGGCGCCCGTCTCGGTTTCCTGGTCACCGGCGCCGCCACCTTCGGATGGATGATCATCGGATCTCTCCTGTTCGTGGTCTATGCACCGCGTGGTCTTCGCCCGGCAAACCTCCAGGGCCTGAACGCATTCCAGATCCGGATCCCATCGATCGCCCTCACCCTGGCGTCACTGATCCTGTTCCTGATGTTCGTCACGGCACTAGACCGTTACGAAAAGGAACAGCCGGAGATGTAGCCGGCCGATGCCATCGGCTTGGAGTTCGATGCAATCGAACTCCATCACAGGCGCACGGGTTCCAGGTAGGGCTGCGCCGGAGCGTCGGCCACCGCGGATGCACAGGTTCGAGGGTCGGACACCTACGGGGAAAGCCGCGACTAGCTCTTTACGCTGGCGATGATCGGGGCCAGCAAATCCTCCAATGACGGGCCGTTCTTGACCTCGAGTTCGTAGTAGATGCGGGTCCGCGGAACATCGCCGAGATCGATAACACTGCCGAGATCCATCGGCGTGCCGATGACGATCCCTTCCGGATTCGCCGCGGCAATGGTCGCTTCGAGCTCGCTCCGCTGCCGGTCGCTGTACCCCATTGCCGGGAGTACCGCTCCGATGTGCGAGTACTTCTCGTAGACACCAACCAGCGAGCCGACGGCGAATGGCCTCGGATCAATCAGCTCTGCCGCACCGTGTTGTCGGGCCGCAACGACGCCCGCCCCAAACGGCATTTCACCGTGGGTGATGGTTGGCCCGTCATCCAGGACAAGTACACGCTTGCCGGTGATGACCGATGGATCGTCGACCTTGATCGGCGATGCAGCCTCGATGACGGTGGCATCGGGAGCCAGTGCGGCGACGTTCCGTCGCAACTCAGCCAGGCCGTCTTCGGGTGCGGTATCGATCTTGTTGATGACGACCACATCGGCCATTCGAACGTTGGCCTCCCCTGGCCAATAACGGAGCTCGTGTCCCGCCCGGAAAGGATCGACCACACAGAAGCCAAGGTCTACGTGATAGAAGGACAGATCGTTATTGCCTCCGTCCCAGATGATGACATCGGCCTCTTCCTCGGCGCGGTTCAAGATCTCGCCGTAATCAACGCCTGCGTAGATGACGGCACCTTGGCGGATGTATGGCTCGTATTCCTCACGCTCTTCGATAGTGACATCCGCTTCGTCGAGATCTTGAAAGCTGGCCAACCGCTGGACCCTCTGTGCGTTGAGGTCACCGTATGGCATGGGATGGCGGATTGCGGCGACGCGAACCCCGGCGTCGGCGAAGATCTGCCTGATCTGTCGGCTGGTCTGGCTCTTGCCAGTGCCTGTCCTTGTGGCGGTAATCGAGACGACCGGCTTGTTCGACTTGATCAGAGCCGCGGCTCCGGGTACGCCAAACGAGGCTCCGGCGGCTACCGCTCGCGATGCGAGATGCATGACATGTTCGTGAGTGACATCCGAGTATGAGAACAAGACATGATCTACCTGCAGATCGGCGATCAGCCTCTCGAGCTCACCCTCTTCGAAGATCGGAATCCCTTCCGGGTACATCCCTCCGGCCAACTCCGGTGGATAGCGGCGATCGGCGATATCGGGGATTTGCGCTGCGGTGAATCCGACGACGGTGAACTCGGGGTTGTCTCGATACAACGTGTTGAAGTTGTGGAAGTCACGGCCGGCGGCCCCGAGGATGAGTACCCGAGCGGTCATCTTGTCTCCTGTCGTCTATTCATTTATGCACAATTGCAGTATCGCAGGGATTGCGAGACAGAAGAAGGGCCGGATGGCCTCATGAGCCGTTACCGGTGGCGGACGAGACCCGGCAGCGGCTAGACGGTGCGCTCGCCCTGGTTGAACGCGAGAATCTGGAGCTCTGTCGACAGATCAACCCGCCGAGCCTCGACGTCCTGGCTGACGCGGAGCACGGTCGGAGCGAAATTCAGGATCGACCGAACACCCGCAGCCATGAAACGATCGGCCACGCTCTGGGCCGACTCGGCAGGTGTGGCGATGATACCGATCGTCACCTCCTTGGACCGCACTACTCGCTCGAGGTTTCGCAGAGGTTCGACCGGAACCGAGTGCACGTTCTGACCGACCTTTCCGGCATCGACATCGAAGAGCGCGGCAACCTCGAAACCGGACTCCTCGAAACCGGGATACATCGCCAGAGCGCTTCCGAGGTTTCCGGCTCCGGCGATAGCGACCCTGCGCTTTCGAGTAACGCCCAGCTCGGTTCGAAGTATCTGGCGAAGCGCAGCAGTTCGGTAGCCGACTCCACGCACACCGGGAGCCGCCAGATACGACAGGTCTTTGCGGACCTGCGAAGAGTTGACACCCGCAAGCTGGGCAAGCTCGTCGGATGAGAAGGTCGTTTTAGCTGGCTCCAGCTCGCTCAGACACCTCAGATAGAGGGGAAGCCTGGCGACAGTAGCGGCGGGGATGCTGCCTCTCACCACCGCGAGAATAGCTCTAAATCTCGGGGGCAAATCCTCGTCAAACCAATGGTCGACCCCGGTCGCCGGATCGGGGACTTTCGGCCCTGGACTCAGCAAAGCGCACCCAAGTACGTTCTGGGTCGAGCGTCGCGGGCGCTCGGGCAGAGAGCTTTCGGGAGAGGCAATGACGAAGAAACTGGTGGCCCTGATCAGCGTATTGGCGCTGGCCTTCGCATCATGCGGTGGCAACAGCTCCGCTGGCAGCAACGGGGCCGAGTCGGCGCCGGTAGAGGTTGGGCCCGCCAATGCCACCAATGGAGCCAGGGTCTACGACTCGACATGCGTCGCCTGCCACGGGCCCAAAGGCACCGGTATCCAGGGTCTTGGCAAGCCGATGCCGGGTAGTGAGTTCATCGCAGGGCTCTCGGATGCGGAGCTGGCCGCATTCATCAAAGACGGTCGCAGCGCCGATCACCCCGACAACACGACAGGTATCGAAATGCCCCCGTGGGGAGGCAACACCAACCTGACCGAGCAGGATCTCGTCGACGTGGTGGCGTTCATCCGGTCGCTCTAGCCGCCCGCGATCGCCTACAGCCGGGCCCTCACCGCGGCCCGCCACGCCGCAGCCGCACCGATACTGCCCTCGGCCAGAACGCGGCCCGCTGCGCTCCGCACAACTGGGATGCGCAGGTCGTACTCGTCCTCCAGCTCGGAGTCCTCGGTGATGTCGGTCACCACCAGCTGCAACCGCAACCAGCGTGATGCCCGCTCGAGATGAGGCATGGCCTCGTCGCAGAGACCGCAGCCCGGCCGGGTCAGCAAGAACACGGTTCGGTTCGCCACTATGGTGACGCCACCATGCGACCTGCCACCGCTGCCGTCATCATCGGCCTACTCGTCCTCATCCTGGCTTCATCCCTTGTTTGGCTGACGCGTAGCTTCTGAAACTACGCCCTCGTGATCTGCAGTGACGGATTCCCGGAGCGGATAGTGACGGCCATTCCGGTATCGAGGGGATACGAGTCGACGGCGCGACCATTGCGGACCGCGACCGCGATCTGCCCGTAGCTATCGATGTGCAACAGCCCCTCGCCCTCTTCCACGTCGCCGTATGCGTTCACCCATTCGATAGGGAACTCAGCAGATGCGATCTTGAGGACGATGGCAGTGCCCAGACCCACGCCAACCAGCTGCAGGTCCTCCGGTGTGATGTTCAGCTGGGCATTCCCGAAGTGGTCCACCCACAGAACCTCGCCGAGGACACTCTGTTCTCCGTGCTCAACGAGTGGGAGCATCATCGGCATTACCGAGTTGAGATCGATCTCCGGACCCAGCTCCTCGAGAGTGGCCTGGCCAGATGCGATCACCGCAGCGGCAGGCCCGAACAGATCTCGCCCATCAAAGGTGGCGCCCGGCGCCGGCAGCTTGATTTCCGGATTCTCGATCGAAACGATCTTGTCAGCACCTCCCACCATGGCGAGGGCGGGAGCCAGCACACCGTTGTCTGGTCCGATGAGCACACCCCACTCGGTGCGAGCGGCAATCGCACGGCGGGCGGTGCCTACGCCGGGATCTATGACAACAACGGCAACACCCTGGGGCAAGTATTGGATTGCACGCATCAGAGCAAGAGCTCCGGCCTGAATGTCACCCTGACCGAATTCGTGCCCAACATCGATGACTCGCACGTCGGGGGCGATCCGTGCGATTACGCCATGGACGACTCCGACGAATTCGTCGTCGCGCCCAAAATCAGAGAGGAAGGAGATAGGAAGATTCATGGGCCGGGATGGTAGCGACCGACCATCATGGTTCGACTACCAGGCGAGGCTGTTGATGCCGCGTTCCATGCGCAGTTGCGCCCCCGACGGAAGGATCAAGTAGTCCCATGTGGTCACAAGAACCTCGCCGTCTCGGTTCACCGGCACGCCAGTGACCCAGCCATGGATAGTGCTGGCATCGACAACCTCCCCATTGCCTCTATCGACGGTCCGTATTGTCGAAGTCGAGTCTTCGTAAGCAATGAAGTACGCCCGATCGGCGGTCACGGCGGCACGGCTCACGCCGCCTGTCGCAAACAAATCGAGGCGCTCGCCAGATCGGCATCGGAGTCGTATGGGATGCGTCCTACCGAGTCGCCGCGAGCCATACCAGCAGGTCATTCGGCGCCGCCGGGCCCCAACACGATGCCCGGTCGGACACTCATCGGGTGATCCCTTCCATAACGATGCAACGACAACGTTTGCCAGATGGTTCCGCGCTCGCGGCGACCATCCGGAGGTTCACACCAGCTCCAGCTTGTGGACCTGGCAAGTACCGTAAGATCCCGCCGATGCGCACGATGAGAAGACCACCCGACTCCGTTGCCGACGAAGACCGGCTTCGTTTCGGCAGGGACCAGCTTTCGCAGATTCGACGGCTGTTCGTCTTCGCCCGCCCGTATCGCGGCCGCATCCTCGCCGCAACGGTCGCGGTGACCTTCGCTAGTGGACTGGGACTGGTGTTCCCACGCATCATGGGCGACCTCGTTGATTCGGCTCTAACCAACGTCGAAGGTGCCGACACCGGGACGCTTGATCGCTTTGCCCTGATCCTGGTGGGAGTATTCCTCCTTCAGGCTGGGTTCAACTTCCTACGCAGCTATTGGCTTGCGATTGCCGGTGAGGGTGTTGTCGCCGATCTGCGCCGCGCGGTGTTCGACCGAGTCGTTCGGCTCAGTGTCCCGTTCTTCGACAAGAGAAAGACCGGGGAAATCACTTCCCGGCTCACCGCTGACGCGGCGGTGGTGCAGACGACCGTCTCGACCGCGGTAGCCCAAGCGTTGTCGCAGAGCATCACCCTGATCGGCAGCGTGATTCTTCTGTTCCTGCTCAGTTTCCGGCTCTCGCTCACCGTGCTGACGTTCGTGCCGTTGATCATCATCGCCGCCGCGGTCTTCGGCCGACGCCTTCGGAAGATCTCGACGGAGTTTCAGGATCGTTTGGCTACCGCCAACAGCCTGGCGGAGGAAGCGATCTCGTCAATCCGCGTCGTCAAATGGTTCACCGCTGAGGGGGAAACCGCCCGGCTCTACGACCACGAGATTCGTGCGTCGTACGAAATCGCCATTCGCCGGGCCCGAGTCCGCTCCGTCTTCGTTCCCACGGTCACCTTCGTCATGTTCAGCACCCTGGCTTTGGTGCTGTGGCAGGGCGGCCGACAGGTCATTGCCGGCAACCTCAGCGCCGGCGACCTTGTCACTTTCCTGCTCTACACGCTCACGGTTGCCGGTGCGATCGGTACTTTCACCGGCCTCTACGCACAGCTCCAAGAGGCGCTCGGTGCGTCGCAGCGTATCTTTGAGTTGCTCGATGAGCCCCCCGAAGTCGCCGAGGCGGACTCCACCGTCGATCCCGAACCGGTAGGAACCGTGACCTTCGAGGGGGTGCACTTCGCATACGCAGAACGCAGCGGTGAGGTGCTCAGCGGGATTGACCTCGCAGTCAAGAAAGGAGAGGTGGTCGCCCTGGTCGGGCCGTCCGGTGCCGGCAAGACCACGCTCGTCCAGCTCATCCCACGCTTTTACGACGTGACCACGGGCCGGGTGCTCGTGGACGGCGTGGATGTCCGCGACCAGGACATCGAGCAGTTGCGAGCCCGAATGGCAGCGGTCCCGCAGGAAGTCGAGCTGTTTTCCGGCACGATCACGGAGAACCTGCGCGTGGCCAGGGCGACGGCGACCGAAGCTGAAATCGTTGACGCATGCACCGCCGCCAACGCGCACGACTTCATCGTCGAGTTCCCCGACGGCTACGAGACCATCGTTGGCGAGCGTGGCATCAAGCTGTCGGGAGGCCAGCGACAGAGGGTAGCCATTGCCCGGGCGTTGCTTGCCGATCCGGCCCTATTGATCCTCGATGAAGCCACGAGTTCGCTCGACGCCGAGTCGGAGGCTCTCGTGCAGTCGGCGCTCGAGGTTCTGATGCGGGGTCGCACGACGGTGGTAATCGCCCATCGCCTGAGCACGGTCCGTCAAGCCGATCGCTTGGTTGTCCTCGCCGAGGGTCGCATCATCGAAGAAGGCACGCACGACGCGCTGCTCGACCAAGGTGGCCTCTACTCCGAACTGTACGGGCGGCAGCTGGAAGCGTGACGCGATCAGCCGCCCGGCCAGTCGCCGGCCCTGCCAAGTGCGGCGGGGAGGGACTTGCCCAACTGTTCCCCCAGCCAATGGCCCGTGTTGATCAACCTGTCGATGTCGAGTCCGGTCGCAAACCCCATCCGGTGCAAGGTGTAGACAACATCCTCGGTTGGGACGTTTCCCGTCGCGTTTGGGGCGTACGGGCAGCCACCAGTACCACCAACTGATGCGTCGATGACTCGAACACCAGCGCCGACCGCTGCGACCACGTTGGCTACGCCCGTGTTGCGAGTGTCGTGGAAGTGGCATCGCAGCGTGCGCTCACCCATAACATCGGTCAGCGCCGCCAGCATCTCGGTTACATCCCTCGGTGTGGCGACACCGATCGTGTCGCCGAGCGCGATCTCGTCTGCACCGGCATGGGCGGCACGTTCCGCAAGATTCGTCACGTTGCGAACGTCTACCTCTCCTTCGTAGGGACATCCAAACGCAACTGAGATCGTGACGGTTGTGGCGCACCCCGACTCCTGGGCGACCGGAATCATGTCTTCGATCGCTGTCATCGTCGCCGCTACCGCCGTTCTCTGGTTTGCCTGGTTGAACCCCTCGCTTGCCCCAACAACGAAGTTGACCTCATCCACCGCCGTCGCAACGGCACGCTCCAAACCCCGACCATTGAGGACCAGGCCTATATAGGAGACATCCGAACGTGGCTCGAGCCCGGCAACAACGGCCTCAGCGTCCGCCATTTGTGGGACCAGGCCCGGATGCACGAACGATGCGACTTCTGCTCTGGTCACGCCTGCGCCGACCAACCGATCAATCAACTCGACCTTGGCGACAGTGTCGATCGCAATAGCTTCATTCTGCAATCCATCGCGCGCACCGACCTCAACGATCTGGATTTTTTCAGCAGACATGTGACTCAGGGTAGGCAATCCTCCCGTTATTGCCAGGAACTAGTCACCTACCGTCACTCTCGGTGTTTGGGTGACCACGAAAATGACTAGTCCATGCTGAGTCAACAGAAACCCTCCTACCGGCCATAGGTCTGAGTAGGTACTGTCACAAGTGTTGGTCATACCTCGCCAGGAGGACCAGCAATAACAGGGCTACAGGGGAAACCACAGGGGGTTTTCGATGCACATTGCTTGCTTGCGTGATGGGGGAAAGATATGACGGCGCGAAACGGAACCGGAACTGTGGTGGTTCCACTTCAAGAACTGCTCGAGGCGATGACGGACGGCGTCCTCATCACCGACGAGAACGGTAGGTGCACCTACTCCAACCCGGCACTCGACGATATGGTCGGGATGAAGGCCTGTGACCCGGCTGTCAGCGAAGACGCTCCTGGGTGGATCAGTCTCCCCCATCAGAACGAATACCGGCGTTTCATCACCCGATCGCTCAACGGCCGGATCCCGCGTCGGCCCCAATCGGTGTCATGGAACCTGATGAGCCTTGCCGGCGAGACACTCGCCACAACCACCAAGATCATCCCGATGCACAACGGGACCGGGCCCTCAGCGGCTCTCCTGTGGATCTTCAGCCCGGCGCCGGGCGAGGTTCGCCTGATCCAAGATCCGCGGAAACGCGAACTCGAGGATGCGATGCGTCGGATCTCAGACGAGCTGAGCAGGGTTGGTCTCGCCAGTAATGGTGCGGCGCCGGAGACCGTGCCCACTCATCCGGACCTCGACCTGCTGTCGCGACGGGAACGCGACGTCGTCACCCACCTGCTCCAAGGCCATCGAGTGGTTTCGATCGCCGAGTTGCTGGAGGTGAGCGAACACACCGTCCGTAACCACCTCAAGTCGATCTTCCGCAAGTTGGGTGTGCACTCACAGGCAGAACTCGTCGACAGGTTGCACAGCTCGTCGGTCGCTTCCTAAGGAATCGAGGAGACCAATCACGGTCCGTCAGGCGACTACGCTGCGGACCGTGAGTTTGTATTCTTCTCTTCATATCACCTGATGGCGCGCCTACGTCTCTTTGCCAACCTCAGAGAAACCGCAGGCACAGCCCAGGCGGAGTTTCCGGGTGAGACCGTCGGCGATGTTCTCGATGCGGCCAAGGCTGCATACGGCGACGAATTCGCCCGGGGTATGACCATCGCCAAGGTCTGGGTCAACGGCGACCCGGCTGAACCGGGTGACGTCGTGAACGACCAGGATGAGGTCGCTCTCATCCCACCGGTCAGTGGCGGAGCGCTGGCTTCTCGGGCCGGCGACAGTTCCGGCGCGTTATTGGTGGTTGCGCTGCTTGGTGCGCTGACCATCTCCAATCTGGTGAGCACGCCGACGTTCATTTTCGTCGTCGTTGGATCGGCTCTGGCCTGGTTATGGGACATGACGGACGTCCTGAAGCTGCGCTCGATCGCAGTGAATCCGATCCCCTTGATGGTTGGCGCGACCGCGACTGCCAACGGCGCCTACACCTGGGGTGTCGAGGGCTTCGCCGGCGGAGTCGCCGTGGCCATCATGATCACGCTGGCATGGACGGTTCTCGACCCCGGCCAGCGTTCCACCAGAGCTGTGGCCGTCGCCATGATCCTCGCCGTCGGCACCTCGCTGGCCACCGGGAGCCTGGCACTGACGCACCTCTACTCGATACCAATGGTCATCGCCGCCATCGCGGTCGCCGGTGCGGCGGGTTTCGCCGCCTGGGGAGTCCAGCAGTCAGGTGGCGAGGTAGGTGGACTCGATCCGAACCTGGGAATGGTTCTTGGGGCGGTGATCGCCGGTCTCATTAGCGCGCTGGCCGCAGACACGCTTTCGATTACAACCATGCTGCTTGCAGCAGCCGCCAGCTCGGCCGGGTTGATTGCCGGGCGAGCGTTTGGGTCGCTGCTCCGCACCGGCTCGGTGATTCATACGGCCCGCGCACCGGGTCTGCTCACCATGTTCGACGCAGCCTTGCTCGGCGTTCCCGCTTTCTGGGCCGCAATCTGGGTATTCGCTTAGGAGCCTGCTTCAGCTGCTCAGTTGCTCACCGAGTAGAACCCCAATGAACGCCGCAGTCAAACCAGCCGCCAACGACAGTGCGACATTGCCAAATGCCATGGCCGCAGAGCCGGTGCGGGCCAGCACGACGGTCTCTGAAGTGAATGTGGAAAACGTGGTGAAGCCACCAAGAAACCCAAAGAACAACGCCAGTCGCATCGTCGGCCCAACCCGCCCGGCATAGAGCCCGGCGAGCAGACCCAGCACAAAGCTGCCCGCAACGTTCACTAGAACCGTCGCCCACGGGAATCCGCCAGATGTGCCCAACACGCGCCAAACGAGATAGCGCAACGCACTTCCGACTGCACCGCCGGCACCAACCCAGAGAACGTCTTTCATCACGGCCGGAGCATAGGCCCGCCCCCATGCCGGAGAGGTTCCATCGCGACGACCGAGGATGTTCGATATAGCTCAAGCCGCAACTATGCTTGTGCCGATCATGGGACATATGCGACGTTCTCGTCTGTTTCTTCTACTTCTAGTCATCTCAGCCCTCGGCCTGATTCCGGTCGCTGCGGCTGCCCAGACTGATGCCATAGAGGACGCCAAAGAAGTCAAAGAGGGTGCCTACGAGGAATGGCTGGCTGCCCGAGCCGAAATGGATGCAGCCGTCGACATTCTGGTGGAGATGGAAGCACAGTTGGGCGACCTCGAGTACCGCATCGACCGCATGGAAGGGCGTATCGACGAGGACGAAGACAACATCGCAGATCTTCAGTCGGCGGCACAAGACCTCGTCGTCAACGCCTATATCAACAGCGGCAGTAGCTCCCTTGAATCGGCGCTCGACGCCAGCAACATCCAGGACATTCTCACCGCCCAACACATAATCGGTCGGGCCGCCGACAGGGGCACGGCAACGCTGGATCGACTCGATGCAATCACCCGCGATCTGGTGCGACAGTCCTCGCTCCTTGACGAGGACCGGGCCGAGGTTGCTGCCCTTCAGGCGCAGCAGGCCGCAATCGTTGCCGACCTCGACGAGATGGCAGCCGCCGCAGAAGCGCTGTACGTGGAGGCCAAGTCTGAATACGCGGCTGAAGTCAGAGCATGGGAGGCGGCAGAGCGGGCCCGCAAGATCGCAGAAGCCGCAAAGCGGAGTGGCGCCGCCGGCGGACTCCCTGCCGGCACGCTTCCCGACTTCATTTGTCCTGTCGCCGGCAGCGTTTCGTTCCGCAATGACTGGGGTAACCCACGGTCGGGTGGCCGCACCCACAAGGGCACAGACATGTTCGCCGCCAAAGGCGTACCGGTCGTTGCTGTGGTTGACGGCACCCTTCGGTTTAGCGACGGTGGCCTCGGCGGTATCTCCATCTGGGTCAAGGGCAACGGGGCCAGCTTCTACTACGCCCACCTCGACTCTCGCGCATCCGGATTGTCTGCAGGCTCTTATGTAACCCGAGGCACCGTGATCGGCTACGTCGGCAATACCGGCAACGCATATGGCGGCGCCGACCACTTGCACTTCCAAGTCCACCCCGGTCACGGCAGCCCGGTTAACCCATACCCAACGCTCGCCGCCGCTTGCTGACGTTGGTTTCAAGCCGGACTGGTACCCTCACCGGCAGAAGTCGAAAGGCCATATCCTGAATCAGCATCGCCGCCGTATTGATCAAGTCCTCGACCCTGAGTTCGTCGCGGATATCGAGGCAATAGATCTCGATGATCTGCGTCAGCGTCGCAGCACCTGCGATGATCTCGACTCTGAGCTCTCCTACTACCGCCGTCTCCTGCACGCCCGGATGGATCTACTTGCTTTCGAGCTGCGTCGCCGCAGCGGCGAAGAGACCCGGACCCTCATCGAGGCGTTGCCGGACATCCTCTCGGACGGTGCCGAGGAGGGCCCTTCGCATTTTGCCGTTCCCAAGACGCTGCCTGTTGACCCCCCGGATGTACCGATGGAGGGTCGTCGCCCTATCGACCGTGTTCTGGGAGATGATTTCCTGACGCATCTCCCCGATATCGAGGACAGCGAGTTGGAGTCCATCCAACTGATGCTTTCCGACACCGAGCGCAAAGTATCCGAACAGCGACGCTCGGTTTACGAGGTCCTCGAGATCCTGACTGGCGAGATCGCCCGTCGCTATCGCGACGGCATCGTCTCGGTGTCCGAACTGCTCGAGAAGTAGGGCGCCGCATTGCGCCTGGCGACGATTAGGTCGGGTCAGATCGAGTCGACCCACGATGTATCGGTCGTGATTACCGATGCCGGCGGTGCGGTGATCGCAAGCTCCGGGGAGCAAGAACTCACCTTCTTCTATCGATCGGCCATCAAGCCATTTCAGGCGACCGTCACCCTAGAAGCCGGCGCGGACCTCACCCAGGAGCAGCTCGCAATCACCTGCTCGAGCCACGGCGGCTTCCCTGCCCATCTCGGCCTGGTCGAAGCGAATTTGAAGGGCGCCGGACTCACCACCGGCGACCTCCGTTGCCCGGAGGCATGGCCGCGCGATGTCCTTGCAAAGGAACTGGCGCTGCTCAACGGCCACCGTGAACCGACTCGACTGTTCAACAACTGCTCCGGGAAGCACAGTGGTTGGCTGGCCGCCTCGGTCGCCAGTGGTTGGCCCACAGAGACCTACCTCGACCGTGCCCATCCTTTGCAGAAACGGGTAGTGAGGCTCATCGAGGAAGTGACGGGCGTGAGCGCTGAGCCTATCGGAGTAGACGGCTGTGGTGCCCCGACGATGCGGGGCGAACTGACCGGGCTAGCCCGTTCGTTTGGGTGGCTCTCGACCGAGCCTCGTTTCGTCGCTCCGGCAACCGCCATGAAGCGGTTCCCTGCGTTGGTATCGAGCAACACGCTCAACGAGGGCAAGTTTGCCGCGTGGTGGGGCGGGCCGGTCAAAGGTGGCGCCGAGGGCCTCATTGCGGCCGGGCGGCACGGAATCGGAGTGGCCGCAAAGAGCCACGAAGGTAACGTCGACGTCGCCATCGCGGCAATGGTGGAACTAATCGACCGGGTTGGGTTGTTGGCACAAGTAGCCAAAGATGCTCTTGTTGACATTGCCAAGATCCCGGTCTTCGGCGGTGGCCGCCGTGTCGGCACGATCGAGCCCATAGAAGACTGACAGAGACTCATGACAACCACCTGGTCCTCGGCCGCATTCGGCCTGCCCCCCATCTCCTCGATGGTCGGCCCATTCCCCCATCGCGCCTGGCTGGAGACGTGGTCGAACCATCGCCAGCACGGCGAGTTGGTCATTGCCGAGCAACCTGAGAGCTTGGTCGCGGTCACTATTGCTGACGGAGTAGTCGAGTTTGCCGGCGAAGCCGACCTCACCGATTACCACTCGCCGTTGGGATCCGCTCACGCACCGGCCCTGGCCGAACTTGCCGACCGGCTACCGCCCGGTGTCCGATTCCAACTGGACAGCCTCCCCCGGGAGGCTGCGGATAGCGTCACCGCTGGGCTCCGTGCTGCGGGACTCGAACCCGCCGTCGAACAGCACGCAGTTACCGCGGTCCTTCACCTGCCTGAAACGTTCGACGACTACCTAATGGCGATCGCCAAGAAGGAACGTCACGAGCTGCGCAGGAAACGGCGCCGCTTTGACAGCGAAGCCGGCCCGGCCCGGTTGGAGCGACGCTCCGGAGCCGCCGCCGTAGCCCTCTTCGCCAGCCTCCACCGCCGCTCGGCAGGCGACAAGGGTGCCTTCATGACTGATGCCATGGAAGAATTCTTCCTGGCCCTCCACACCAACGCAGGAGGGGTCATCGACGTCCTTGTTGATGGCTCGGATCGCCCGGTGTCCGCCGTGTATTCCTTTGAGGACGACACCGGGTTCTACCTCTACAACAGTGCATACGAGCCTGATGCCCGCAACCTGTCGCCCGGGAATGTCATGCTGTCGCACCTAATCGAGAGATCAATACAAGCCGGGCATCTGATATTCGATTTCCTCAAGGGTGACGAGGCCTACAAGTTCAAGCTCGGCGCCGAGCCGCGTCCCCTCTACACCGTTACCGCCATCAAAGGCGGCGCAGCCGCCAGCAAAGGCACTGAATGATCCGGCGCGTTGCCTACCTGTCATTGCACAGCTGCCCCCTGCAACAGCCCGGGAGCGGTGATGCCGGCGGCATGAATGTATACCTGCGGGAGTTGGGCCGTGCGATGGCCGAGCGCGGAGTTGACGTTGTCGTTTTCACCCGCCGCAGCGACACCGCTACCCCGGACGTCGTCGAGGTCGTCCCGGGATTCCGCGTTGTCCATATCAACGCAGGTCCGCCAGTTGGACTGCCGATCAGTGAACTCCCCGGACTCATCGGTGAGTTCACCCAAGAGACACTGGGCTGGATCGATCAGAGTGGCGAGGACTTTGACATTATCCACAGCCACTACTGGCTATCGGGCTGGGCAGGAGTCCTGCTGAAGGAGAAACTCGATCGGCCGCTCGCCAACTCGTTCCACACGTTGGGACGGGTCAAGGATTTGACCCGGCGGGAGGACCAGGCGCCAGAAGGGGCCATCAGGACCCTCACTGAGGAGGAGGTCATTGCCCGCTCCGACTGTGTGGTGGCGTCGACCCCGTTCGAGTTCGATGATCTGATGGAGCACTATTCCGCTGACCCGGCTCGGCTGTGCACCTCACCCCCCGGCATTCGGCATGAACTGTTCAAGCCGGGCGACAAAGAATCGGCCCGACGCTGGACCGGTCTCGACCGCGGGCCGATCGTCCTGTTCGTCGGCCGCATCCAGCCGCTAAAGGGAGTTGATGTCGCGATCCGAGCTCTGAGCCTGATGGAGAACGAGTCGGCGCGCTTTGTGGTCATCGGTGGGCCGAGCGGCGGGGATGGAGAGGCCGAGATGGAGCGGTTGCGTCAATTGGCGACAGACCTCGACATCGCGGCTCGAGTGCATTTCATCCCTCCCGTGCCTCGGGAGGAGCTGGCGGCCTTCTACCAGGCGGCCGATGCCGTCGTCATGCCGTCGCGATCGGAAACGTTCGGTTTGGTTGCCGCCGAAGCACAGTCTTGCGGTACCCCGGTGATTGCGGCAGCCGTCGGCGGTCTCCCCTACATCATCGAGGACGGCGAGTCGGGTCTGCTTGTTGTGGGCCACGATCCCCAGGACTACGCCGCCGCGCTCGACCGGGTACTCAACAACCCGGAACTCGCAGCCATGCTGGGCGCGGGGGCAATTAGCCACTCGGACCGCTTCTCATGGGATGCCACCGTGTCGCGCCTGCTCGAACTGTACGACGGCATCTCGACCAATCCGCGCTGATCTGGCTCTGCACCGTACGCTCGGGCTGAGTGCAATCCAACCGCTATGTCAACTACCGATTCGGGTCGTTTGAGCACGCTGGGAAGCATCCAGATCGCGCTCTCTGCCGCCTTCAATTGAAGCGCGAAAAGAACCTTTCACAACTTGTAAACACCCGTTGTGCACAACCCCCTGTGGATAGCTGTGGATATGTGGACAT
>CBDUNF010000022.1:0-26833 GCA_965368515.1 uncultured bacterium
ACCATCAGGAAGATGAGGCCGGCTATGGCGGCAGCAAACCCGAAGTCCGATCCACTGCCGCTCTCGAACGCGAGGCGGTATGTGTAGGAGATCAGAATGTCGGTATGCCCAGCTGGAGTCTGGGCCCCCGCAATGGGCGGATCACCCCCGGTCAGCAGAAAGATGATGTTGAAGTTGTTGAAGTTGAAAGCAAACGAAGCGATCAGCAGAGGGGCCAGAGTCACCAGCAACAGGGGGAATGTCACGCGACGGAACGTCTGTCGTGCAGATGCGCCATCGACCTTCGCTGCTTCCTTCAGCTCGGATGGGATTGCCTGTAGTGCACCGGTTGCGATTAGGAACATGTAGGGGAAGCCGAGCCACAGGTTGACCAACAACACCGAAACCTTGGCGAGCGTTGGATCGCGCAGCCATGCGATGTTGGCGTTGAGCATGTCGTTGATGACTCCAAAGCGCTGGTTCAGCATTCCCTGCCAGATCAACGCGGTCATGAAGCTCGGCAGCGCATACGGGATGATCAACAAGGAGCGGTACAGCCGTTTGCCACGCATCGTCGGATGGTTGAGAGCCATCGCCAGGCCAAGACCAAAGATGAACGTGATCACGACCGAGAGAATGGCGAACGCATAATTCCACAGGAACACCCGAACGAAGGGCCCTCGGATCGCCTCGGAGGTCATGATCCTTGTGAAGTTGTCCCAGCCGATGAAAGCGCGGTAGCCGGGATTCACGGTGCTGCCGTCTGGAGCGGTGAAGGTCCCCTCGACGGCGGTGTAGACCAAGCCGGTTTCGGTGTCGGTGAAGGTGCCGTTGGTGTCGTCGTATCGGAACAGAGGTTCATAAACGGCCGCGGTTGAAACGGTCACAACCTTGATCGTCCCCTCGTCGGAGCTCACTTCGAGATCGACGAGCTCCTGTTGCCGGTCCGCTAGCTGGCCCAGATTGAGCTTCAGATAGTCGCCTACTCCGATAACGCGGCCATCGGCATCGACATCGATGTCGGCGGGAGCCAACTGGTAGAACTCGTCGGTCGTTCCAAAGAACTGGTCTCCGGCATCGTTCTCGAGCAGCAACGCAAAGTCGCCGAGGCCGTCACCGTCGGCAAGCACCGTCAGAGCGAACTGGGTCGATCCAGGCACGTTGGACACGCGGTCCGCGATGCTGTCAACTGCTTGCTCCCGGGTGAGCACATTGCCGGTGCCGAAGTTGGTGAACGCGATGTAGGCGTTGTAGATAACCGGGACGACGGCGAAGATCACCGCAAAGATGGTGCCGGGCAGCAGGTACTTGAAAGGGACCGCCCGCGGTGTCAGGTAGACGATATCGAGCAGTGCCGTCGAGACGACGACTGCGATGAGGCCCGGCCACCAGCGCTGGGTCCACATGCTCGGGATCGACCAGACCGCAAGCAGGTTGATGGCGCCAAGGAACAGCAGCTTGAGCAGCGTTCCCCAGGTAAATGACAAGGACCAGGGGAATGACTTCCCCTGGTCCTTTGGAGATCCGGCCGGCGCGGGCAGTCCGGTGTTAGCCGTCCTGCTTGAGCGTCTTCCTGATCCGCCTGATGTCATTTGTCGATTAGCCCTCGGAAATCAGAGTACGAATCTGCTCAGCAGCTGCCGTGAAGGCCTCTGTGGCATCAGTACCGGTGAGGACCAGTTGGTAGGCGTCGGTCCATGCGCTCCAGACGGAACCCATCGCCGGGATGGCCGGCATCGGGTAGCCGTTCTGGCCGGAGAGGCCAAAGCCCTGGATGTTCGCATCGCCTGCGGCGACGGTGTCGAACGCAGCCTTATGTGCCGGGGGTCGCGGGTCGGCAGCGAAGATCGCTTCCTGCGCTTCCTGGGTGGCCATTAGGTCGAGCACAAACGTCTGTGCAAACAGCGGGTTCTCGGCGAATGCCGAGACCATGAAGCCCTGTACCGCAATGAACGGACGGGGTTCGCCACCGTTGACCGGCGGGATCGGCTCAACGACGAAGTTGACGTCCTCGAACGAAGGCAGCGCCCACGGACCGGTGATGGCGAATGGCGCAGTGCCGCTGCCAAAGCTCTCGGTCATGATGTCGTAGGTGATGTCGACGTCGATCAGACCAGATGCGGCCCAATCGGAGAATGCCTGAGCGGCGGCTAGGCCACCCTCGCTGTCGAGGCCGAGGTCATCCGGGTTGTAGCTGCCGTCGTCGTTGAGACCAAAGACGTAGCCACCAAGTGCGGTGAACAGCGGATAGTTGTGGAACGGATCGCCGTTGCCATTCTCCTGAAGCGCCAGCGGGATTTCGACGGTTCCGTCGGCGACGAGGCCGAGAGCAATCTCTTCGAGTTCCTCAAATGTCGCCGGGGAATCCGGTACGAGATCCGTGTTGCGGATCAGAGCAATGTTCTCAACTGCGTATGGCAGACCGTAGGTCTGACCCTCGTAGTTGAAAGCCTGCAGCGATGCGTCGCTGAAGTCGTCGGCTACTGCGCTCAGGTCGAGCGGAGCAACAACACCGCTCGTGACGAGCTCGCCGAGCCAGTCATGAGCGCCGATGATGATGTCGGGACCTTCGCCGGTCGGGCCGGCGACCACCAAGCGATCGCGGATGTCGCCAAAGCCAAGCTCCTGCACGGCAACGGTGATCCCGTTGTCGGCAGCGAACGTGTCGGCGAACGTCTGGATCGCCGGAGTGCGTGTGTCGTCAGCCCAGATCACGAGATCGGCGTCGGCACGCACCACCGGGGGCAGCGTGGTTGTAGTGGTCTCCTCAGAAACAGCCTCTGTTGTAGTGGTCGTCTCGGGAGCCGCAGTTGTGGTTGTAGGTGCAGCTGTCGTTGTCGTTTCTGCAACCGCTGCTGCAGTAGTGGTCGTCTCAGCGTCTGAGTCGCCGCCACAGGCAGAAGCAAATAGAGCAAAAGCGAGAAGCAGAACCGCAAAGGCGTTGAATCGCCTCGTCATGGGATTTCCTCCTGGTTTTCGTCGGCGCAAGTCACGCGGTGAATGCGCCACCGGGCATTAAAGCAAAACTCTTGCAGAATTTCCACAAGATCTTGCAGATCTCTTGCAATGCGCTTCGAGTCGGATCAGAATACAACCCGTGAAACCCAAGCTCCACGAAGTCGCACGCCATGCCCAAGTCAGCGAGGCAACCGTCAGCCGCGTGTTGAATCAGCGGCCCGGGGTTGCCGAGGAAACGCGCCGCAAGGTGCTCGATGTGCTCAATCAGCTTGGCTACAACTTCGGCTCTGAGCGGGTGCACAAGATGGGGACCATCGGCATAATCACCCCAGAACTCGACAATCCGATCTTTCCGCTCATGGCACAGGCCATCGAGTCGAAGTTGGCCCGCCACGGGTTCCTCTCGATGGTGGGCCCGGCCACACCAACAACCGCACACGAACGCGATTATCTGCAGCATTTCGTCCGCATGGGCGTGAGCGGCGTCGTTGTCGTTAACGGTGCGTATGCGAAACGCATCGGATACGCGGCCTACGAACGTCTCCTGGCCGACGGGATCGCGGTCGTCCTGGTCAACGGTATCTACGAGCCGTGCCCCATCCCTGCGGTCACGATCGATATTGCCGCGGCCGCCCGGGCTGGGGTTCGCCATCTAATCAACCTGGGGCATCGCCGCATTGGGTGCATCGCCGGCGACATGCAATACACATCTCCACAAGACCTTGCGGCCGGTTACGAGCAGGCGCTGCGCGACGCAGGTATGGAAGTTGACGACGACCTGATAGTCGAGGCGATGTTTACGCTCGAGGGCGCCAGGTCCGCGGCAACCAAACTCATCAGTCTGGGTGCGACCGGCATGATTGCGATGAGCGATCTCATTGCCCTCGGTGCGATCAGCGCGGCACAATCGCACGGTCTCCGTGTGCCGGAGGACCTCTCGATAATCGGCTTTGACGGCACTCCCCTGCTCGGAATGCGGAGTCCGATGCTCACGACAATGCGGCAGCCGGTCAACCGCATGGCGCAAAGCGTCGCGGCAATGCTGCTTGGCCAGATGAATGGCGACCTGCAGCCAACTCAGGTGTTCGAAGCAGATCTGATCGCCGGAGGAACAGCGGGTATCGCACCCGCACTTGTCCGCTAGCGCGGGTCCGGAGCGTCCCACCGCACGTAGTCGAACACTTCTGTGAACCCCAGTGAGTCGTAGAGAACGTTCGACGGTGCTCCCGCACCCGATCCCACGTGTGCGGTTTCCGCACCCAGAGCGGCAGCGCGGCGCAGACCTTCGGCCATCAGTGCTGAGGCGAGACCCTTGCGACGGTGCTCCGGATGAGTACCAACGGGTTCAAAGATGACGTACTTGTTCGTCGGCTCCCACCACACCGTCGTGTATGCGGCGAAGGTGCCGTCCGCAGCGATAGCAGCAAGGTCGAGATCAGGGAGATAGCTCGGTGCCTGGGCGAGAACCTGCATCATCTCACCGGTACGTTTCGTGCCAAAGGTAGCCCGGCTTACCGCCACCCGCCCCTCACTGTCCCGTGCAGTCGTCAAGTCGAGCGAACGCACGAGATAGCTGTCGGCCACCGGCCCCTCAGGCAGCGGGTCGGTCATGGGACGACGACGTAGGTGCCCTGAGAGATCCCCCTGCGTCCAGCCCCGGGACGCGAGCACCTGTTCGCGAACAGTGTCTCCCTCGACCACGTGAGTGGAGAATGGCTGCCCGGGACGACGCGACTGCGAGCGGTGGGACTCTCCCCAGGCCAGCATCTCATCCTCGAGGTGTCTGAAGGCGGGGTCGACCTCCAACCAAATGTCGCCACCGGCTTCGGGGTGCGCCACACCCACGATGCGGCCATCCGCCTCCCAGAGTCGAGTGAATCGCTCGTATCGCCAATCACCGGCCAGCTCTGATTCGGTGGCTATTGAATAGCGCTGGATGTCCCACCGTTCCACCCCCCAGTTGTACATCCAACCGTAAGCCGTATAGGTGTCGATCAAGAACTGGCGGACGGCGGAGAAGTCGTCTGCAGCGACATAGTCGCGACTGATGGCGTGTTTCATTCCAACCTCGAGGGTCGAGCTAATCGTCGAGGGAAGTCTCAGCGAGAAGCATGGCGATGTCCTTGACGATCACTTGCTCGTCGGCGCCGAGCTCCTTCACACCGTCGTCCATCATGATGTAGCAGAAGGGGCAACCGGTCGCGATGACATCGGGCTCGCAGCCGAGGGCTTCCTCAGTGCGTTCGATATTGACCTTCTTGCCGGTCTGCTCTTCGAACCACATCTTGCCGCCACCGGCTCCGCAGCAGAACGACTTGGTTCCGTTGCGGGGCATCTCAACACGCGTTCCGACCGCATCCACAACGTCACGAGGGGCGACATAAACGTCGTTGTGTCGGCCGAGGTAGCAGGGGTCGTGATAAGTGATGGTTTGGCCATTGGACTTCGGGTTGATCTTGCCCTGCTCCACAAGCTGCATCAGCAACTCCGAGTGGTGGATGACCTCGTACTCACCGCCGAACTGCGGGTACTCGTTCTTGAGCGTGTTGAAGCAATGAGGGCACTGGCTGATGACCTTGGTCACGCCCAGGTCGTTGAGCGTTTCGATGTTTTGCAAGGCGAGACCCTGGAAGACGTACTCGTTGCCGGTCCGCCGCGCCGGGTCGCCGGTGCACAGCTCGGCAGCACCGAGGATGGCGAAATCGACACCAGCTTCGTGAAGCAGTCGGGCGGTGGATACGGTGACCTTCTTGTTGCGATCATCAAACGATCCCGCACAACCAACCCAATACAGGTACTCGGCTGTGACCCCCGGTTCGCCGAGCACCTTGACCGTGAAGTCAAGGCCCTGCGTCCAGTCGGCCCGAGTGTTCTGATCCATGCCATAGACGTTCGAGGAGTTCTCCATCGAGATGTACGCCTTGCCCAGCTCCGACGGGAAGTCCGATTCCATCAGTGACAGGTAGCGCCGCATATCGAGGATCTTGTCGAGAATCTCGATGTTGACCGGGCAGATGTCGTCACAAGCGCGGCAGGTGGTGCAAGCCCACAGCTCTTCGGGAGTGATGCGCTCGAAGACACTGTCGGATGTCACGGTGATGCCCTCATCCATGCTGACCGTGGCCGACTGTTTGGTCGCGGCGGTTGCTGCGGCGACCTCGCCCAGCTTGAGCACGATCTCGCGGGGGTCGAGTGGTTTGCCGGTCGTATTGGCAGGACATACCGAAGTACAACGACCGCAAACCGTGCAGGCGTCGGTGTCCAGCAACTGCTTCCATGTGAACTCAGCGACCAGCGAAGCACCGACGGTCTCGATGTCCTCGGCTTCCATCAGGTTGGGCATCTCGCGCATCGCGCCGACCGGCCGCTCCCGCGGTGATAGGTACATGTTGGCCGGGGAGGTGACCATATGGCGCAGTTTGGTGGTCGGCAGCACGACCAGGAACGCCAGGAAGCTGGCAACATGGCCAACCCACAGCACCTGGTGGGTACCCGACTCGGCGCCCCAGACGAGATAGCTGAATCCATATCCGAGGAACGACCACTGTTCAAAGGCCGGTCGCCCCATCTCGGCAATGCGGGCAGCCTCGACGGCGATGCCCGTAACCCCGATGGCGGCAAGAGTCACCAGTATCCAGGCATCCTCCGGCTTGGTCTTGCTTCGCAGCCGCCATGGCTTGATTCCGTACCGGCGAATCCCCAGCCATGTAAGACCGACGAGGAAGACGACTGCGAACAGGTCCAACACGAATGAGAAGCCCTGGTAGAAGCCACCTTCGAGGAACTTCAGGTTGTTGGGAAGGAGATGGTCGAGTTCGACGGTAACCGTTCCGAGGAAGAGCACGACGAAGCCGTAGTAGAGGGCCGCATGCGGAACACCTGCCGCAGGGTCCTGCAGCAAGGTTTTCATTGCGAGACCTTCGCGCAGAGCGTTGACCCGTTTCTTGAGGAGACCCGCTCGGCGCTCGGCGGTACCTCGCTCCCAATTCCGTGCTCGCTGAGCGAACAGATAGACGGTCAAGCCCAAGAAGACGGCCACAGTCACATAGAACAGCGCAACGATCGGGGCCGGGATGTTGCCGAAGACCTCACGACCGACCTCGGGGTCTGCGTGATCGGGAAGCGTCCCGAGCCACCACGCCACCAACACGCCGACCACGGTCACCGGCACCAGCGCCATCAACCAGGCGCTGTAGCTCCGGCCATCATTTGACTGTTCAGACGTCTCGGCCAATCGATCCTCCCAGAGCGGATGACCGGATTCTAACGGGAGGGCACCGACCAGCATCCTCCGAGCTATGACGGTAACGTCGCCGCATGACTGAAACCACAACCAGCCATGACGGGGACTTTGCCAACCGGACGACTTTCGCCGGGGCTCCCCGGGGTCAGCTTGACGCACTCAGCGATATCGACGTCGCAATTGTCGGTGCCCCTTTCGACTGGGGAACGACGTACCGGCCCGGGGCCCGTTTCGGCCCTGCCGCAATCAGAGGCGGCGACTACCTGGGCGCCCATGGCTCCCGCACGCATCTCCCAACCGGCATCGACCCGTTTGAGGTGATGAGGATCGCCGACCTGGGAGACTTCAACGTTGTCCCCGGCTATGTCGAGATCAGCATTGACCGCATCAGATCAGGCATCAAGCAGATTGCGGAGCAGGGAGCCGTCCCCATCGTTCTTGGTGGAGACCACACGATTACGTTCCCCAACGCTGGTGGCGTCGCCGACGTTTACGGTCACGGAGACGTCGCTCTCATCCACTTCGACGCGCATGCCGACACCGCCGAGACCCAGAACGGCCAACTCCACGGCCATGCGACACCCATGCGCAGGCTCATCGAGTCCGGAGCTGTTCCCGGACATCGTTTCGTCCAGATCGGACTACGCGGCTACTGGCCGCCGCCGGATGTCGTGGAGTGGATGCGCGAGCAGAACATGCGCAGCTACATGATGAACGAGATCGTGGACCGCGGGCTGCGGTCAGTTGTCGGCGAGGCTCTGGAGCACGCTCTGGATGGTGCGTCGAAGGCATTCATCTCGGTGGATATCGACGTGGTCGACCCGGGCATGGCCCCCGGGACGGGTACTCCTGAGCCGGGCGGCCTGACCTCGCGGGAACTCCTCGATACGGTGCGACGCCTCGCCAAGGAATTGGATGTCGTCGGTGCTGATGTCGTCGAGGTCAGCCCTCCATACGATGGACCGGGAGAGATCACGGCCTCGCTCGCCAACCGGGTGGTGCTCGAGTTGCTCAACGGCATGGCCGAGCGCAAGCTCGGGGTCTAGGCGAGGGCGGTGCTACTCGGCTGTGGTTGCATCGACTTCTTGGCAATCGCGACGGCCATCCCAACAGCAGCGGATGTCGACAACTCCGGAAGATGTAGCCTCCCGACATGAGCGTTCACCCTTGGTGGCAGACCACCGTCATCTATCAGATCTACCCACGTAGCTTTCAGGACACCACCGGCAACGGCGTCGGCGACCTCCCCGGCATCACCAGCCGAATGGACTACCTGGCCGACACCCTCGGCGTGGGTGCCATCTGGATATCACCGTTCTACCCATCGCCCATGGCGGATTTTGGATACGACGTAGCCGACTACACCGACATCCATCCGATGTTCGGTGACATAAACGACTTCGACGATCTGCTGGAAGCTGCGCACAGCCGGGGGCTGAAAGTCATCATCGACTGGGTCCCCAACCACAGCTCCGATGAACACCCCTGGTTCGTCGAATCGCGCTCAAGCCGCAGCAACCCCAAGCGCGATTGGTATATCTGGCGGGACGGCAAGCCCGATGGATCGCCACCGAACAACTGGCTCAGCTTCTTCGGTGGCTCGGCCTGGGAGCAAGACGAAACCACGGGGCAGTACTACCTGCACTCGTTTCTTGCCAAGCAGCCCGATCTCAACTGGCGGAATCCCGACGTGCAGGAGGCGATGTTCGAAGGCCTGCAGTTCTGGCTCGATCGCGACGTAGACGGCTTCCGCATCGACGTCGCTCACGTCGTCATGAAGGATCCGCATCTGCGAGACAATCCGCCTGTCCCGGATGACTGGGAGCGGCAATTCAAGTCGCACGGCGAGTACGACAACTTCCTCCATATCCACGACAAAGGCCATCAGGACAATCACCAGTTGTTCCGCGACTTCCGGGCGCTGCTGAACAGCTATCAGCCAGAGCGGTACTCGGTCGGCGAAATCCATATCGCCGACTGGGATGAATGGGCGTCGTATTACGGCGAAGAACTCGACGAACTCCACATGCCGTACAACTTCTCTCTGATTCACGCTCCATGGGACGCCAATGAGGTGGCATCCCGCGTAGAGGCAATGGAGACCGCCATCCCCGATGGTGCCTGGCCCAACCACGTCCTGGGCAATCATGACGAGAAGCGACTCGTTGCCAGGATCGGAGCCGATGCGGCCCGAACCGCGGCGATGCTTCTGCTGACCCTCCGGGGCACACCGACCATCTACTACGGCGATGAGATAGCGATGACCGAGGCGGCCATTGCGCCGGAGGATCAGCAAGACCCCTGGGGTCGGCGTCTTCCCGGGGCCGGCCGTGACGGGTGCCGAACGCCGATGCAATGGGACGACACCCCCAATGCGGGTTTCTCTCCGGCTGAGGTGACCAAGACCTGGTTGCCCATCACCACTGACTCGGCCGACCTGAACGTGGCGGCGCAACTGGGGCAGGCCGACTCAATCCTCAATCTCTATCGAAGCCTGTTGCAGTACCGACAGTCATCGGCCGCGTTACAGACCGGCAGCTACCGGAGGGTCGATGCACCAGAGGGCGTGTATGCCTACACGCGCACCGCCGGCGACGAGGAAGTGCTGGTTGCGCTCAACTTCACGAGTGATCCGATTGCAGTCCCGTTCGAAGGCCGGGCTGCACTGTCGACACATGGCGATACGTCTACAGCAACGATGCTCCGCCCACACGAAGGCCTGATCCTCGAGCGCTAGGTCTCCGACGTCTCGACTGCCTCAGTCTCCTCCGTGTTGTCGAAGACGACGGAACCAAAATCGTGACTGCGTGCGCTCGACACCAAGACAGTCCGCGGCAGCCCACTGGTAATCCGCTCCATCCGCGTGTAGAAGCCGGGCGAGTGACGTAGGTCCGTAGGGAGCAGGAATCCAAGGAAGACGAGATCGGCACCGCCCGACTCCTCTGCAAACACCTGGTACAACGGCCGGCCGGCAGTCAACACGACATCGATGTCGGCCTCAATGCGGGCCGCACCGAGCATGGTGCGGATACGCCCGGTAGCCTCGACTACCTCCGCGGCATGCTCAACAGCGGTTAGCACCGTGATCCGGGATCCAGCCCAGTCGGCGTGCTGAGTAACGAGGTGCGCTAGCAACAGCATGAGCGACCCGTTGGCAGTTGCCCCGGTCCACCACACATGAATGCTTCCGTTGCGTACGGGCTTGCCGGTGTTCGGTGTATCGCGCACCAACAGGATGGTCCGTTCAAGCAGGTGGAAGTCACGCAGCATCCGCATGTACCCGCCGATATGGTCATCCGTCTTCGGCCAGCCGAGCATCACGGCGTTGGCCTGGAAGTTGCCAATCCCGTACGCCTGGGCGGCGGTAACGGCACCCTTGTAGATGTCACCGACGATCTCAGCTCGGTAGAAAACATTCGGGTACTTGGCAGCCAGCTCGCTGCGATACCGCTCATTGAGGGCTCGACGCTCACCGGCACGGTCTTCGACTTCGCCGTCGAGAAGGTGAACAAAGGTGACGAGGCCCCGAGATTGGACCAACGCACTGCTGATCTGCAGGAGGTGCTTCCGTTCTCCGATGTCGCCGCCCATCACCACCAGGTTGGGTCGCCAGCTCACGGGGTGTTCTCTGGCCTGATGGACATTGCGCAGACCGGTGAGGACCAGGGCCGACCAGATACCGTGGCGAGCGTCACCGAATGCTGAGTCGAGCGTGCGGCGCTGCGTGAACGCAAAGAGCCCGACCAGCACAACCGCAGCGAGCAACATGGCGGGGAGGTTGATGATGCTCATAACGTAGAAACAGGCCACCGCCGCAGTCAGGCTCACCGTCGCCGGCACCCGGAACGTCGGCCGGAAGCTCGGATTGGCCGCCCAGGTCTCCAGCCCCGACGCCAGATTGATCGCTCCGTAGGTGGCCAGGAAGAACATCGTCAGCACCGGGGCAATCGCTTCCAAGCTGCCCACCATGACCCCAAGTTGGGCGAGGGCAAAGGTGAGGATCGTGCCCATCCGAGGTTCATTGTCCTTGCCGTACCCGCGAGCAAAGAACCGGGGAACATGCCCGTCGATCGCCAGAGCCTGCAGTGTGCGCGGCGCAGAGAGGATCGACCCAAGCGCGCTGGACAGCGTGGCCCCGAACACGCCCACATAGATCAGAACCGGTACCGATGCAATGGCAAACACCGCATCCAGGTTGTTGATCAGCTCATCATTGCTGAAGTTGAGGGATAGCCAGATTGGGAAGGCGACGTACACGACGAGGCTGGTGATCACGACCAGCATGATTCCCTTGGGGATGTCGCGTCGTGGATTCCGCAGGTCGCCCGACATCGAAACCCCCGCCATGATCCCGGTCGCTGCTGGGAAGAAGATGGCGAAGACCGTGACAAAACTCTCGCCGTCGTTGTTGAACCATTCGATGCTGGCAGGGAAATCGCCTGTGGTTCCTGTGAAGAACGAAAGAAGTGATAGCCCGATCGCAGCCATCACAAAATACTGAGCCTTTATGGCGAGATCGGCGTTCCAATAGGCAAGGCCGAGCACAACCAGGTTGATCACGGTTCCCGTCACAACAATCGGCAAGTCGGGAAGCAGCTGGTGCAGCGCTTCTGCGAAACCAACGACGTAGAAAGTCACGCTGAGGGCCTGCGCCAGAAACAGTGGGATCCCTACCGCCGAACCGACCGACGGTCCGAGAGAACGGCTGATCATGAAGTAGGCGCCACCTGTACCGACCGTACGGTTGGTGGCAATCGACGACACCGACAACGCTGTGGCTCCAGTGATTAGGTGCGTGATCACCACGATGATCAGCATCATCCCCAGGCCAACCGAACCCGTCGTGAAGCCGAGCAGCAGGTACATGACCACACCCAGGACGGTGAGGATGCTCGGCGTGAACACACCGGAGAACCAGTTGAACCGTCCTGTCGGCGCGGTGCTCTGCGTTTGGGTCACTCCACCTCCGGTGTGAGAGGACACGCTAGCCAGCTAGGACGACGATGCATCCTCAGGTGGATCGGGGTTGCCATCCCGCATCCAGACCGTTCGCTGCGGGAATGGGATCTCGATACCTTCACGGTCGAACGCATCTACGAGCCGGCCCCGGATAATGCGGCCGGTCATCCATTGCTCCCCCGGCTCGACTTTGGCAACGAGCCGGATGGCGATCGAGCTCTCGGCGAACATCTCGACGCCCCATATCTCCGGCTCCTCGATGATCGTGGCATTCTCCAGGTGTTCGTTCCACACCGAGTCCGCCGTTTCCTTGATGACGCGGCTGGCGTGGGCTATGTCGGTGCCATAGGCCACCTCGATATCGAGTACCACGCGGGCCCATTGCTGCGACTTGTTCCCCACTCGAAGGATCTCGCCGTTCGGTATATGCCATAGGGTTCCGTTCACATCACGAATCTGTGTGGTCCGCAGGCTGATGCTTTCCACCAACCCCGTTGCCTCGCCAACGTCGACGACATCGCCGACTGCGTACTGATCCTCCACAAGCATGAAGAAGCCCGACAGGAAGTCCTTGACGATGGACTGGGCGCCAAAACCGAGCGCGATACCGGCAATCCCCGCTCCCGCGATCAGGGGGCCCAGATTGATGTCGAACTCGCTGAGCGAGATGAGGATGCCGATCGTATAGATGATCGCCGTGGCCGTGCTGCGCAGGATCGATCCGAGTGTCTTGGCGCGTTGCTTGGCAGCCTCACTAGCCAGCGTCAGCTCAATGGCCTTTTGTCGCGCCTTCAACTCCATCTCGGCAAAGCGGCCGTCGCCGATCTCCTCATCCCGACGCGCTCGCAGCTTCTCTTCGCGGTCACGCAGCATCCGGGCTTCTGCGCGGTCTATCGCCCGCCGAACGATTCGATTGATGATGTAGGCGCCGATGAGAACGGCCAGCACCTTGATTGGCTTCTCGACAATCCAGCCGAGAGCCTCTGCCAGGGTCTCGTTTTCCGTGAGGTCGTAGACCCAGTCACAGATGAAATCGTTGGCTCCGTCGCAGACGGTGCTCGCTGCTGTATCGATTTGGTACACCGGGGCTCCTTCAAAACTGTCGCTCGCAGGCTAATCGTCCCCTATCGAGCCGACGATCTCCGGAGATTCTCACGGCGGAGGCCGCTAGTCATCGACTGCAACTGCGATTCGCCGCTCGGACCCTTCCGTCGTGTACCTGCCTTCGGTAGTGTGGGGGCATGGAGCGGGTGGCAGCGAGTATCTACCGACTCGGGCGCAAGCACCACAACTTCTATCTGATCGTTGCAGGTGGCCGAGCAACCCTTGTCGACGCCGGTGGAAGCCGAGAACTTCCACTTCTCGAAGCGGGGCTCGAGTCGCTGGGTCTCAACCTGGATGCAGTCGAGGCGCTGCTCATCACCCATGCCCATACGGATCACATCGGTTTTGCGCGTCGCGTTTCCGACCGTGACATCAGCGTGAGAGTTCACGAGGACGAAGTGGCCTATGCGATGGACGCCTCGGCGGGAACGCAGGTGAGCATGCTCGACCATCGGGTGTGGAGACCGCGGGTGGTCATCTTTCTCATCGAGATGATCCGAGCCGGGGCGCATCGGGACTTCCGCCTGGACCATGTTGACGCTGTCGGTGACGGTGACAGGCTCGACCTTCCGGGGAGGCCAAGGGTTGTGGCCACCCCGGGCCACACCACCGGACACGCGAGCTACCTGATCGAAGATCAGAATGCTCTCTGCTCCGGCGATGCGTTGGCGACAGACGGCATCACGAGGTGGGGATCCGGACCACAACTGCTGCCGGAGGCGTTTCACACGAGCCCGACCGATGCAGCGAAGTCCCTACAGAAGCTCGCCGGTCTGGATGCCAACCTTCTTCTGCCGGGCCACGGAGAGCCCTGGCGAGGACCAATCTCGGAGGCGGTAGCTCTGGCCGGGGGCTGATTCCAAATCCCTGCCCCCACCATTCGTGCGGACCCGTCCGCTGGTGTTATCGCCTGATCGCGATGTGAAGACCGCGGCCGAGCGGGCCTTGGGGGTCATACTCGGCGGTAAACCCAGCGACTTGTAGCAGCGCCGCGTATTCGGCAACGGTGAACAAGCCGGTCGGATGCTCCTCTACATAGGCGTCGGCATCGCCGTCCTCCCAGGCGACCGCCCATGCCCACCGCATCGTCGCCCGGTTGCCTTCGACAACGCTCGTGTCGATACGGGCTACCGCAACACCGTCGCCCTCGACAACCCTCGAACCTACGTGGCCGGGGCGCCACGCATCGGGTGTGAACCACGGCTCGATAATGAGCACACCTCCCGGCTTGAGATGGCGGGCGCAGCTCTCGAGCATGCTGGCGAGATCCTGCACCGTCGTTAGGTAGGCCACCGAGGAGAAGATGCAAACAAGCGCGTCATACCGCTTGCCGAGTTCGAAAGTGGTCATATCGGCAAGGTGGAACTTCGTTCTGGGAAGCCTCCGCCCGGCGACGGTCAACATCGACTCAGAGATGTCGAGGCCCTCGACGTCGTACCAGCGCTTGAGCTCCTCGGTGTATCGACCTGTGCCGCACGCAACCTCCAATACACTTCGGGTACCGGGCCTTCTCTGCTCAACGAGATCGTGCACCGCTGCCGCATGCTCCTCGTAGTCAAGCCAGCTGTAGTAGAGGTCGTAGACGGCAGCCGATCGCTCATACGGATTGAGCATTGTTCCCCTCTCTCCAGCAACGAAGAAGGGCCCCCGGCAGGTGCCGAGAGCCCATCGTCGATTACTGAGTTGAGTCGGGCTAGTTGAGACCCAACTCCGCCTTGAGTTCCTCGAGCTTGGCATCGGCTTGCGCCATGTTGATGGCTTCCTTGAGCTCCATCTCGGAGCCTTCCGGCGTTGCCTCGCGCAGCTCGGCCTTGGCCATTGCCTCAGCCTTGCGGGACTCGATCTTCTCTTCGATCTTCTCGAGCGAAGGCATCTCGTAGTCAGTCATGTTGGACATCGCATCGACGGCCTTGTTGACCGACTCCTGCATCTTTGCGGCCTCGAGCGAACCGAGCAGCTCCATGCGCTTGGCAGCAAGCTCGGAGACGCGCATCGCGTTCGACTGCACTGCCTGCTTGGCTTTTTCTGCCTGCCCGCTTGCGGTCTCATACTGCGTCTTCAGAGTCGAGAGATTGTTCTCGGAAGCCTGCAGCTTCATTGCGATCGACTGAGCAGCCTTCGTCCACTTCTCCTGGCTGGCGGCATCGCCGGAAGCCTTGGCTTCCTCAGCCTTGAGGATCGCCTGCTTGGCCATTTCCCGGGCCTCACCGACGTCGTCGGCGGCGTTCTCCATCTTCGACTCGAGTTGAGTGCGATGGGCAACAACCTTGGCCGCTTGGTTGCGCAACTCCTGGTCACGCTTCTTGGCCTCGTTGATAGCCTGCTCGATCTCAACCTCAGGCTTCATCAACTTCTCAGCGCCACCTTTGAACAGCGTCGTGATATAGCCCCAAAGGCGCTTCAAGAAACTCATCTGATTCCTTCCCTAGTTCGTTTTCGGATTGTAGATGTTTGCCAGCGACCTTGGTCGCCGACCTAGCGACGACGTCGCTTACCCCCACCACGGACTCGCCCGCCACCGCTGCGGCGGCTTCGACTAGACCTGGTACTGCGAGTACTGCTGCGACGGGGTGCCGGGGATCCCGGTCCGGGAACAACTCCCCCGCCCGTCCCACGGCTGGCACGCGGCGGTGGCGACGCACTGCGCGATGTCGAGCCGCGGCTGAACATCCCGCCAAGACCACCGCCACGCCGGCTCCCACCTGCGAGCACCTGCCCGGCAACACCGATCAGAATCTCCATTACACCGGAGTCCATGTAGGAGCTGCGACGACCGGGGCGCCGCTGATAGTCAGAACGAGGTGCAGGCGCGGTCACCCGATCACCGGAAGGACGTTCGGGCTCAAACACCTTCCGCTCGGGACGCGATGGCTTTGGCTTCCCGTCAAGAACAGCTTCGGCGCAATCCAACTCCCAGATCGCCACATCCAGATCATTCGAAAGATCAACCAACTCCTGCGGCGTGTCAGCCTGCTGCAGCCGCTCGGTCACCGTCCGGTACGTGGCGCTCGCTTTGTTGTAGTACTCGTCAACCTCGGCGTTGTTGGCGACCCGTACCTCGTCTTCCATGTCGAGAATGTCGTTGGCGATGGCGTCCACCTGCTTTTGCACTACGCCCCGCGCTTTGGTCAGTTGCTCGGCCGCGGCGTTCACCGTCTGTTTACTCCCCCGGCGCACCAGCCAGAACAGCAACAACCCCACGGCGCCGACGATCACGAAGATCCAAATGAGCCCGGAACTACCGCCACCGCCGCTTGATGGCTCTGTCGATGCTGAAGAGGCAGCGGCCGTTGTCACGGGCGCAGCCGACGGTTCCGTGGCAACTTCCGACGCACCAACGAGACCTATCACGAAACTCGCCGCATACTCGGCGTCGTTGCCGCCTTGCTCGTTAGCGAACTCAAAGGCGTCTTCGAAGTCGGCCTCGCTGAAACCCTCGTCGTCGCTGACCCAGCCCACATCCTCAGGCGACAGCACGAGAATCGTGCCGGCACCGATATTCATGTCGTCGAGAACGGACTCGGCAAAAGCCGAATTGCCACCCAGCGGTGTGTCGGCAAGGACAATCAGATGGAAGCGAGATCCATTGTTACGAGCGGCACTGACGATCTCAGTGGCGTCGCTCTCGCTGATTGACACTCCGCGGTCGAGATAGACACCGGTCGCGGACACATCTTCGACCACCTCGGAGATAGTGGCCGCAAGAACGCTCCCACCTCCAGTCGAGAGCAAGAGGGCGGCAATGACAGCAAGAAAACCTGTTCGGCGTATCCAATTCATGGGCCCATCGTACATACGCCGACAACCTCCAGGCAGGTCAGCCCCTGGACAACGCTGCTCGCAAGAAGAAAGCGATGTTCGCCGGCCTTTCCGCCATCCGGCGTGTCAGGTACGGATACCAGGCAACGCCGTACGGGACGTAGATCCGAAGCGGATCGCCGTTGGCCAGCATCTTCTCTTGGAGCCCGGTGCGAACCCCGTAGAGCATCTGATATTCGTACGGTCCTTGCCTCGCACCTGCCAACGACGAGGCAACGTCGAGGCGGTCGGTGTCGTGCGAGGCGATCGCCGGCTTCACGGAGTCATCGCTCATGAGCAGGTGGGCGATCCGATCAAACGCCTCGCTCACTTCGTCGCGTGATTGCAGCGCTACCTCGGCTGGCTCGGCGTACGCCCCCTTGCATAACCGGATGTGGCCGCCGAGCGGCATGAGCACGTCGAGATCCTGAACCGTCCGGTGCAGGTAGGCCTGAACTGCGATCCCAAGATTGCCATGCTTTCGCTGTGCGACCGCATAGATCTTGATGGTGTCACCGGTGACTTCGCTCTCCTCCATGTCAACGGTGACGCTCGTGCCAACCGTGGCCGCTCTCTCAGCCAGAGCGTCGAGCGACTCGGCAGCGAGGTCGTTATTGAAGCCAAGGCCCAGCTGCGACAACTTCACCGAGATGTTGCCGTTGAGACTGTGCTCCCCGATAGCGTCGAGACACCCCATGTAGTCGTCGCGGGCTGCCTCGGCCTGGGCTCGGTCGGTGACGTGCTCCCCCAAGTGGTCGAGGGAGACGGTGGCCCCCTTCTTGTTGATCTCAATGGCCGCGGCAACGGCCTGATCGAGGGTTTCCCCAGCAACGAACCGCGTGGAAAGCGCACGACCAGGCCGGGTTCCGGTGATCGTCTTGCGGACCAGGCCGCGATTTGTCACGGCGAGAAGGCTCCGCCCGATGACGTTCACTTCTGGTGACTCGAACGTTCGAGGGCGATGTCACCAAGCTCGCGCGATCGCTGCGCCGCAGACTGGACGGCGCGCTCGAGCAGTGCCCGGAAGCCGCCGTCTTCGAGTGTGTGCATGGCAGCTGCTGTAGTCCCCCCGGGGGAGGTCACCTCGGCTCGCAGCCGGAAGGCACTCTTATCCGACACCGACAACAGGGCACCGGCACCTCGCAAGGTCTGGATAACCAGCTTCTCGGCAGCGTGATGCGGCAATCCTTCTCGAATCGCTGCCTCGGTCAGCGCCTCGGCCAGGAGGAACACGTATGCAGGCCCCGTGCCCGACACAGCCGTAACCGCATCCAGCAGGTCTTCCGAGAGCCGGATTGTCTCGCCGACTGCAGACAGCACCATGTCAGCAAGAGCCAATGCATCATCATCAGCATGGACGCCTCCGCAGAACGCGGTCATGCCTTCGTCGACGGCTGCGGGCGTATTCGGCATCGACCTCACCACAGCGATGCCTTCGAGAGCGCTCTCGAACACCGCAAGCGGAACCCCGGCCGCAAGGCTGACGATGACCTGACCGGGCTGGACCAGAGGACTGATCTGCTCGAGCAGGTAGTCAACGTCCTTGGGTTTGACCGCGACAACGAGCACATCGCGGTCCGCCACAGCAACAGCCGGGTCTAGCGTGGCCGGGATCGCGGTGTGTCGCTCCGCTTCCCGCGCACGTTCCTCACGGCGCACTAGCAAGATCAGATTGTCCGTCTCCCAGCCGGCTCGGAGCAAACCCTCAGCGAGGATTTCCCCCATCGAGCCTGCCCCGAGAATGGCGACAGTTGGGTGAGTCATAGCCACGATGATACGTAAGTCGCGGACTCGGTTCTAACCGGATCGAATTCGGCACGGTTACGCTGCCCGGATGGAGCAACGGCCGACCGCCATGGAACCCACCTTGTTGTGGATCGTCACCGGGTATCGCATCTTCGCCGCTGTCTGGTTGTCGATTCTCGGTGCAGTCGCCGTCAGCAGCGAGACGACCACTGTCGAAGACCCTGGCGTTGTTTCAGCAACCATCGGCCTCGTGCTGATCTGGGCGGGCGTCGCCACCGCCATCCGCGTGCTCCGACCTCATGTCGCCGGGATGTGGCTGTTCGTCGGCATCGACCTGGTGATCAGCTGTTGGACGGTGCTTGCCGGGGACGTAGCGGGGACTATCCAGTTTGCGGGCGGGTATCCGCTGGTCGGCGCTTTCGCCGCGATATACGCGTTTGGCTGGGCCGGTGGAGTCGTCGGAGCAGCGGCGCTCACGACAGCCGGACTCGGACGCGTGTTTGACGGCGATCAGTCGGTACCCCAAGAGGTCGCCAATGCAATCGCCTACCTCTTTTCGGTGGGTGCTGCCACTGGTGTGGCCGCTGCGTTGCGTACATCGGAGCGAAGGCGGGTTGCAGTCGAGGCCGCCCTGGACCGGGAGCGCACCGATCGAATCCGAGCGGAAGAGCACGCCGAAGTTGCGGCCCACCTCCACGACTCTGTATTGCAGACGTTGGCCCTCATCCAACGCGATTCTGCGGCCACGCCGGACATCCGCGGTTTAGCTCGCCACCAAGAGCGCGAGTTGCGGGCATGGTTGTTTCCGGAACAGGGGGCGCAGCCGGCAGGACCCGGCGGGTTCCGTGACGCACTCGTTGCAGTCTGCTCAGAAATCGAGGATCTGGGTGAAGCACAAGTCGAAACGGTGGTGGTCGGCGATAGCCCCGCCAATCCTGAGCCAATCATCCGCGCCGCCCGAGAGGCAATCCTGAACGCAAGCAAGCATGCCGGAGTGGAGACGATCTCGGTCTACGGAGAGGCAAGCGACAACGAACTGCAAGTCTTCGTGAAGGACCGGGGGTCCGGCTTTGACCCTGCGATCGTCCCTGACTCGCGCCAGGGCATTCGAGAGTCAATCGTCAATCGCATGGAGCGCCACGGCGGATCTGCCGAGATAATCTCTACACCAGGGTCTGGAACCGAGGTCCGCTTGAGTCTGCCCACGGGGGAAGCATGACAACCGTCTTCATCGTCGATGACCATGATCTATTCCGCGCCGGAGTCAGGGCCGAGCTGCCCGACGACCTCGAGATCGTTGGCGATGCTTCCGAGGTTCCCGCCGCCATCGAGATGATCAGAGAACGACAGCCAGATCTCGTGCTGGTTGACGTTCACATGCCTGCTGGCGGCGGTCGAGCCGTCATTACCGGGGTGCACACAACCCACCCCCATATCCCTTTCCTTGCAATCTCCGCATCGGATGCACCCGAAGATGTGGTTGCGACGGTGCGCGCCGGCGCTCGTGGCTATGTGACCAAGACGGTATCGCCATCCGACCTCGCCGACGCCATCCGCCGCGTTGTCGACGGCGATGCGGTGTTCTCGCCGAAGCTCGCCGGCTTCGTACTCGACGCTTTCTCCGCTATCGACGTCAAGGACCTCGACCCAGAACTCGACAAGCTCACCAAGCGGGAGCGTGAGGTTCTACAGCACATCGCCCGCGGCTACACCTATAAGGAAGTCGGAGAGCAGCTGTTCATCTCAGCCAAGACGGTGGAGAACCACATGTCGGCCGTACTGCGCAAGCTCCAGCTCTCCAATCGGCGTGAACTCACTCGCTGGGCTCAGGACCGCGACCTCATTTAGCGAGCCTCCGTAGCAATCAGTCAACTAGACCGACCTCGGAGTAGCGACCTTCGAGGATCAACACCAGATTCTCGAGGGTCGTCGCCTCAAAGTAGCTCGAATGGCCGTGCGAACCGGTAGTGGTGAGCTGTTGCGCACCAAAGCCTTCTGCAACGGGGTTCGTGCCGTGCCACAGTTCGTCCCTTGCGGTGAGGGTGCGACACACAGCCAATACCGGGAGCAACGGATGGAACCCGTGCCACCAGCGGAACGAGTCGAGCGGGTCTATCCCAAGACCGATCGGGTCCCCAGCAGCGAGAGCCGACCAAACACGGCCGTCCGGTCGCAGTATTGCGTCGTCGGCGCGATTCAGTGTGGTTCCCGGACTCCCGACAA
This sequence comes from uncultured bacterium, assembly GCA_965368515.1. Classification (GTDB taxonomy): domain Bacteria; phylum Actinomycetota; class Acidimicrobiia; order Spongiisociales; family UBA5794; genus JAAETI01. The sequence continues at coordinate 21,011 of CBDUNF010000022.1, forward strand.
AGACCAGATTGTCGGCTGCAATACCAGCCGCCGCGGCCAGACCGGCCACAACTGAGCCGTAGCTATGGGCGATAACGGTGACCGACGTCGTTGCGTCGGGGTCGATCCCAAGCAGGAACCGGGTCAGATCAGGAGCGCCCTTCTCGGCGGCTGCTCGGGAAGCAGCATCGACACCGTCCGGCGTGTCATAGCCAAGCCAGGCAACGGTGGCGATGCCCGACCCGTCCGCAGCTTCCTGCATCGCCGCCGCATCAGATCTGAAGCCACCCTCAATCGTGCTGAAGTTGTTGATGTCGTTCGCCATGCCTGGCACCAGCACCGCGATCCGCTGGGCATTGCTGAGATCCCCAAAGACCTCGGCGACACGACCATCGCCGCTTGGATCAAACAGAAGTATCTGCCGACCCTCTTCTAGCCACCGACAGAACTCCGCAATCTGCATCTCAGCTCGCAAGCCGAGCACTTTCGAAGGCACCAGAGCCGCATCGGATCCACTTCCCTTGGCGACAAGCGCACGCAGTCGGACGATCTCTCTCTCGATCAACAGGTCGTTGGCGAGATAGCGGAATTCGGGGGGCACCCCGTCCAACGGCCCAATCAGCTCGGGGTACCGGCGTGCCAGCGCGGAAAAGATGGCGGGTGCGATTGTCGCGACGGTCTCCGCCACCTCTTGCGGATCCATCCCACCGAGACGCTCCAGGAGCGCATGGTCGCTCCATGACTTGAAAGCCTCCCGCCAGTCGGTCAGGGGGAACACGGCCGATGCTGCAAAGTCGGCCAGCAAGGCGCCGATCGGGAAAGGACCGATAGTCACGTTCTCGTTCAGCTGTGCTCGATTGATGACCTCCGCTCGCCAGCGCAGCTCCATGGCCGCATCCACCAAATCGACGGCGATCGAGCTGAGGTTGGATCCGATCGACCCGGTATCGCTCACACAACGATGGTCCAGGATTGGAGCCACGTTGCGACCCGCCAGAGCGATTCGTTGCGCATATTGCTCCGACGTGGCCGCCAGCCCGACCAGACCCTGCGGGTAAATGCCGACAAATCCGTTCGGAGTCACGCCCGACCTAGCTGCACCAGCTCGGCTTGTCCGTCGGCAAGCAGATAGCCGCGGCCGACCGGAAACTGCTGGCGCGGATGCCGGGGCAGCTGGGTCTGCCACAGATCTCCGTCCGACAGGGTGTTGGGACGCAACGCACATCCGATGCGCGAGCGCCGCAGATCCTGAGTCCAATGGCCATAGAGGCCGCGAATCGCCTCGGCTGCGGCTGAAGCAACGACCCGAAACTTCGGTTCCCGGTCGGTTACAACGAGACGCAACGCACAGTCGGCATCGACCAACTCGGCGTCATCGACGAGCAGCAAGCACGGCTTCCCGTCTGCGTCCAGGGAGCCAACACCATCGACATCCACAACATCGTCGACCGCGGCGCATTGGCCAAGCGACGACCGGCGCGGCAACACTGCGACGACATAGAGGTCCGGGTTGGCGACCTTGGCAACGGAGGCCAGTGTTGCCAGGGCCGTAGTTTTTCCCGAACGGGGCGGCCCGGTGATCAAGGCGTGATCGCCATCCCGCAACACGAGTCCCACCGGGACCAGCGACGAATCTCCGATCCCGAGAGGCAGAAACCATTCATCGGTCGAGATCCTGCCGGCGGAGATGAAGTCGGCAATCGGTACTTCGCTGGGCAGAACATCGATCGACCACGGCGGACATCGTGCGGCATGCCATGTGTTGGCGGAAACGGCCGCCGGCAACCCGTCCGGATGGGGCAGAGCCACCTGCACCTCGCGACCCGTGCCTGATTCGAAAGCGCGGCCGGCGACCGCCGGCGGCTCGACCATCGGCACACCCAGCCCGGTGTAGTCGTAGCGATCGGCAAGCCGGAAGACGAGGCGGGTGGCAACCAGCGAGGCAACTCGGGTCGGGATATCGCCCGCGTGCTTGGCCGCGATCACCGTCATCATTCCGACTCCTGGGCCATCCGCCACAAGTCGGGCAACGAGGTTGTGAATCCCGATGTCACCCGGATCGCCAAAGCTGTCGACGAAGGCGCCATAGTTGTCCAACAGTGTGACGATGGTTGGGCGGGTGCTACCAGCGGCAGAACCCTGCGCAAGTGCTTGTCTTCTCTCCTGGAGTTCGACGCCCAGCCGACGCAACAACCGCAGCTGACGCTCCCGATCGTTTCCCGTAACGACCGCGCCGACGTGGGGCAGGCCGTTCAATGGATGCAGAAGTTGGTCGTCGAAGTCGAGCACGTACATATGGAGGCGATTCGGGTCCGCGTCGGCACCCGCCGCGATGGCCAAAGTTGCCAATGTCGAACTGGTACCGCTCCCGGACAAGCCATAGATCAGGAGGTTTCCCGCAGCTGGTGACCAGCTAGCTGCCACCTGACGCTGCCGATGCGGCTCGTCGGCGAGACCAAAGGCTGACGCCGAGGAACCGACAAGCTCCACGAGGTCGTCGCGATAGACGATCTCGGGTAGAGCATCGGGCCAGGGCAGGCGTCTCGGGCGCAAGCCAAGCCGAGCAGCTGCCTCGGTCGCCGCATCCACGATGGTTTCGAGGTCGGTCGGTGCCGACGGGTCAGTGGGTGATACCAATCCTTCCGATGGCTGCACCGAACCAAAAACAAACGGTTGCACAGCAACTTGCGCCCCTTGACTCGACCGAGACGAACCGGTGACCAAAGCCGTCTGAAACGCGATCACATCCCCCGGGCCCCGCCGGGCCAGACCCCGACCCGGCTGCGCACGGCCGATCTCGGCTGCCGCACCGGATCCGATTACGTCAACCGAATCGGCAAGATCCTGCACTCGCAGGGCCACTCGGAGGTTGGTGTTCGCCTTGATGTTGTCGCTGATCACCCCGTTGGGCCGCTGCGTCGCCAACAGCAGATGCACTCCGAGGCTGCGACCACGCTGGGCAATCCCGACTAGAGAGTCCATGAAGTCGGGGAGCTCCATGGCGAGCGCAGCGAATTCGTCGACTACCACCAGCAGCCGAGGGAGAGGGTGGGTTCCCGTTTGCGGAAACGAGTTGATGTCGGAGACGGCTGCAGAGCGAAGCCGCTCTTCCCGATAGCGAAGCTCCGCTTCCAGACAGATGAGTGCCCGCCGTGCTAGATGCTCGTCGAGGTCGGTGACCACTCCGACCGTGTGGGGAAGAGCAGCACACGCATCGAACGCGCTCCCGCCCTTGTAGTCGACCAGCACGAAGTTCAACACTTCTGGAGAAACGGAGGCGGCCAGCGAAGCCACCAGGGTGCGGAGTAGCTCCGACTTGCCGGCCCCGGTTGTCCCGCCCAACAAAGCGTGCGGGCCGTCCGCGACCAGGTCGACCAGGAGTGGACCGTCGGCGGTTACCCCGATCGGCACGCCAAGATCGGTGGAGGCGGAGCGCCATGCGCTTGCGATGGAAGCAACGGGGTCATCGCCCAGGCCGAGGAGGGCGTCGAGGTGAACTACGCCAGGCATGCCAGCACCGTCCATTGCCGCCTCGGGATCCCGGATTCGCGCCAGTGCCCGGGCCGTGCACCTCGCAGAGGGAGCCCCCGCAATCCAGGGAGCGAGTCCAACCCCAGTCCCGTCCGGTAAGCGAATCCTTGCTTGGGCTTGCTCAACCGAGATGATCGTTGTCACCAGCGAAGGCAGATCGAGGGCACGGGCTCCGACGGCGATAGCGGCGATGTCACGGTCCTTGCCAGCCTGGATCGCCTCCCGAATCAACGACCGAGGACCCGCCGACAGATCAGGGAGATCAACGACCAGCAATTGGAGGGGCGAACACGGTCCGGTCCGCTCCGCCGGGAGGAGTGAAACGACCTCGGCAATCTCCTCCGGATCGCCCGCCAGCCGTCTTCGTCCGGCCACATCGACCAAAACGTGGGGAAGCCACTTCGCCCAGTCCCAGTCGTTGGGACGCTCAGTGAAGATCGAAACGGCGAGATCCGCGGGACCGTGGTGGACTGCTGCCTGCAGCAAGATCTGCCGAACGATCCCGAGCCCGACAGTCCGTTCACCTGCTATCCCCACTACATCGCCTGAGGAGAGGGATACCGAAACGGGTACATCGTGAAGTTCGGAGTAGTGGTGGAGCACCCCGGCTGTCTCGGCGTCAACAGGAGCGAGGAGTTGCGGTTCCCATCTGACACATCCAATGCCGACGGGCAGACGCATGAAGTCATCGTGACCGCGCCGACGCTCCCATAGGCGCGATTCAATACGCCTGGCTCGTATCTCCAACTCGTGTGGAGCGACGACCTGCGCCCGCCGGTGGAGCGCTTCCGTGCGGTGGGCCTTTGCCACCTGCAGTCGAAAACGAGCCAGCGAATCTGCAAAGACCTCCCCCGACTCCCTGCGTTCCCGGCGCACCCGCCGCTTGTCTTCCATCCAGTTGGCCAGCAGCATTGCCGGCGAGAAGAGGGCAAAGATCGCCATTCGGGGATGGATGAGGATCGCCATGCCCAACCCGAGAATCACAGGAACAATCAAGGCACCCCAGCCAAACCGCATGACGTCTCTGGGTTTCTCGGGAGGGGCGGGCGGTTTCAGCTCTGCGATACGACGAACAGCCACAAGGCGCGGCGGCCTGTTGAAAGCAGCCGTTGGGCCAGATACCGGCCTGGTGTTGGTGTGTATTGATAGGACTCGATTACCGACAACGATGCGGGATCCGGGGTTCACCGGGAGCACCTCGGACCCGACCGGGCGGCCGTCCACGGTCACAGCAACGCCATCGGCACAGCGGATGGCGAAAGCTCCGGAAAGATCGGCCGACAAAACGGCTCTGCCCGACACCCCGCCGATGACTACGTCCGCAGGAGCGGCTCCGATAGTCACGACACTTGCGGTCAGCGGGACATCAATTCCGTCTGGCCCACCTTCAACGTCAACTAGGCGACCAAGCCAGCGCGGATCCGCCGCCGCGGCCAGCTCGAGAACTGAACCATCTCCGATGGCGAGTTCGGCGACCGGGGTCGTAGCATCAGTCAGCCTCCCGTCGACGGCGATCTCGAGATCGTTATCGCCGACGAGCGCAGCCCCCAAATCGCCCACGGTCGTCGCGGGATCGTCTGATTGCACACCGATCTCGTATTCGCGACCAAGCCAGCGGAGCACGACATTCACTACGCAAGCCCGGGCACTACGGACGAGCTCAGAGCGGCTGCTTGGACGGCCGCTGCCTTTGCTCTGAGCTCAACCGCCTCTCGTCGTTCCATCTGTGCCTGACGATCGAGTTCATCGGCAATCTGGCGCAGCCGCCGCGATTGGTCGGCGAGCACCCTCGAATGGGCGCGGACCGTATCTTCGAAATCTTGCGCCGCCGGCCCGGTCCAGACCCGCTGCGACATGGGGATCAGAGGATCGAGACTCCCATTGAGTCCCGCCGATTGCACCCGGAGCCGGTCGGCGTCCATAGCCAGGATGTTTGCGCTGGCTTCGTTGTGACGGGCGAGGCGACGGAGCTCTTCTGGGGTCATCGCGGCACCCGCTAGCGCGTTGCCATTTCGATGTTGTCGCGATACTTGGCTACTGCGACGCCGGCCTGAACCAAAGCCTCACGCAGATTGCGAAGCGCAGGTGCAAACTCCTGCTCCCACGCCGACCGGAACTTGTCGGCTCCGGGTCCTTCCCATGCGGTTGCCCCGGGAGCCACCTTGCCCGTCAAAGTCGATTCGAGGCTCTGCACCTCGCCGGCCTTGCTATCGAACATCGACCTCAGCTGATCGAGGTCCGCCAGATTCGCCCCAAACATGCCTGCCATAACCATTCCCTTTCCTTTTGGCCTGGTGTTCCAGATCCCACATT
>CBDUNF010000023.1:0-26682 GCA_965368515.1 uncultured bacterium
GGTGTACTTCGGCGCGGAGGTTGGAGTGATCATCGTCGCCGGTGTGCAGTGGGTCGGTTCACTACCGTTTGGTCCCAGAGCGGCCGCCAAACGCCGCGACTGGAGCTACTCGCTCCAATCGTGGTGGGTGGCAGCGGTCATGGCGGGCATGCGGCGCGCCTTCCGACTCACGTTCGTCACCCGGGGAACAGACGCGATCAAGCCGGGCCCGATCATCGTGTTGTTCCGCCATGCGAGCATCATGGACAACTTACTGCCACACGCCTTCGTGTCGGCGCCATACGGAATCAGGCTTCGTTGGGTGCTCAAGAAGGAACTGCTCAGCGACCCGGCACTCGACATAGGCGGCAATCGTATGCCCAACCACTTCGTCGACAGAGACGCCGATGACCCCGCTGCCGAGCGAGCTGCGATTGCTGCTCTTGGTGCAGCAATGGGTACCAGTGACGGGGTGCTGATCTTCCCCGAAGGGACCCGCTTCAGCCCTGATCGGCGCGAGCGCCGAATGGCCAGCCTGTCCGCGACGGCACCCGACCTTCACGAGATGCTGGTCGGGCACGACAACGTGCTGCCTCCGCGATCGGGTGGAGTGCTCGCCCTGCTCGATCATGGAGTCGATGTCGTCGTAGTCGCCCACACAGGCTTTGAAGACCTCCGTGGTATCAAGGAGATCTGGCAACGCACGCCGGTGAATCGCACAATCACGCTGTCGTTCCGCCGCTATGCCGCCACCGATATCCCGAACGACAGTGACGGTCGACGACGTTGGCTCTACGAAGCCTGGGCGTGGGTCGGCGATGAAGTCACCGCCTTGCTCGAGGAAGGCTGATCGGCACTCCGGGCTGACTCGGGGATCGGCTCGCGAACGCGGTACGCTGATCACAGACACCAAAACCGAGCCGAGGTGACAACATGCGTGCTCCACTCGATCCCCCCGAGGTGCTCCTTCTGGGTCCCGGGCCGTCCAATCCCCACCCGGAGGTCAGCGCAGCGATGGCCGCCCCCTTGGTGAGCCATCTCGACCCCTTCTTCCTGACCGTCATGGAAGAGACGATGACCGACCTCCGGACTCTCTTCCAGACCGACAACCACCACACGGTGCCCATCTCCTCAACCGGCACGGGCGGTCTCGAAACGATCATGTTCAACCTGGTGGAGCCTGGCGACGAGGTGATTATCGGGGTCATTGGCCACTTTGGTCAACGTCTGGCCGAGTTGGCTCACGCCGCAGGGGCAATCGTGCGCCCCGTCGAGGTGCCGTGGGGAGCGGTGCTCGAACCCGAGCAGATCGCCGCAGAGTTCGACAACGGTCCGGCCAAACTGGTCGCCGTCGTCCATGCCGAAACTTCAACGGGTGCCGCACAACCGCTCGCCGAGATCGGGCGCATCGTGCGTGACAATGACTCGCTGCTAATGGTCGATGCAGTGACATCGCTGGGTGGCATGGAACTGGACGTGGACGGCTGGATGATCGACGCTGCAGGCTCCTGCAGTCAGAAGTGCATCGGGGCACCCCCTGGGTCAGGCCCGATCACGGTCGGACCACGAGCTATCGATGTAATCCATCATCGACAGACTCCGGTGGCGAGTTGGTACTTCGACCTGCAACGGCTCTTCTCATACTGGGGCGACGAGGGAAGCACCAAGGCAAGGGTGTTTCACCACACCGCCCCGATCGCCAATCTCTACGGCTTCCGAGAAGCGCTCCGCCTTATCCATACCGAGGGAATGGCAGCACGATTCGCTCGCCATCAGCAGGCACACGACCTATTCGTCTCGCAACTGGACGGCATCGGACTGTCGCTATTCACCCCCAAGAAGCACCGACTCCCCATGCTCAACGTGGTCAACATCCCAGATGGCGTAGACGACGCACAGGTACGAGCAGCGATGCTCGAGCGTGGCATCGAGATCAGCGGCGCGTTCGGACCACTCGCCGGGAAGGCGTGGCGAATCGGGCTCATGGGAACCAACGCAACCGCGCCCGTCGTGAACCGTTTGGTCAAGAACCTTGCCGAGGTCCTTGGGCGCTAGCCGCTCAAATCACACAGGACGTAGGGTCGGGTAGTCGAGGTTCCAGATCTCGTGGTCGAGGGCGTCGTCGATTTCCGCCTCGGTCATGCGGCGCCCTACTCCGTGGTCGACCGCTGTGATCGCCACCGCGCGGCCAATCACCCTGCTGATGGAGCGGAGATCGGCCAACGGCGGATAGAGAACGCCCGCTTCGAGATCTGCCTCTTCCACAAGACTCGCAAGCGCGTTGGCCGCAGCGGCGAACATCGAATCGGTGACCTTCTTGGCTCCGGTGATGATTGCGCCGAGCCCGACTCCTGGGAACACGTAAACATTGTTCCCCTGCGAGACCCGCAACGTCTTGCCCTCGTACTCCACAGGGTCAAAGGGGCTACCGGTCGCCATCAAGGCCCGGCCTTCGGTCCACTCGAAAACGTCAGCGGGAATGGCTTCGGTCTTGGTCGTCGGGTTGGACAGGGCCATGACGACAGGGCGCTCGACGTGACGTGCCATGGTCTTGATGATGGATTCGGAGAAGACGCCTGGTTCGCCTGTGGTACCGATCAGGACCGTTGGTTGCACCGCTTCGAGAACCTCTACCAGGCTGGATGATCCGGAGAGTCCGTGCGCAGCAGCGAGTTCCTGTGGCCAAGCAAGATCCTGTTTGTGCAAGTCCAGCTCATCCCGATCGAGGGCTACCAGGCCACTGGTGTCGAGCAAGGACACGGCGCGGAACAAGGCGTCGCCGGAGACACCTGCTTCCTCGAGTTCATGACGGAGATGCCTTGCGATACCAACACCGGCGGCTCCCGCACCCACCAACATGACTCGCTGATCGGCGAGCTTGGTTCCGGTGGCGCGACATGCGGCCAGTATCCCGGCAACCACGACCCCAGCAGTTCCCTGAATGTCATCGTTGAAGCTCAGCAGCTTGTCGCGATACCGGTCTAGCAGTGTGAAAGCGTTGACCTTCTTGAAGTCTTCCCATTGCAGCAAGACGTTGGGCCACCTTCTAGTGACAGCATCGACGAATTCGTCTACGAGTTCGTAGTACTCGTCGCCCCTGAGCCGGGGATGACGCCAGCCTGCGTACATATCGTCATTCAGCAGACGCTCGTTGTTGGTTCCGACATCAAGGCTGATCGGCAGGGTGTATGCGGGGTGGATCCCGGCACCAAGGGTATAGAGAGCCAACTTCCCAATCGGGATGACCATGCCGCCGACTCCCTGGTCGCCAAGCCCAAGGATGCGCTCATTGTCGGTCACAACAATCAACTTGACGTCCTCGTTGCGGGCGTGGCCAAGGATCTCAAAGATGCGGCCCTTGTGATCAGGCGTAATCCACAGGCCACGGCCGCGGCGGAAGAGATGGCTGTAGCCCATTGCCGCCGTTCCGACGGTAGGTGTGTAGACGATGGGCAGCAGCTCTTCGACGTTCTGGGCAAGTACCTGATAAAAAAGCGTCTCATTGCGATCCATCAGAGCCGAGATGGCCACATACTTCTCCAGAGGTTCCTTGTCCTGGAGATGCTCGTAGGCGCGCCGCACCTGGTGCTGACGATCCGTGGGCTGATACGGCAACATCGCATCTAGCTCGAATAGCTCTCGCTCCTCTTTCGAGAAGCAAGTCCCTTTGTTCAGCAGCGGATCGGAAAGCAATCCCGAGCCCCGCTTCCAAACGTCGGCCACAATCCATTCACCGTCATCAGTTCGTTCGATGCGGTACTTCATCAGAAAGATCCTCCGGTCACGGGGCAGTACCGTCTCCCAGACTGCGCCATCTGCGCCACAGACCGCTAGGGCCATATGTCACGCGTTTACGTGCGATGATGACCTCATGCCGACTGCAATCCAGGACACCTATCCCGACGACTTCGCCCATTGCTACGGATGCGGTCGACACAACGAACACGGCTACCACATCAAAACGTACGCGGCTGCAGGTGTGACCGTGACTGATCATGAGCCTGCCGAGTCCCACAGGGGCGCAAAGGATTTCGCATACGGCGGCGTTATCGCCAGCGTCATCGACTGCCATTCGACTGGCTCGGCGGCAATCTTCTGGATGGAGGCGAACGACAAGACGGTCGGTGAGGAACCATCTCCGCGCTTTGTGACGGCTCGGCTGGAGGTCGACTACATCGCTCCGACCCCTCTGGGTGCGCTTCACCTTGTTGGAACCGCCGACGAGGTGGGCGATCGGAAGGTCATCGTCTCAACCGAGCTGTCGGCTGGTGGCCAGGTCACCGCCCGCGGGAAAGCTGTCCTGGTTCGCGTAACGGAGGTCTAGTCCTCGTCCGGCGGTTCGGCTACCCCGGGTCCACCAGTTGTGAGCGTTTCGACAGACGCGATTGCTTCATCAAGGACGCGCCGCCCCAGTTCCCGTTCGATTTCATGGTGGAGCTCGCCGCTGAGGAACTCAGTAACGGTAGCTTCGCTGCGATTGGGGTCATGGCCGGGGTCCCACCAGTCTTTGAAGATGATGCGATTTCCATCGAACTCCAGTTGGACGGTGTGGTAGTTCTCGGCCTTCTCCCAATAGGTTCGGGGTTCCATCCGCAGCAGGCTAGTGGTCGGTAGCCTCGTGGCGAGTGGGAGATTTTGAGGCCGTCGACCTATCGAGTTAAGCCCCGGGCCTACGTATCGTGTGTCGACATGAGCTCAGTACGCCGGATCTCGATTCTGCTGACATTGGCGCTCCTCGCCACCTTGGCCTACCCCGCCACGGACGGCCTCGCCGCCCTCACCCCCGAGGCATTCGAAGAGTGCCTGCTCGACAAGATCAACGCCGACCGTGCCGCGAATGGTGTCGGCGACCTGGCGATGGCGTACGACCTGAACCCCGAAGTGCGCGCCTTCTCACAGAAGATGGCAGGCGAAGGGGAACTCCGGCATATGACTTCTGCTGAGCGCAATCCGATTCTTCCCGACGGGACCTTCACCTGGGGAGAGAACGTCGCCTGGACCTCGACCCCCTATCTCCCGGATTGCTCGCGGATCCACGAGATGTTCATGGGTTCATCCGGACACCGAGCCAATATCCTCAGTTCCAACAAGCGGTTCGTGTCGCTCGGTACATATATCGGGAGCAATGGCACATGGGTTACGGAGCTGTTCTTTGACTCGTCGAGCTATGAAGCTCCCGGGGCCAGCGGTGATGGCACGTTCTGGGATGACGATGGTTCGATATTCGAGTCGGACATCGAGAAACTCGCCGCCGCGCAGATCACCGCCGGCTGCAACCCGCCAACCAACAACCGCTTCTGCCCCGACGACCACCTCACCAGAGGCCAAATGGCCGCCATGCTCGTCCGCGCCCTCAACCTCACCGCAACTAACGGCACCGACTTCATCGACGACAACAACTCCGTATTCGAGACCGACATCCAGAAACTCGCCGCCGCCGGAATCACCAAAGGCTGCAACCCGCCAACCAACGATCGCTACTGCCCCTATAACCGGGTCACCCGCGGCGAGATGGCGGCCTTCCTGGTGAGAGCGATCGGGCTCTAGCGTCAGCTAGGAACCCGTCCCAATCGCAAACTCAACATGGATCGCGACGATGCTGGCCAACTCTCCCGCCTCGATTGGCGCTCCCATTGCGGATTCCATCGCCATGGCTCGCATGGGTGGACCGCCTCCGTGGCCTCGTTGTTCGGACATCGCAACCACACGTCCGAGCTCAACTCCAGCCAACTCGGCCAATTGCTCAGCCTTGGCCTGGGCGTCAGCCCAGGCTGAAGCCCGTGCTGTTGCGGCGAGCCCTGACTCATCTTCATGAACGAATCGCAGTCCCCGCACCACTGCGTGCTCAGACCCAGCTCCGGCAGCGGCGTCGATGATCTCGCCGATCGAGTCGAGGGCTTTGATCCTCGCCTCGACCATATTCGCCACCCGGTAGCCGCGCAGCCTGCGCCCGTCGCGATGGTCATATTCGGGGTTGATCGAGTAAGACGTAGTGACGAGATCCGAGTCGCCGAGACCGTTGCTTCGGAGCGATTCGATCACGGCCCCCATGTCTGCGGCGGCCGCACTACGAGCAGCGACGACCGATTTCGCAAGTACCTCAACTCCGATGTCGACAATGGCGAGGCTCGGGGTGGCCGCAGCCGATCCGTTGCCGGTCACCGAAATGGTGTGGTTCATTCTGATCCTTCCGATTTCAATATGAACACGGGGATGTGATTGCTCGCCTTCCTGCGATAGACCGAGTACCCCGGATAGATGCTGATTGCCGCGGCAAATGCGTCTTCGTAGGCGACGGAGTCAGCCTCGCGCGCCACGACTCGATAGCGGCGTTTCTCATGTGTCACCACGGCTCGGGGTTCGGCTCTCAAGTTGTGGCACCACCCCGGCGCGCTTCCCTTCCCGTAGTTGGTGCCAATGAGAGCCAGATCATCACCTACGGGGATGGCGTTGATGGGGGTGGTGCGCATCTCCCCGGTACGGGCTCCAGTCGTGGTCAGCATCACAACAGGTAGTGCTCCGAGCGACCTTCCGATGGTGATCCGACCACGAGAAACCTTGTGGCTCAAGCTGTCCAACGGACCTAACACGAGCGAAAACATCTTCGTTCCCAACGATGTGGCGCCCATCCGCTGCAAGGTTCGCTGCAATAGATTCGGCGACGCGACGGCAAATCTCATATCTGATTGCAGACCCACGAGGTTCCTCCTTCGGCTTGGAGCGTAACGGTCCCCAAAAGACCCATCGAACCCGATTACCGTTTCCGTTGTGAATCGCGCCTACCGCCCGCTGTTGATCACAATTGCCTTCCTCGCCTTGTTCGTCGTCAGCGCGGTGCTGGCGGGACAGAACGGCTGGGGAGCCCCCGCTGAAAACGAGCAGGCGATCGGCGAAGTATCCCGTTGGTGCGAGCGCGTCAACGGCGGATTCCTGCGCGAGCCGGTCAACACGCTCGGCAACCTGGGGTTCGTCGTGGCTGGTCTGCTCATGTTCTGGGTACTAGCCCGCGACGCTATTGGCGACTGCGATCCTGTCAACAGAATGATCGGACACACGCCGATCGCGCTGCTTTATGCGGCTGCAGCAGTCTTCCTCGGACCCGGCTCGATGGTTATGCACGGCACACATACGTTCTTCGGCGCCTGGCTCGACAACGTCTCGATGGTCCTGTACATCTCGATACCCTGGCTGCTCAATCTATCCGTTATGGGTCGCTGGCGAGATCGACGACTGTTCATCACTTACACGTCAGTCGTAGTGCTCTACGCAGCCGGCTACTGGCTCATTGGGCCCGATTTGGGGATCGGGTTTGAGCTCTTCCGGGTATCGATACCGCTGTGGCTCATTTCGGAGGCTGTCTACCGATTCTGGTCCCCGACGATGAGATGGGCATCTGGTTTCCTCGGCTTCGTCGTAGCCGCCGCCTTCGGCATAACGCCAATCACCATGATCAACAACATCGGGGAGTACTGGTGGGTTTTCCTCTTCTGGCTTCCTGGGCTGCTGGCTCACGATGCCCCACCGGGTCGGCGCACCTACAACCCCTGGTTCTTCGCAGGTGTTGGCTCGTTCCTGCTCGCCTATGCCATCTGGCTGACCGGCACGGCGGATCACTCTTGGTGTCGTCCCGATTCGCTGATCCAAGCTCACGCCATTTGGCACATGCTGAGTGCGCTGGCGACGTGGTGTTTCTTCCTCTTCCTTCGAACCGAAAGGCCATTGTCGACGCCACACGACATACTGCCGGACACCCTTCGCTAGGCATTGCGGCTTTGGCCTAGATCGTCCGCAACACACCGTCCATAGCCTCTAACAGTACGTCGGCGTGAGCCTCCGCAAACACCAACGGGGGCCGAATCTTGAGAACGTTGTTGTGGTAGCCGGTGCGTCCGATGAGGACGCGTTCCTCGCGCATCCGGTTCTGAACCAAGTGGGCGACCCTGGGGTCCGGCTGGTTGTCGCGATCCAATACCTCGACGCCGATGAACAGGCCGGGTCCCCGCACGATCGCATTGACGGTGTACCTCGTGAGGATCTGACCTAGCTGTCCCCGGAGATACTCCCCCACCTCATCGGCTTGTTCCGGCAGGTTGTGTCGCTCGATGAGGTCGAGAACCGTTTCTCCGACCGCCGCCGACACGGGATTACCCGCAAACGTTGAGAAGTAGTAGCCGGTCTGTGAGAACTCTGCGGCAATCGCAGCGCTCGTGACAACTGCAGCAATCGGGTGGCCGTTGCCCATGGGTTTGCCCAAAGTGACGATGTCGGGCACCGCCGGGCCGCTTGCGAAGCCCCAGAATCTAGAGCCGACGCGGCCAAAGCCGGCCTGCACCTCATCTGCGATGCAGAGCCCGCCGTGAGCTCGTACAAACCGATAGGCGCTCTCCAGATAGTCAGGGGGTGGTTCGTAGATGCCATCGCTCGAGAACACCGTATCGCAAGCGAAAGCGGCAAGGAGCTCCCCCGCTGCGGCAAGACTCTGAGAAGCAACTGCCACATACTCCGCCGTTGCCTCGGTGCCGGTTGGTGCCGGCACCGTCGCTACCCAGGGCGGCAGATTCTCGATTCCCAGCTCCTCGGGCGACGTATTGATCGTCAGGTCCGTCGAGCCGTGATAGGCGTGCCGGGTGACGATCATTCCGCGACGCCCGGTGACAGTGCGAGCAATCCTCCAAGCAAGGTCATTGGCCTCGCTTCCCGAGTTGGCAAAGAACACGGTATCGAGGGGTTCCGGCAACAGCGACGCCAGACGCTCGGCGTAGTCCGTCACCTCATCAACGAGATACCTGGTGTTCGTGTTGAGGCGTCCCGCCTGGGTACTCAGGGCAGCGACCACCGCCGGGTGACTGTGCCCAACGTGGGCCACGTTGTTGTAGGCATCTAGATAACGTACACCATCGGCGTCGGTGAGCCACACGCCATGGCCCGATCGGATGCGCAACGGCCGGTCGTAACTGAGTCGCATTCCCGGACTCATATGGGAGCGACGGGCTTGCAGCGCCTCGTCGGTGGTTCTTGCCCCGGCTTCCCGCGGATGGCAGTTGGCCGCGACACGCTCCAAAAGGATCTCAGGGTGTTCGCTTTCGAGCCGCTGCAGCGCTGCCCAGATCGGTTCCGCATGGACGAGGATGTAGTCGCGGTTCTCCGGATGAAGCGCGGCACGCCAGCTCGAGATGATCAGCGATTGCACAAGACGACTGACGGCCAGAGCACCGAACACCTCTATCTCGTCGCTCAACAACGGCGACTGCCGGTGATAGTCGCCGGCGATGGCGGCAATGGCTCCAGCGGGGTCTTCAGTATCCAGGCAGACGTATGCCGCAGCTATGGCGGGGTCGGCGACAAGTGGCGCCACCGTCATGTCACCGAAGTCGATTACGCCGGCAAGTCTCTCCGGATAGGTCGGGTCAACGATCAGATTGGAAGGATTGAAGTCGCCGTGAATCGTCTGCCGGCGCAGTGCTTCGAGCCGGCCAACCACCCGGTCGTCGCAGTAGTCGAGCCAGGCCTCAGCTATGCGGCGACGTTCCCGATTCAGATGAGCTGTGTGCGGACGCAGTTCGTTGAGCCGATCAATCTGCCACTCGTCCGGAGCACCGATTTCGCCGGGCACAAACGAACGCAGCGCCAGGTCGAGGCGAGCCAACACCGTCGCCGCATCAAGTCGAAGCGATTGGTTCCAACCGATCGCATCGACAGAGGCCCCCGGCAGAAACGTAGTCAGCCGGACCGGCACCACATGTCCGGAGATGGTGGCGGTAACAACGAGAGATCCGTCCTCGGCGGCGACGGGCACCGGAACCGAAAGTTGCGGATCCCACAGCTGAAGGTGGCGGAGCAGCAGCTGCTGCGTCTCCAGCACGCCGGACCGCTCAGCGGGATTGGCGACCTTCAACATCCACTGACCCTGGTCGGACCGGACCGCGAAGTTGCGATCACGATCACCGACCAGAGGGACGACGTCGCCGGTGAGTCCGTAGAAGTCCTTGAGAACTTGGGCGGCCTGATCCGACGTTATCGGCAGAGGCGCGTCTTCGAGCAGGGAGGCCATCCTGAGACGTTAACGCGACTCGGATCTAGGCTGGCAACGGCCGGTTCAGCCGCCGGTCACCACTGAGCCGGCGACAATCGCCGCGGTTACCGCGTCCGCCGTCGCAACAACGTTTGACGACAAGTCATAGCCGTCGTTGTACTCGATGATGATGCCGCCGTTGGCGAGGGTGAGCGTGTAGGTCTCCCCACCGAGCAGACCCTGATCGAGCCCGCTGACTATCTGGCGCAGAGCCACCTCCCAGTGATAGACCTGCGAGGCGACGACCAGACTCGGTGCCAGCGTTGTCTGATTCGCTTGATTCCCGAACCAGGCTGCATCGGATTCGGCAGCAACGCCGACCGCGCCGACCACCATCTGGGCGCTTCCCGTTAGGACGTCGGCGCCGGCCTCAACATGCGCTGCCGCCGCTTCGGCTGCAAGCCCTACATCGCTGAACGACCCGATATACGTTGTGAGCACAGTGACCGCAGAGTCAGTAGCCGTGACACCGTTGCGGAAACCATTGACAAACAGCTGGGCGTCGCCAACCTCCAACGGGCCCACCACGCCGATCACGTCGCTGTCGGTGAGCAGCGCCGCGACCGCGCCCATCACGTACCCTCCCTCGTCGGCGGCTACCTCGTAGGCAGACACGTTGGGGAGACCGAAGGTGTCGGCGGCGGTCCCCCAAGCAAACGCGGTATTGGGGAACTCGGGAGCCAACAGAGACAGCGACGCTCCGTATTGGGAGCCGTGCGCTATGACCAGGTCGTAGCCGTCGGCGGCGTAGGCGCGCAGTGCGGCCTCAGCGTCCTCGGGCACGAAGAGACCGTCGGAAATGTCGATAGCGACACCGCCCCGTTCCGCGGCGATGACGGTGGCGGCGTCCACGATGCTCTGGGTGAACGCCAAGTCATCTCGTGCGCTCGGAGCAACAATGCCGATCCGGAAATCGGCATCTCCGCCTGCGGGCACCGCATAGCCGACCTCAAACTCAACACGGCGTTCAAGTCCGGCGACCGCCGACGATCCGGTGGAATCCGCTTCACCGCGGGCGTCGACAAAGAGCCTCTCTGCAGGGACGCCCTGGGAGATGAGGTACTCCTGGACCCTTTGTCCCCGCAGCAGGCTGATGCGCTCATTCTCTTCCGGGGTACCGGCCGCGTCGGTGTAGCCGACGACCGTCACGATCGGGCCGTTGTAGGCAAGGATGATTTCGGCGGCACTGTCCAATATCCGCTGCTGAAGGGGGTTGAGGTCAACCTGGCCGCTCTCGAACACGATCGGCGTTACTGCGGTGACGCGGCGGAGTTCTGTTTCCAGGGCCGCGGCGCGATCCGACGACTCGGTCAAGTCGACAACTCGAGAGATCCCGGGGACGGCTTCGACGGCTGCAACCAGCCCCGCGGACCCGTCGTCCGGGGTGACTCCGGTCAATGTGGCCACACCACCGGCCACGACAACATTGATCTTGTCGAGTCCCGCGTCGGCGATCGCCTGCAGAGCGGCTGCCCGCAGGTCTTCATCGACGGCGCTCAGGATCAACCCGGTCGAATCAATCGGGATGGAGCCGGCGAGCGCTTGGCTGGCACCGATGACCGCAGCACGATCGGCCTCCGACTCGATGACTCCAATGAGATAGATCGTGCCGTCCCGCTCATCGACCATCACAGTTCCCAAACCCAACCCATTGAGCATGGTCTGGATGCGATCTCCAGGAGAAGCTTCCCCCGAGAGGGAAGCAACGGTCGTGGAGGTGGCGGGAGTTGCGTCGCCACCATCATCGTTGTTGAAGAAGAAGACGTACCAGGCGACGGCGGCCACGGCGGCAATCGCGATGAAGATCGCAAACACGGGAAAGGACCGGCCGTGCACCGGCCGTACCCGCGCCATCTCTTGATACGCCTCGTGGGCGGCGCGACGCCGTTCCTCCAATAGCCCGTCGGCGACAGTCGTGGGTGACGGCTGCTCTGCGGGTGGCGGAGGCGGCTCTTCCCCGCGCCTGCGCCGGGTTGCAGCTAGGTCAGCTTCTCGAGAGCTGAACGGGGTGGCCTCCGGAGCAAGCTGGGGCGACGGACTTTCGCGTCGGACCTCAATCGGTTCGGGCGGTGGCTCGGCAGACGGCTGACGAACCACAGGCTGCTGGACCGTGAAAGAAGGGGCGGCGGGTTCACTTGGCGGATCGGGTTCGGGGTCGATTTCCGGCTCGGGTGCGGGTCGGCTGATGAGCGGGGGCGGTGCAGTGGGAGGTGGAGGCGGTGGCGGCTGGGCGGGCGCAACGTCTTCGGGAGGGGACAGGATCTTCGAGCGCAGTTCTTCGCCGACCGATAGCGGCCGATCCGTTTCCGCCGGGGCGCCCGGGAGCGTCGGAGGAGGCTTAGATATGGGTTCGTCGACTTGTGCGGCGACTGCTTCTTTGATGCGAGCCAATTCCTCACGGTTGGTCGTCAGCTCGTCAAAGAGCTCATTTCGCACTTGCTCGTCCTGGGCATCTCTTAGGAGACCCCATAGCTCGTGCTGACGTTCGGTGAGCGCGACAAGGTCGGCGACATCGTCGCCGCCACCACCGCGGGCGATCGGTTCGTCTGCCACAGCCACCCCTTCAACTGTCGGGCTAGTGGTTCTGTACTTGAGTATCGACCGTTCCCGGCTCTTTCTGAACCCCCTATCGCAAACAGGTTCCAACCAGGACCAACTACTCTCACCCCCTACCGGAAGGAGGATTCTATGACACCGGAAGAGGCGGTAATCGACGTGACGGAGTCCTTCATCGCAAACATGGCTGTAGAGCATCGCGATCCATGGGAATTCTTCGATTGGTCGCACAACACGTGGGGCTTCCAGCAGGTCCTGGCCCTTCAGGTTCGCATGCGCGACGTCCTCATCCAGGAGAGCCCATCGCCGGAACGAATCGAGCAGGCGGTGCGCCTCACCCGGGCCATCTTCAAGACCACCGGTGTGCCGTTCAACGAGAGCGCCCTCGGGCTTGGCGAAGCTGGGGCAGAAGTGTTCCGTAGCACCTTGCGGGTTATCGTCTAGCCCGACCCATCGGCACTGCTCCGCAGCAACCTCTTCGACAACATCTGAGCCGCCCCTTCGGCATCGGTTAGCCATCGGCTCTCGAACGCATCCACCATGACCCACCCGGCCCGCCGCAGCGCCATATGTTGTTCGATGTGCAGGTCGGCGCCGCCTGGGTGTACCCGGGTTTCGACCCCGATCGCAGCATTCTGTTCCCCAACGGCCAAGTCCACTGACCACCCTGCTACGGGGTAGTTCGCGGTCACCGGAACCCCGTATCCAACGAGTTCTCGATATACCTCGCCCGACCAACCCGGCGGCACGTCCTCGCTCTCGGACGGCAGCGGGGGGTGATCGGCGTGACGGAGGTAATCAGCCAGGAGGCCGTCCGGCAGAGATTCGGGATCGATCGAGGTCACAACGATCATCTCGCGGCGAGCGCGCGTGACCATCACATTGAACAGGTTGGGGTTCTGCAGAAAGCGCAGAGAACCACCAAGGTCGGCCAACCCAATCGCGAGTGATGCGACAACGACCTCACGCTCACTCCCCTGGAAGGCATGCACGGTCCCGACACGCAAACCCAGCCGACCAACGTCCTCTGGTCCGTACAGTTTGAGAAGTGCCTCTTCGATCGCATCGGCCTGGGCGCGGAAAGGGCTCACAACACCGATCGACTTCACGCCGGCTTGGCCGAGGGCCTTGACCTGGTCGAGCACGACATCGATCTCGGCCTCATTCACCCCATCTGCGTTGCGATCGCCGGCCACCAGAACGGTCCGGATGGCATCACGGGATTCGGTTGCGGGGTGTTGGGTCATGAGGCGCAACTTGCCGCTATAGAACGAGCGGTCGGAGAAACCGATGATGTGAGGAACAGACCGGAAGTGCTCATCAAGCCAGGTGATAGGCGAGATGGATGCTGCGGCGTCAAATAAGCTGTTGCGTCGCACGTCCAGGATGCGGGCGTCATCCGCACGGAGCGATGCGGAAGCAGCAGCCTCTTCCATGGCGTCATCCGAGATGAACGAGACATGCCGCAACTGCCGTGGATCGCCAACGACCATCGCTCGTTTCGCCCGTGCCAGCCCCGGGGCTGCGCGCATCTGATCGATCTGGGATGCCTCATCGAAGATCACAACGTCGAACATGCCCGGCGCAACAGGCAGCGTGTTGTCGATGTCTTGCAGAGTGCCCACCCACAGTGGCAGCACATCTAGGAAGTCGCCGCCAGACAGCTCCGTCAGTAGCTGACGTCGCTTCGCTGTTCCAGAACGGAGCGCCGACGCAAGCGTGGCGACGGACTTGGTCGACTTGCGGCGACTGTTGGACCGCGACCGACGCCGCGCCTCGATTGCCCTTCCGACGGCAGCTCTGGATTCGGCCTCGGCCTTCTCCAACTCCTGCCACGGTGACTCCAGGGTCAGGCCACCCCCGGCCAAGCCGAGGCGTACATTTCGTTCGTCTACTGCGACGGCCACCGCAGCCTCGAGGTCGTCGATGGCGGTTGCCGCGTCGGCCCTCACCAGCCGGCGCAACCGATGCAAAGCCCGTTTGGCGAGGAAGGGCCCGATGAGGGGGGCGGCGGACCTGGTTCGTTCCAACAGGCGATTCGCCCTGGAGATGTCGAAGTCCTCGTCGAGGACGGCAGGGGCTTGCACGGCAACCAACGAATTCAGCTGCCGCCTGGCCAAACCTTCGCTGAACGAGATCTCCCTCTCCAATAGGCTGCGGAGTGCTCTTCGAACCCGGCTCGCAGCAGAGGCCGCCGCGGTGGCTTCATCATGGCGTGTGTCGTACTCCGTACCGGAGAACGGCTGCGCCAGGCCGTCCGAGAGCTCAGCGGCAACAGATTCTCTGTCGTCGCGACTGCCGAATCGCACGAAACGCGGACCCGGGTATCGGCGCAGCATGCCCGCGATCACACCGGCTGCGTAGTCAGATTGGGTGGCGACGAGCACACTGTTGCCACGAGCCACTTCATCGATCGCGGCTGCGGCCACCAGGTGGCTCTTGCCGGTCCCAGGCGGACCCGACACAACGGTGATCGGTTCCCTCCGGAAGCGAGCAACCGCCTGCCGCTGTGACTCATTCAGCGGGAGCGGTGTCTCGATCCCAGCATCATCGGTGTCCGAGTGCGAACCTCCGACCCCGTAGAGCACATCGAAAGCCGTGCCGCCGAGTGGTTGCGACATCCACCCCAGCAGTGTTGCGGCGACGTTCGGCGAGTTGACGTCACGGGCCGCATAAACAGCCGCACCGGCGACGATATGCAGCATTTCGCTAGACCTCATATCAACCGGACTTCGCTCCGAGCCCGCCAGAAAGGCGGGATGGAATTCGCCGCGGATAGTCGCTTCAACCACCCACCTCTTGAAAAGGGGCAGCTGTTCCAGGAGAGCCGTGTCGACGACGTTGATAGGCCCCATCCCAACGAGCTCTCGCTCGAGGCTTCGCCAATCCTCCAGATCGGCCTGATCCTGGTCGCTGAAGAAATCGGTGGGCATCTCGAAGTCACCCAGCTGCACGAGTTTGTAGTTTCGTCCCATCGGCTGCAGCCGGACCGAGCACGACAACAAAGGCAGACAGAACCGCCGTGACTCGCCGTCCACTTCGTGGTGACCGGAAACGAAGAGCCAGCCGATTCGCAGCAGCTGCTCGGCGTCATGCAGCGCATCGACAGCGGCGAGCCGCCGGATCTCCTTGCTGCGCCCGATCCTTGGGATCGTTCCTCCCGGAATGGCGCTATTCGGCTGGTAGATCAGATCTGGCCGCCAACCCAAATAGGCAAAGTCAGCAACCCGGCCGACGACCACATCGGTAGTGACCTTGGAGCCTGCTGGGGCCAACTCCGCCAGATAGCGCAGGACGGATCGTGCCGAATGGGAGGTGCTCACCATGCCACGAAGCGTAGATGCCCGGAACCGGGGTGCGATCTATCCAATCGGAAGAGCGATATCTAGCCGCGAATCCGCTCGTTGAGCGCGATGAACTCATCGACCGAATACTCTGCGATCGCCTCTCCAACGAGCTCGACCGGGAGATCATCTAGCTTGCGAAACCGCACGCACGACTTGCCCATATCCAGCCGCTTCCCGGTCGCTTTGTACGCAGTGGCAAACCGGGACCGGCTTTCGTCGTCGGCGTAGACACCCGTTAGATACACGGCCATGTGATTCTTCTGGGATGCCAATGCCGCCAACATGAGAGGCTTCTTGTTGTACGTGTCCGGATAACGGCTCAGCGGGACCTGATAGGTGATCATTCCCCAGTTGATCGTCTCCTCGAATCCTTCCGGCAGGTTCTCCAGAATCACGTCGCGGACTGTTTCTATCGCCTCTAGCCGATCCGCGGGGAGATCGTCGAGGTACTCATGAACGGTTTTGGCTATGGACTGCATGTCGATGACTCTATCGGCTGAACCTCAGATTCGGCACAGTTGACGGGATTGAACTCTCAGCTCCAGTGGTCCACGATCTCACCGATGCGGGCGAGCCCGCGTCCAATGGCATGGCGTTGCCGCTCGATGGCCGACCCAGCGGCAATGAACACGACCGCAGCGATCGCTCCGATTGCGAGCCACGTGCCTGCGGCGAGACCGACCATCAGGCCATGAACCGCCGGAATCGCGGCGGTTAGAACAACCGAGAGAACTATTGCTCCTACGCCGAGGAAGGCCCGGCGGCGCACCTGAGTTGCGGTTCCCCAAGCACCCAGGGCGAGTCCCTCTCCAAAGAGCACGAGCCCGAACCACAAATGTCCGAACATCTCTGCTGCCGCCAGCGTCAGCGGTGCCATCATGAGGAGCCACTCAGCCTGATCAACCCATTGTGGGACGGTCACGTCGTCGATCTCATATCGAACCCGTTCGAGTTCGAGGACGCCAAGCAGCGCCACGCTGGCCGTCAGAGCCGCGGCATGCATGCTCATGCCAATCTGGTCGTTCACGAGAACGAGGAACGCACCGAGCCAAGCCACCAGCGCCAACTCGACGATCTCGAGATGGCGGGCCAGGATTCCATACCCGGCCAAGGCCGCCCCGACGACGACCAGTACAGCACCGGTTTCGGTGTCGAGAGGTTGGTACCGCTGAAGTAGTCCCCCAACCGCAATCACTTCGAGCCCGGCAAACATGCCGACAAGCTCGCGGCGCCAGACAGCAGTCGTATTCGCCACAGAGCCAGCGCCGATGGCGACAACCAATCCGAGGCCGGCCGCCGCCAATGACGTCGCTAGCAGAGGTCCTTCGGCGAAATCTGCGGCAACTGCTGCACAGAGCGCCCCGGCGAGCACACTGACCACCGCCGCACCACGCACCGGCAACTCTTGGGGCGCCGCCCACGCATTTGCGGCGAGATGAGCACCCACGGCGACAAGCACGGCGGATGCCAGCCAGAAGTCCTGATCAGTCGCGCTCGGGGACAGAGCCTCGGCCAGGACACCAAGTACCGCTGCTCCAGTAAGACCGTGTAGCGCGGCCACCCAGCTATCGAGTCGGGCGCTCTCAGCGCGACCACGGGTGGCCATAGTGGCTATGAGTGCAAGGGCGAGTGCAACCAGCCCCGTTGCGACCAAGTATTCGTCAGGGGACCAGGCCAGCCAGACCGGGAGTTGCGAGTAGGCCCCCGCGGCGAGGAATGCAGCCCCGATGTTGACCCCAGACGAACGTCGGAAGGTGCCCATCAGTCCGGCAACGAGAGATTCGACGGCAAGGACTCCGACGATGACACCGGCGGCCCCCGCTTCTGACAGGCTGACGCTTGCGATCCCCATTGCCGCGAGAGCACCGAACTGCGAAATCCAAAAAGCCTGGACTCGCCATGTCCGAATCCGGCTCGGCAGCGACGGTGCCATCTCAGCCAGGACCGCAAGCGTGAGGAACACCGCTGCCACGATCGCAGTGGCAGCAATGGTTTGTCCCGCATTCCAGGCAAGCCACGCCGCAACGAGAGCGTGGGTGGCAACAATGCTCGCGGCCGCAAGGACTCGCATCGGCAGACCGGCGTCGTCGGCGCGGTGCCGATCTGCGAGGTACCCGGCCACCAACGCCAGCATGAGGGTCGCGAGAGGCGCCCAGAAACTGGCGGCGATGAGACCTGCGACGAGAAGCGACAGCACTGCGCCGCCCAGCCAGAGTTCGTCCCGCCTGATCACATACGCTTCGACGAGGACTAACGCTACGCAAACGAGCGCAACAGCGGTCGCTGCGGTGCCGGCAAGAGTGACGCCGCACAGCACCAGGCCACTGACCAGGAGACCGGGCGCAGGATCAATAACCATGCGCCAGCGCCGACGACCGGGAACCAGCGCGCTGGCCGCGACAAACGCAGCAGCAAGCGGCATCCACCAAAGGGCCTCGTCGGCGACGCTTGCCCAGCCATTGCCGTTGAGAACTGCCGCGTAACCCACGGCGATCCCGGCCGCCGTCGGCAGACTGAACAGACCAAGGCGCGTCGACCACCCGAGCCACGCATAGGCACCGGCCGCCGATAGGGCGAGCCAGGCAGTCCAGCTGCCATCACTCGCAGCCGTAGCAACCGGGAGCAAGACGGCACCGACCAGGGCTGCAGGGCCCGACCAACGAGAGCGAATGACGAGCGCCGCAGCTACGACCATGCTGAGCGACACCAGGTGTAGGACTAGATGAAGCGAATCCGCTTCGACCCCACCCCGGCTCGCCGCAAGCAGAGCGGCACCAACGCCAAGGATCCATGACACCGTGGTGAGCAGTGGTTGCCGGGCCGCTACGGCGACGGCTGCGGTGAGCACGGCAGCGGACACAGTTGTGATCAACATCGCGGTCTCAGACGGGATGGCAACAAGCATCGCAGCCAAGCTGGTGGCGTAGGCCAGAGGAACGGCGATGGTTCTGACCCGCTGCCACGATGGGATTGCCAGCCCGAGCTGGAACCAGGCGAGCCCGGCGAGAAGCGGGCCGAAACGGGGAGCCTCATTTACGAAGTAGCTCAGCTGACGGGCGACCAGAACCGTGAGCGGAAGCGTTGACCCGAGAGCGATCAACGCCGGTACCCATTCCACGAATCCAAAGACACTCCCCTGGCCTTTCTCGATACGGATGGCCTCGAAACCGTACGTCAATAGCACGGTTACCAGCCCCAAAACGAGCGTCTCTTCGTACGGCAGCGACCGCACCACAGCAGCAGCGACAAACACATGCCCCAAGATCGGGGTGAATCTCATCGCGGAGCGGCGTAGCGCACCGGCCCCGACGAGAACAACGCCGAAGACTGCCAGCACGGAGGTGTCTGCCCATGTCGTTGTCCAGAGGCCGCTGCCTAGGTACTCGCGGAGAGCGACGCCGACTGCGGCCGCCAGGAGCGACACGGTGGCAGTGAGCCGAACCGAATCGAGAACGGTCGTGAACGCAAAAACCAGCGCAACTGAAGCGAGGAACAGGCCGAGCGGATAGGGGCTCCAGCCGATGGCAAAGGTCTGGCGGTATAGCTCCACCGCAACGGCACCACCGGCAACGATTGCAGCTGGGATCCGCGCCAACGTGCGAATGTCCCGGTGGCCGACTAGCCGGGCGGCAGCCAACACGGCGGTGGCGGCCAGCAACGCAATCGGTGCCCCATCGGGCCACGCAAGCCGCCCCAATCCTGCGCCGATCGCGGTCAGCACTGCGAGCCACAGCTGTGCAAGGCGGTCGTTCTGGCGTACGGGGTTCGGTAGATATCGTGCGACGACGTTCGCTACCGCCGGCGCGGTGGAGCGCAGCATCATCAAGCCGGCGATCGCACTCCATGTCACAGCTGCCGGTCCCGGATCAATGAGAGCAAGCACGGACCCAACTAGCGCTGCGCCGCGGACCAGCCACACGGCATGGCTGATGTCGGATTGTCGACTGAATACGGCAACGACGATCGCGTAGCCGACCAGGCCCGCCCCCAGCCAGGCAACCGTAACGCCGAATCCAGCGGTGAACAGCCACGCGGCGGCGAGCGACAGATGGGTCATGAGCCGGAGCCCGGTGTAGATCTCGCCTCTGACCCTCTCGCTGAGGTCCGCCCACGCAAACCCACAACGAGATGCCGCAACAAATGCAACCGCCCCGAGACCCGAGGCGATGACATTGGGCCATGCGATGTCCGCCAAAGTGGGATTGGCAACGCCGCGGGCCACTGCATCGTTGTACGCAAAGACGAGCGAACCCACGAGGACCAGCGGAACGGCAACAACCGCGGACCGAACAATCGGTACCGCGAGTCGGGCGCCAAACTGGAGGTGCCGAGTGCGGGCGGCTGCAGCGATCGTCAACGAAACGGCCGCCAGCACTGCGATCAGCTGTGGGGATGAAATGCCGTCGCTGGTGAACCGGGCGAGATCCAGATCGTTGCCATAGCGGACGAGACGGATCCCGTCATCTAGGTAGAGAGCGAAGGCGCCGACCGCGATCCAGAACATCGGGCCGACGAGATAGGAGTAGATGGCGCGGCGCCGCGCGTATGCGTAGTAGATCGTGGTGGTGACGAGCGCGACGATTCCGTAGGCCGCCCAACGGGCAGGACCATCGACGTCGGGGGGAAGGCACCACGGTCGATATGACGGGGTACACCCGTCCCGAAACGACGCGCTCAGCATCACCGGAATGAGGATGATGCCGATCATCTCTATGGCTGCGGACGTCTGGGGGATGCCGGTGCGGTGGCGCAACACCCACGCCAGCCCGAGGAAGAACGCCACAACGCCTGCCTCAGCGAGGGGACGGTACTGCTTGTGGTCCGCATCGATGAACTCGGCGAAGTATCCAAACGCGAAGAAGACGAAGATCACCACGACCGACAGCATCACACCGAGATAGGTCAGGGCATTTGCGGCGAAGTCTGCGCTGAGGGTCCCCCACATCCTCTTCGAGCGCTTGCGGGCGTAGCGAGCCCAGATCTCCGCCCGGCTGCGCCGGCGGGGTGGCGCCGGCATGAACGCGGGGGCTGGTTGCCGAGTCGATTCTGGTGCAGGAGAGGGGCGCACCGACTGTGACACAACCCGAGCCGGAGATGCCGGAGCGAATGCTGGGTGAACAGGGGCCTCCGATGCGACTTGGCCGGTCTGTCGGGATCGGTAGTTCAGCAGCGTCTCCGCCATGAAGTCGGAGATCAAGCCTTCGCTATGCACCTCGTGGAGGAACCCGACGACCTCGTCCTTGTGTGTTGTTGTTGCTCCCATAGCTCCAATGTACGACCGACGCCACCTGCGGACCATGGGGGAACACCCCCCAGAACTGCTGGGGGCGGCGGGAGTTCTCTGACCTCTGGGTGGAGACGATTTGTGCTATCGGTCTTGCGGCTAGAGACGGATCCCGCTGTCGGATTTCCGGCAAGTCTCCCCCAAATCAGCTCTTCGTTCGGTAGCTTCGAAACCCAACGAGGGAATCTCACTGAGACTGCGGCCAAGAACTGGCGCGCCTCTCCAGATGAGACGACAGGAGAGGGAGCATGAAGACATCAGGAAGACTTGCACTAGGCGCGCTCGCCGCAGCGCTCATGGTGGTGAGCCTGGCCCCGGTGGCCGGCGCCTCCGGCCACGCCAATCCCGGGCCGATCGCTACGTTTGCGACCTACAACGCATCGCTCAATAGGTTCAATGCAGGAGATCTGATTGCCGACCTATCAACGCCCGATAACGCTCAGGCGCAGGCGGTCGCCGAGATCATCCAACGTACCGCACCCGATGTAGTCCTGGTCAATGAGTTCGACTACGACGCCGCCGGGGAGGCAGCCGATCTGTTCCAGGACAACTACCTGTCGGTGTCGCAGAACGGCGCCGAGCCGGTCGAGTACGGCTACCGCTACGTAGCGCCTTCCAACACGGGGGTTGCCTCGGGACGAGATCTCGACAACTCGGGTGATGTCGGGGGTCCCGGTGATGCGTTCGGTTTCGGCTTTTTCGAGGGCCAATTCGCCTTTGTCGTCTACTCGAAGTACCCGATCGTCACCGAGCATATCCGCACGTTCCAGGAGTTCCTGTGGAAGGACATGCCTGGTGCGCTATTGCCCGTCAATGAGGACGGAACGCCCTATTACGACGAGGGCGACCTCGACATATTCCGCCTCTCGTCGAAAAACCACGTCGACATACCGATCAACGTGAACAAGTCGATCGTTCACTTCCTCGTCAGTCACCCGACTCCTCCGGTTTTCGACGGTCCGGAGGATCGGAATGGGACGCGCAACCACGACGAGATCAGGTTCTGGTCGGACTATGTGCAGACCAACCGCAGCGGCTACATCTACGACGATGACGGCAACTTCGGCGGGCTCGGAGGGAGCGATCTGTTTGTCATCGCCGGTGACCAGAACTCCGACCCACTCGATGGAGACAGCATCCCAGGTGCGGTCCAGCAACTGTTGCACAATCCCAAGATCAGCGACCGCCATACGCCCGGAAGCGACGGTGGCCCAGAAGCAGCGTTGCTCCAAGGCGGTATCAACGACGACCATCTCAGTGATCCGATGTTCGACACCGCCGACTTCGGCGATGTGGCACCAGGAAACCTGCGGGTGGACTACGTGCTGCCGCGCAAGAACATGAAGATCCTGGATTCAGGTGTCTTCTGGCCGACGACGGACGATCCCTTGTCGAGTCTGGTGACCGCGTCCGATCACCGCCTCGTCTGGATAACTGTCCGGGTCAAGTGATTCAGAGACCGGTCCTCCCTGACGGAGGACCGGTCTCGCCAGAGTGCCCTTATCGACACGGCGCCGGCGGAATACCGTCATGCACCAGCATGTTGATCACTTAGCCTGCAACTAAGCATTCTGAGGATTCCGCCATGACCAACCCCATCATCGAGACTGTCGAGCTTGGTTTCCCCTGGACGGGACTCGACCCGTTCATCATGACCGTCCACCACGTGGACGACTACCCGGCCGGCAACGACCAGCTCGGGCCGGCGGCTCCGCTGGCGGGACGCCGGATTGGCTCGGACTTCTCATATCAGGACGGCTGGTCCATGTATCACGGTGACGTAGTGCCCGGCTTCCCCCAGCACCCCCACCGGGGCTTCGAAACAGTGACTGTGGTGCGGCGCGGATATGTCGATCACTCCGACTCTCTCGGAGCGACAGCACGCTACGGCGGTGGCGATGTGCAGTGGCTGACGACGGGTTCCGGGATCATGCATTCCGAGATGTTCCCGTTGATCAAAGACACCCAGGAGAACCCGCTGGAGCTGTTCCAGATCTGGCTCAACCTTCCTCCAGAGTCGAAGATGGTCGATGCCTATTTCGGGATGTTGTGGAGCGAGGACATCCCGACCATCGAGCCTGCCGAGGGGGTCGCCGTTGATGTGATGGCAGGCAGCATCTCAGGAGCCAAAGCCCCGGCGGCGAACCCCGACTCCTGGGCATCACGGCCCGGGTCAAACCTAGGCATCTGGCTGATCCGTCTCGATCCCGGGGCCACGTGGACACTTCCACTTGCGCCGGCGACCGTGAACCGGATGCTCCACGCAGTTGCGGGGGACGATGTCCGAATTGCCGGATCCCAGGTTGCCGACGGCGTAGGCGTCCAACTGCGTCCCGAGGTGACCACGACTCTCGAGAATCACGGCAAACCCGCCGAGTTCCTCCTGCTCCAGGGAGAACCCATCGGCGCACCGGTGTTCCAGATGGGTCCGTTCGTCATGAATACCCCCGAAGAGCTGCGCCAGGCGTTCGACGACTACCGACGCACTGAATTCGGTGGCTGGCCGTGGTCAACCAGTAGCCCGGTTCATGCCCGAACGGAAGGCCGCTTCGCTCTCCACGCCGACGGCAAGGTCGAACACCGCCAGATGCAAGACACCAAGTAGAGGCCGTCCTCCCGAGCCACCCCGCCCAACCCCCGGGCCCGAGATTGTTGGTTGTGTCGCCCCGGTGCCGACTGGGGAGGTGCTCCTCAATGCCGCCCATGCCATCGGCGACAGCAGGCGTGACAAGGCACAATCACCGTTGCGACGAACCAGCGATGGCGACACGGTGCAGATACGAATCGAAGACGATGGGGTGGGAATCACTGATGCGGTCAAGGAGCGGATGTTCGATCGCTTCTTCACCACAAAGGAGGTCGGGCGCGGGTCCGGCCAGGGCTTGGCTATTGCCGATGAGGCGATCAATTCACACGGCGGGACGATCGAAGTGGACTCGACCCTCGGGGTTGGCACGACCTTCACCATCAAGCCTTCTAATGACGAACCCGCCGGCACCAACCCTCTTTGAGGACTGACGGGACAGGCCTAGAGGGGTATCTCGTCCGCATAGATGAGGCGGCGCTCTGTGATCCGGGGTCCGCGCTCACCAAGATCGTCGGGATCACCTCGCAGCAACTCCCACTCCTCGATGGCGACCCGCCACGTCGGATTGGAGCCCGGCTTGCGCAGCCTGATATTGGTCGGTGAGGCCAACTCGCCAACCCACGCGGCTTCAGCGTTGGTTCGCCCTGCGCCCCGAACCCGCAGCTCAACGGTACTAACTGTGTCCCAGCCCAGATCCGTCGGAATGTTGGGGTCGACCTTCTGTAACCGGGCCACCACAACTCGGTTGCGGCGGACCGCTTCGTCCGCGAGCAGCGCAGGCGGCGGGAAGCTCTCATCCTTGCCGCCGCCCCGGGTCCCGACTGGACCGCTGACGACCACCCTGACGTGGCGGACATCGGTACGAGATACGCTGGTCGTGCGTTCTGGCAGCAGCTGCACGAAATCGCACTTGACCGGCTCCGACAGATGACAGCCATTGATGCTCTCCGGTTGATACCGAGCGATGGCGAGCCGAACGAATGGCCAGAACTTGTCGCCGGGATCAATCGCGATGTCGACATACCAGAGACCGCGCTCGGCGTTGTACTGCGGCTGATAGCCGAGCACTGTCACCCGTGGTGACTTCGGCACCACCTCGTATGGCATCGTCACCGGAGGGGCGACCGGCCTGGCATCCCCGCCGCGGGTGTCGAGGCCGGTGAGACTGATCAGATTGTCGAATTCGAGGAACATGCCGCGTCGGGACACTTCGGCGCTTCGCCAAACTGGGTCGGCGCCCCACTGACTGACATGGTTCTCCTGACCCTGGTCGAAACCACCTGGGGCCAGCAGTACTGCCAGCAATTCGCCCTCTCCTGATGAGAACCACGGCCGTTCTAGATAGATGCGAACACCAGCCTGGCGTCGCGATCGCAGTGCGACCGGCTGCTCGGGTTCCGTGCCAACGTCCCAGCGGAGCAGTGGCAATACCGAGTGGACGATCGGGGCGGCAGGTCGTGCCGAACTCGGTATGGAGATCGCTACCTCGGGGCCGACAACGCTTTGACCATCGTCGAATGGTGCAGGGTCGTCCGCGGGCACCAACGTGTCAGGGTCGAAGTACTCGCGGTATCGCGTTGAGGCTCGGAACCGGTACGTGACGTTCCGGTGCTTGGTGTCGCCGAACTGATGTACCGCACGGTGAAACCAGACGGGACCGAAGCCGGCGATGTCGAAGTCGCTATCGGCGGGGACGGCGCCGGCGAGGATCGCCAGATCCTCCTCCGGGCGGACGACTGTCGTGAATCCCACACCCCCGATGTCGGCGGTCTCCGGTAGCGGCAGGCTCAAGTCATCGGTGAATTCCGTCCAGGTGGCATCTGCCGTCAAGAGCTCGGTGCTAGGACCGTGGATGTCGACGCCGCCGACGAGGCCGGCAACCGTGGAGCCCTTGCCCCGGAGCGGCCGCAGCACGGTCGGCGTCGGTGCCTCGAGCGGGCGCGGCACTGCATGCACCAGCGTGACTTTGTCGAATGGTGTGAGTATCCAGAGCCATCCGTCGGCGGCGGCCTCCGCGATGACGTCGATGTTGCGAACCGATTCGGGCAGCGATCGCCAGAATCCGAACAGGTCGAGGTCTTGCGGGCGCAGCGATGACGAAAGGCGGAAACGTTGTACATCGCCCGGCGGAAGCCCAATGTGGAGAGCCCGACTCCTCAGGTCGCCGTTGAGATCCGGGGAGCTCTCCAGGACCAGACGGAAGGGGCGTCGCTCCGGCCAGTTGCCGCCGTAGCGAGCGGTGAATCCTTCGACGCCGAACGGGAAAACCAGTTGACGATCGCGGCCGGCGTCGGGGAATACGAGCGAGATCCCATCGGCGACCGGATCGGGCAGGTACGGCACCCGGATCTCGTCGGTGTCGTGGACAATGTACTGACCCGGCGTCGGTGGATCGCCGGCCGGTAACGGCAACTCCTTGAGCGTCGAAGGGGGCACACCCGGGTCGGCGACCAAAGCGATGCCCGGCTGCGGATCGCGGACGTTGGGATCATCCAACCGGGGCACATCGACATCGAACAACGTTCCAGCTTCACGGACCGCAATTGCCAGCAGCCTCTTGTGGTCGGCGGGATCAGTCGATCCGATTGCTGCGTCGAAGGCGCCGTGGAGCTCTGACTCGTATTGGCTCGACTTCGGAGGGACAAGATGGCGTTGTGCCCTGCCCCGATAGTTGTGGCCCGGGTTCGCCGCGGCATACTCGTCAGGCGGGATCACGTCGATCTCGAGCGTGTCGGGGTTCTCGCCGAAGCCGACGTGCCCCGTGAGGTACCAGCCCGCCACGACCGCGAGGCCGATCACGACGCCGCCGAGTACGTGGTCGAAGCTCGTGCGGAACTCGCGGTCCTTGAACACGAAC
>CBDUNF010000024.1:0-26539 GCA_965368515.1 uncultured bacterium
GACAATCCGTTATGGACTGAACACGATTCGATCGGCAAGGAGATCGACTTTGACGCCGTCTATGACGAGATCATCGAGCCGGCTATCACCGAACTCGGAATCGACTGCACACGTTGTGACGAGATCGCCAAGTCCGGGTCGATCCACAAGACGATGATCACCGGCATCGCCACCGCAGATCTGGCCATCGTTGACCTCAGCACGCTCAACCCGAACGTCTTCTACGAGCTCGGGGTTCGTCATGCGCTACGCCCGGCGGTCACAATCCTGCTGCGCCACGCAGGGATTGAGAAGGCGATCCCCTTCAATATCGGGGGAATGAAGGTCGTTGACTACGACCCGGACGCCAAAGAAGAATCGCGCAAGCGTATCCAGGAATACGCGACGAGCGGACTGTCCGAGCCAGAGTGGCAGGACAGCTTGGTGCACGAGATGCTCCCCGATCTCCACGTGACCGTGCAACCACCACAGCCGATCAGCGAGACAACTGTCCATGAGTGGACCGTCGTCGGCAACCCGGACAAGCGGGTCGGGCTCATCACCGGCGATATCGCCAGAGTGAAGGGCATAGACATCTGGGGTAACTCGGAGAACACCGACATGCAGATGGCCCGCTTCCACGACCGGTCCGTCTCCGGAACAATCCGATACCTGGGAGCCACTAAGTCCGTAACCGGCCAGGTGAAGCAGGATCTGCTCGCCGATGCATTGGCGTCTGCGATGAGAGAGGACGGCCTATCCAGCGTCGCGCCGGCAACGGTCATCCCCATCTCAGCCAAGGGCCAACTCCATGCGACGAACGGTGTGCGCTGGGTATTCAACGTCGCTTCCGTCGTTGGCCAACGTGGCCGCGGCTACAGCCCGATCCCCGACATCACCGCCTGTGTGACTAATGCGCTCGAACGGGCGAGCTCACCGGAATTCCTCATGAGCGATACCGCTGAGTACGACGATGACGCCAGCTCCACTTCGATCCTATTGCCGCTATTTGGTGCGGGGCGAGCAGATGCCGGGCTACACACGACGGCGACCGCCCTCCTCGGCTCGGCTGTCACCTATTTGCAGCAGAATCCGGGCTGCACGATCGACAGCGTCTACTTCCTGGCCTGGTCCGACGTAGTGCGAGACACTTGTGTTGGCATACTCGAGGCCAGCAATGACGTAGAGGCCACCACCCCGACAAAGTGATCGACCATCCCTATGACGCTGGTTCATCGGGGCCAAGCCGAGATCTGATCGCCCCGAGACTCAGCCCTTCGTTGGCTGGATATGTGCCCTTCTCGCCGCGAAGTCTCGCCATATCGTCGCGGCCGGAGTGGTGCAAAGCAATGAGCTGCCAGGTCCGATCGAATACGGGGCTACCCGAACTCCCCTGCTCTGTGGGCGCCTTGTAGTGGACCTTGACATCGTCGTGGTCGATGAGCACGTTGTCGTCTATTGAGATCTTGAGTTCACCACCCCTGGGGTGGCCCATCACGTACACCCGCGGCTGTCCGTCCGACGCCGGAAGCCTGGCTGCCATGGGCAGCGGCTTGACACCATCGGGTATCGATTCGAGACGAAGGACAGCACAATCGAGGTCGTATGGGTCCGACTCGAACAGAATGTCAGCGACTTTGTGTCGGTCCTCAGTACCGTCCTGTGTGAAGTCCACCCAGCTCTCCTCGGGAAGAAGGGCCGTCGAGAACTCCCGACTGACAACATGGGCGTTGGTCAGCAACAGGACTTCGCCACTCCATTCGTCGGAGAAATCGCCACCGTCTACCAGAAAGCCGGTACCAGCCGGCTCGCCTGACAGGTCCTCGATGCGTGCTATCGCCAGGAGGCGATCTTGGGCTTGGAGCCACCATCGCACGGTGACCGCACCCGCCTTCCCGAACGTCTTCTCCAAGCCACCGCTGTTGCGTTCAAAGCTTGCAGAGTCGGCGATCGCCGTCGCCTCGACGCTTGCGCCGTCGCCACGATCAATTGCGTGAGCACGCAGCACGTGAACAATCTCACCCATCTCCGACTTGTCTTCGATCTCCCACAACTGCTGCAACTGCCGGATCGCTGAGGACAAGCCGAACCCGTCCGCCGCCGGCGACTCCGTGTAGCGAACGAGCCACGTACGCGCCAGGGCGATGTCGCCGATCGCAACCGCAGCTTCCATCGCTGTCGCGGCGTCCCAGCCGTTCGCCGACCCGTCGAGCCACAACGCCCGGACCTGTCCCAGGATCTCACGCGCCATATCCAGGTGATCAGGGCCATCGAGCTTTATCCCCACTCGTCGACCTCGAGCCATCAACGCCACGGCATTGATGCCATGCCAGGTATTGCGTTTGTCCTGCTGATACACATCCAGGTAGGCGGAGATGGCAGCATCGAGCGCATCTTGCGCTCCTGATCCATTCGGGTCACCGATGTCGACGAACCGCTGCTTGTTTACGCGCCCGAGCAAACCACTAGCTTCGGCGAGCTCGGCGTGACCGACCTCTCGATGCAGTAGCCCCTGCAATACCGCCTCGGCCGCGGTGAGCCGTCCAGTCTCGATAAGTGCCTGGGCATATTGCCGCAATACGGTTGGCGAGGTCTGGCCCCCAGCGATAGCTGCATCAGCAAGTTCCGCCATGAGGTCGAAAGCCTTCATCTTTCGCAACAGAGCCATCGCCGACTTGATCACGGTCTCCTCGATTGGGCCCGTGACAGCACGGATGTGACAAATCAGTTCCTCGCAGGCAGTCGCTGCGGACACCTTGTCATACGTTCCCGCCGAAGTCGCCAGGCGGTCCAACAGGTCAGCAACCGAGTCCGGTGCCTTCATTGCTGGGTTCCGAGCTGCTGTCCACATGCCCCGAATATCATGTGCGAACCCTACGCGCCGAATTCGTCAGTTGGGCGAACCGCATGACAGGCTCCCCGGGCACTCGCCCTGGTAGTCGGAGAGATCGCTGCGCTGTCGAGAATCACACCCGACGATCCAGAGGTCAGCTCCCGAGGGCGTCGATGACTCGCAGCACATCGTTGCTCTCTCGAAGTCGGATTAGCAGCAAGCCAGCGGGGAGAATCGGTCCCGGAGATAGGATCGTCCCACCCAAGGCAGCGGTGCTCGTATCTCGTGTCGCGACAATGCTCCCCCACTCGTCTGGAGGCGCCGCTGCCAGAGCGACCGCCAGATCCCACGCCCGCCGCCGTGCAACTTCGATACTGAATCTCACCACCGCAGTGTCGGATCGTCCCCCGAAGCGATTGAGGAACCCGATCCATGGGGAAACGGAGTCGAGGCTATCCATACACGAATCGATGAGTTCGGCGAGGACATCGTTGATCAGATCGAAATCGGAGCGCATTCCCTGCAACTCTGAACCAGGAGCGACCGTCGCTGCGGCGATGCCAAGATCGAGGTTGATGTGGGCATTCATGCCCACAAGCAGGTGTTGGATGATGATCGGGCGCCACCGTTCGCTGACTTCGAACGCCGCTTGCCACGCTGCTGTAGGCCGTTCGCCCCGACGCCAGTGGTCGTAGGCATCGAGGTACCGCTCCGCAAAGACACGATCAAGGTGCGCTATCCGATCGCCATCGGCGAAACGACCGGCAACGACGGCGTCGCGTACGGCGACGGTGACCTTGCGGTACAGGGCCGCAAAGAACCCAGCCCGACTCTGGCGGAGGATCGTGTCATCCAGCACCGTGTCGAGGCGCTGCAGTACAACATCGATTTCAGCGACCGACATGGATAGCCTCCCGATCACGAGGCTACACCGACAAGTAGTCACCAGCCGTTGCGAGCCACTGTCGATCGCGCACCGTCCACAGAATCCTCGGTCTCTGATCCGTCAGCAGGCGACGATATGTCCCTCCTCCTGAACGAACCCGGCTACCAGCACGCCGACAGGACGTGGTGAACATCCAGGCTGGATCGACTCCCGGAACATCCAACTTCTGGGTTTGCCAGCTACCTAAAGGCTCGGTGTAGGAAGGCCGCCATCTGCCCTCGGGTGACGTTGTTGTTGGGGCAGTAGTCGGTGTTGGCTGGTGGGTTGCAGCCTCGGGTGACCCCGGCGGCGGCAAGCTTGTCGATGGAATCCTCAAAGATCGAGCCGTCATCGTCGGTGAACAGATCGCCGCCATCGTCGTCTTCGTAGCCGAGCGCCCTCACTAAGAAAGCGGCCATCTGTCCTCGGGTGACGTTCCCGTTCGGACAGAACGTGTCGTTCGTCGGCGGGTTACAGCCTTTGGTGATCCCAGAGGCTGCAAGCCGGTTGATGGCGTCCTCGAAGATCGTACCGTCGTCATCGCCGAAGTAGTCGTCGCCGGTGGCCGGCAGGTCCAGGCCGCGCACGAGGAAGGCGGCCATCTGTCCACGCGTCACAAAGCCGTCGGGGCAGAACTCATCATTGACCGGTGGGTTGCAACCCTGGGTGATCCCTGAGGTCGCCAGCCACTCGATGTCGACAGCAAAGATCGAGCCGACGGTGTCGGTGAACGCGCCGAGATCGGGGTCGACGTCGTCTGCCTCCGTGACATTGATCGTCACCGTTGCGGTGTCGGACAGTTCGCCGTCGGAAACGGTCACGGTCAGCACATGTTGTGTGGCCGATTCATAATCGACAGTCACTACGAGTCTCACCACGCCGGTACCGTTGATGCTGAACAACCCCGTATCGTTGCCTGCGGTGATAGAGAAGGACAATGGGTCGTTCTCGGGGTCAGATGCGGTGACTGTCGCCAGTTCGGTTCCTGTAGCTGTGTCTTCCGGGACGGCCGTGACAGAGTTCTCAACTATTGGTGGTTCGTTGACGTTGGTGACATCGACGGTCACGATCGCGGAATCGAGCAGCTCACCGTCGGAGACCTCGACATTCAGGTCGTGTGAACTCGTGGTCTCGTAGTCGAGGGCACCCGCCACAGTTACGACACCGTCGTCGATTACAAAGGACCCGTTGTCGTTGCCGGTGGTGATGGCAAACGTGAGGTCATCGTTCTCCTGGTCGGATGCAGACACGGTGCCGAGCACCGTCCCTAGTGCCACGTTCTCTGCGACCGTCGTGGTGAGGCCCGAGATGTGAGGAGATTCGTTGACGTTGGTGACATCGACGGTCACGGCCGCGGTATCGGACAGCTCGCCGTCGGAGACAGTGACCATGAGCTCGTAGTTGTTCATCGTTTCGTAGTCGAGAGCGCCAGCCAGGGTGATTGTTCCACCGCCGCCGATCGCAAACACGCCGGCGTCATTGCCGGTAGTGATGCTGTAGGACAGAGGATCGCCGTCGGCGTCGGTGGCCGCGACCGTGCCCAATTCGGTACCTGCCGGCGTGTCCTCTGCGATCGTTACATTGAAGCCCGACGCCTCGGGGGCATTGCCGATGTCGGTGACGAAGACATCGATGTACGGGCCCACCACGCCGGACACCAGATTGGTGGCATCGGATGAATATGTGATCGTCATGCCGTCTGCGGAGATCGCGGGGCTCAAACTATCGTCGTTTGCCTCGGCCCCATCGAACCCTACGGATATCCGCGTGGTCGTGCCATCGATGCGGCTATAGACGAAGATGTCCGAATCGTTGTTCGTGTCGCTTGGGACCAGGTTGGTGGCCATCGAACTGTATGTGATTGTCGTGCCGTCTGCGGAGATCGCCGGATTCCAAGCACCTTCATTGGCTTGGCCACCGTCGTGGGCTGCGGACACTCGCGTTCTCATGCCGGTATTGCGGTCGTACACGAAGACGTCGCCAGACTGGTACGTGACGACCATTCCGTCGGCAGAAACCGCAGGCCGAGTGGAGTGTCTATCCAACTGAGTCCCGTCACTGGCCACAGACACTCGGGTGGTGGTGCCGGTGACGAGATCGTGGGCAAAGATGTCGCTCGCTGTGCTGGTGTCGTCCGCGACGAGATTGGTCGCGTTGGATTCGAAGACGACGGTCTTGCCATCTGCGGAGATCATCGGCTTGGAGCTACTGCCGTTGCCCTGGGCACCGTTTGAAGCGACTGAAACTCGAGTTGTGGTGCCGGTGACGAGATCGTGGGCAAAGATGTCCGTTCGGTTGTTGGTGTCACCTGCAACGAGATTGGTCGCCCCAGATTCGAAGACGACGATGTTGCCATCTCCCGATACAGAGGGCCCTGAGCTGTGGCTGTTGCCCTCGCTGCCGTCGCTGGCGACGGATACCCGCCTTGTGACGCCCGAGCGGAGATCGTATGCAAAGACGTCCAGGAAACCATTTGTGTCGTTTGCGACGAGATTGGTGGCGTTGGAGTAGTAGCCAATCGTGTAGCCGTCTGCAGATATTGACGGAGCACGGCTGTGGTCGTTGGGGCGGGAGCCACCAATGCCGAGCGAGACCTGAAAGGTGATTCCAGCGGCACGGTCGTATGCAAAGATATCCTCGACGCCGTTGTAGTCGTGGGGGACGAGGTTGGTGGAACCTGAGCTGTAGGCGATGATGTTGCCGTCTGCAGATATTGTCGGGTCTACGTCGCGGCCGTTGCTCAGGGTGCCGTCGGATCCCCGGCTCACCAGGACCGTCTCGACGACCTCGCTTGCAGATGCAACACCGATTGGCACCACGAGTGTTGCCGCCACAAGAGAGGCGATCAGGGTACGACGCATTCTTCTCCTCCTCGATGCAAGGAGACCATACGTGCAGTCGGGTGCGGTAGGTTGCTTGGATGGCCAGGTATGGGATGGAAGCCCCCTGTGGCTGGGCGTAGCCACCGGGCCGTTGGAAGTTCAGCACGCCAAAGCGACAACCCCGACCAGGAATCACTCTGACCCGACCCCAAACACCCAGAGCCCCCAGACCGTATGACCTGAGGACGCGGAAAACCCGGGCATCGCCCGGGTTTTCCGTATTCGTAGCGGGGGTAGGATTTGAACCTACGACCTTCGGGTTATGAGCCCGACGAGCTGACCAGACTGCTCCACCCCGCGTCGCTTTGGAGACGAGAGTGTAGTCACTTTCGCCGCCATGTAAATCCCTCGGCATAAGCCATACCTATCCGGCTATTTTCGGGCGCAGCATGTCGGATCATATCCTCGCCATCGACCTCGGTACGTCCGGACCCAAAGTCGCGCTTGTCGCCGCCGACGGGAGCCTCACCTCCGGCGAATTCGAGCCGGTCGATCTCATCCTGCTACCCGACGGTGGCGCCGAGCAGGACCCCGACG
Organism: uncultured bacterium; assembly: GCA_965368515.1. Taxonomy (GTDB): domain Bacteria; phylum Actinomycetota; class Acidimicrobiia; order Spongiisociales; family UBA5794; genus JAAETI01. Next base: position 7,157 of record CBDUNF010000024.1, read on the forward strand.
CGTGGTGGACCGCCATCGTTGCCGCCACCCAGCGGACCCTTGCGGCTTCCCCGGAACCCACGATCGCGGCCATCTCGGTGACCGCCCAATGGTCGGGCACGGTCGCTGTTGACGCGGCCGGGGACGCCATCGGCAACGCAATAATTTGGATGGATTCCCGCGGTGCCTCACACATCGACAGTTTGATCACCGGCCCGGTCCGGTTTGAGGGCTACGACGTACGCAAGGCCCGTCGCTGGATCCAACTGACCGGCGGGGCTCCGACCCGAGCAGGCAAAGACCCCATCGCCCACATCCTGTACCTGCGCAGCGAACAGCCCGACGTGTATCGGCGGGCCGCCGTATTCCTCGAACCCAAGGATTACATCAACCACCGGCTCACCGGCCGGGCAGTCGCCTCATACGACTCGATCACCCTCCACTGGCTCACCGACAACCGGGACGCCACCGCCATCGACTATCACGACGACCTCCTTGCCTATGCCGGTCTGAACCGCACTCAACTACCCGAACTGGAGCCGGCCACTGCAATCGTCGGCGGCCTTACCCCGGCAGCGGCAGCCGAGCTAGGTGTTCCTGTTGGCACACCGGTCCTTGCGGGCACACCCGACGTTCACTCTGCCGCCATCGGGTCCGGCACCACCACCGACAAAGTCGGCAGCCTCTACGTGGGCACGTCGTCGTGGATCACCTGCCACGTCCCATTCAAGAAGACCGACCTCCCCCACAACATCGCCTCGCTCCCTTCCCCTGTGCCCGGCCGCTACCTAGTTCTCAACGAGCAGGAAACGGCGGGCAAGGCCATCGAATGGTTGGCCGATCTCCTCTATCCCGCCGATACGGAACGCATGGAGGCATATCGGGAGATGAACGACCTCGCCGCAACCGCATCGCCCGGAAGCGGCGACACAATCTTTACGCCATGGCTTGCAGGAGAACGCACACCGGTCGAGGACTCCACCCTCCGCGCCGGGTTCTTCAATCAGTCGCTGAGCACCGGCCGAGCCGAACTCATCCGCTCAGTCTTCGAAGGGGTCGCGTTCAACGCACGCTGGCTGCTCGGATACGTCGAGAAGCTCGCCGGTACCAGGCTCGACCCGATCGTCATGGCCGGTGGTGGTGCTCTGTCCGACCTATGGGCCCAGATCTTCGCCGACATCCTTGGGCGCACCATCCAGCAGGCTGAGGACCCGATCATGGTCAACGTTCGCGGTGCCGGGCTACTAGGACACGCCGCCCTCGGCCACATCGCCTGGGATGACATTCCCGGCCTTGTCCCGATGACTGCGACCCGCAGACTAAACCCGGCCAACTCGGCGACCTATGACCGGCTCTACGATGCGTTCCGTCGGATCCACAAGACGAACCGGCGTACCTACCGCAAGCTGAACGAATGAACCTCACCGATCTCGCCGAGCGATTCCTCGGCAAACTGCCCCCACGGGTCGCCGATGCGTTCCTCGGCGGCGCAACGCGGATACCGCGTGTTCGGCGGATGCTCGAGTCCGAGTACGAAGAGATGCTGCAGATCGCCCCGGAAGCAGGACCGCCCGGCGATCACCCGATCTACGACCACATCCCGCCGGAGCCCTTGTCACCCGATGCGATCCTGGAAACGATCAAGTCGCTGGCGGACGGCGAACAAGCCGACTGGAGCGAGGGCCGGGCTTCGGGTGCCGTCTATCACGGAAACTCCGAGCACATAGATCTGCTCAACGAGGTCTACGCACTCCACTCTCAGTCCAACCCGCTCCACATTGACCTCTGGCCGTCTGGAATGAAGTTCGAGTCCGAGATCGTGGCGATGACGGCCGCGATGCTCGGGGCAGACCGCACCGACGACGAGGTTGTTGGCACCGTCACCTCGGGCGGCACCGAGTCGATCATCATGGCGATGAAGGCGTACCGAGACCATTCCGGTATCCGGCACCCCGAAATGGTGATCCCGGACTCTGCCCACGTAGCGTTCGACAAAGCCGCCAACTACTTCGGCTTCCGCCAGGTGCGTGTGCCTGTCGGTGCGGACTACCGCGCCGACGTGGATGCCATGGCCCGCGCAGTCACCAGGAGAACCGCCGTTGTTGTCGGCTCATCCCCCGGCTTCCCCCACGGTGTCATCGACCCGATCCCAGAACTGTCCGACATGGCTCGAGAAAGGGGGGTTGGCTTTCACACGGACGCCTGTCTCGGTGGGTTCTTACTCCCCTGGGCCGAACGTCTTGGCTATGAGATCCCGGCGTTCGATTTCCGTCTGCCCGGCGTCACCTCAATATCGGCCGACACCCACAAGTACGGGTATGCGGCAAAAGGCACCTCTGTTGTGCTCTACCGCGGACGCGAGCTCCGGCACAGCCAGTACTTCGTAGCCACCGACTGGCCCGGTGGGCTGTATTACTCCCCCACCATGGCCGGAAGCCGCCCCGGCGCGCTGCTCGCCACCGCCTGGGCAGCCATGCTGTCGCTGGGCGAGGAGGGCTATCTGGAGGCAACCAAGGGCATCCTCGAAACCGGCGAGGAGATCAAGCACGGCATCGCTGAGATTCCTGAGCTGCGGGTCCTCGGCGATCCGCTGTGGGTGATTGCCTTCGCATCCGACGTGGTCAACATCTACGAGGTGATGGCGCAGATGGCGCAACGCGGGTGGAGCCTCAACGGCCTGCATAAGCCGCCCGCCGTCCATATCGCGCTCACCCTGCGCCACGCCCAACCCGGTGTCGCCGCCAGAATCCTGACAGACCTACGCGAATCCGTCGCCGCCGCCCGAGCCGGTGGCGGAGAGCCACAGACGGGGTCGGCACCGATGTACGGCATGGCCGCAACCTTCCCGGTTCGTCGAGCCGTGAGAGATCTCCTTCTGCGATACATCGACAAGCTCTATGAGGTACGGCCTCGCCGTTGAGTCGCTTAATCCGATGCCCCCTCGGCCGAGATGAATAGTTGACACGTAAGCAACAGAGAGCTACTTTCGCCGTCGTGAGAAACGTTACGTCCACCCGAATGATGTGCATGGCCCCAAATGAGCCGTGCGGATTAGTCGTGTAACGAACAATCACATAGGGAAACCACACCCGCACCGGCTCAGCCGGGAGCGGGTTTTTTGTTACCCAATCTCGGTAGAGCCGGTCGGGGACTTCTTGAGGGAGACGACCAATGAGCAACAACTACCGATACGAAACACTCCAGGTACATGCCGGACAGGACTCGGCACCAGGCACCAACGCCCGCGCAGTGCCGATCTACCAAACGACGTCGTACACGTTCGACGACAGTGCCCATGGAGCCCGCCTCTTCGGTCTCGAGGAGTTCGGGAACATCTACACCCGGATCATGAACCCAACCAGCGATGTCTTTGAGCAGCGCATCGCCGCCCTCGAAGGCGGGGTGGCTGCATTGGCCACCGGTAGCGGCCAGGCCGCTCAGTTCCTCGCCCTGACCACGCTTGCGGAAGCGGGCGACAACATCGTCTCCACAAGCTACCTGTACGGCGGCACCTACAACCAGTTCAAGGTTGCGTTCAAGCGCCTGGGAATCGAAGTCAGGTTTGTCGACGGTGACGACCCGGCCGACTTCGCCGCCGCGATCGACGACAAGACGAAGGCCGTCTATGTCGAGACCATCGGCAACCCCGGGTTCAACGTCCCCGATCTCCCTGAGATCGCAGCCGTCACGCATGCCGCAGGCGTACCGCTGGTTGTCGACAACACATTCGGCGCTGCCGGCTACCTGTGCCGTCCAATCGATCACGGTGCCGACATCGTGGTGCAGTCGGCGACCAAGTGGATCGGCGGGCACGGCACCTCGATCGGCGGGGTGATAGTCGACTCGGGCAACTTCAACTGGTCCAACGGCCGGTTCCCCACGTTCACCGAGCCATCCCCCGGCTATCACGGCCTCAAGTTCGCCGAAACCTTTGGCCCCGACGGCCCATTCGGGAACATCGCCTTCATCATCAGGGCTCGGGTCGAAGGTCTTCGGGACTTCGGCCCGGCCCTCAGCCCGTTCAACTCCTTCCTGTTCCTGCAGGGACTGGAGACCTTGTCGCTGCGGGTCCAGCGCCATGTCGACAACGCACAGGAACTGGCCGAGTGGCTGCAGGCACATCCTTCGGTTGAATGGGTCAGCTACCCCGGTCTGCAAAGCCACCCCTACCACGAGACGGCCACCCGGATCCTCAGCAATGGATACGGCGCGGTGCTGTCGTTTGGTATCAAGGGAGGCTTGAGCGCCGGCCAGCGGTTCATCGATTCTGTCGAGTTGGCATCCCACGTGGCCAACCTCGGCGACGCCAAGACACTGGTGATCCACCCGGCCTCGACCACTCACCAGCAGCTGACCGACGAGGAGCAAGAGACCTCGGGCGTGACCCAAGACTTGATCAGGGTTTCGGTCGGGATCGAGCACATCGAAGACATCAAGGAGGACTTCGAGACGGCGTTCGCCAGGGCGGGGCTGAAAGGTGCAGCAGCATGAGTCTCAAGCGTTGGATCTCGGATCAAACCGAGTTCCTCGATATCGAGGGCACTACCTACCTCGAGAACGGGAGCGCGCTACCCCAGGTTCGGATCGCATACCGAACCTGGGGGCGCCCCCGCCCCACAGCAACGCTGGTCTGCCATGCCCTGACCGGCTCAGCAGACGCCGATGACTGGTGGGCCGATCTCTTCGGGCCCGGCAAGGCGCTCGATCCCGAGCAGGACTACATCGTCTGTGCCAACGTCCTCGGTGGCTGCTACGGCACCACCGGCCCAACCAGCCGCGCCAACGGCGCCTTCGAGCCCTTTGGAGGGACGTTCCCGACGGTGACCATCCGTGACATCGTCCATACCCAGGCTCTGTTGCTCGACCATCTCGGTGTCGAGACGCTCAATCTGGTTATCGGCGGGTCGATGGGTGGCATGCAGGTATTGGAGTGGGCGGCTCTCTACCCCGAACGGGTCACCGCCATCGCCCCGATCGCAACTGGTCCGACCCAGTCTGCCTGGGGGGTTGCCCTCAGTGAGGCGCAACGCCAGGCCATCAAGGCCGACGCCAACTACGCCGAGGGTCGCTATCCGCTGGGGTCGGGCCCTGCTCAGGGTCTGGCCGCCGCCCGCAGCATCGCGATGATCAGCTACCGCAGCCCGGACAACTTCGATTCCCGCTTCGGCCGCAACGCAACCGATGAGACATACGACGTGCAGAGTTACCTGCGTCACCAGGGCGACAAGCTCGTCAATCGCTTTGACGCCAACACATACCTCACACTCATCGGAGCGATGGACAGCCACGACGTTGGCCGTGGGCGAGGTTCGGTGGCCGAAGCGCTCAACGCAATCGAGCATCCCGCACTCGTGGTCAGCGTGAGCAGCGATGGCCTCTACCCCGCCGCTGAGGTCGCCGCTATGGCATCACATCTGCCCAATGCCGAACTGCACGAGATCGACGCCCCGCATGGGCACGACGCCTTCTTGATCCGAGTGGACGAACTCAACGCAAGGCTGGTCGACTTCATCGAACGCCATGGCCTCCGCCAGCGGCCGCGGCGCCGAGCCATAGCCAACTAATTCATACTGGCGGTACTTCCCCCAACAAAGGGACTGACAGAACCCGAGGCTGAGTTTGGCTAAGCCAAGCTCAAACCTGCCGGCCAAGGGCGGCAGGCACTATCCGGCCTGTTCGCCGGCGATTATCGCAGCGGCACGTTCGATGAAACTCTGTGCTTCGGCGACCTTATCTGCGTAGGTGCCGAGGTCACCGTTGCGGAGGGCCGCATCGGCAGCGGCGAGCGCTTGCTCGGCAGCATCGACCAGAGCCGCGACTTCTTCCGGCACCACCACACTGCCGTCGGTCGGGGGCGGTGGTTCAACGACCGGGGGCGTTCCCGCACCGAAAACTGCGTCGAGCGCTTCGTCGAGCGTATCCCTCATCTCGATGTTGCCGCCGTATGAAACAACAACACGCTTGAACTCGGGGATGCCGGTGGCCACCTCGGTCGCAGCGCCGGCGAAACCGGGCTGCGCGGCAGGTGCCGCGGAATTCGATGACGCCTGAATGTAGATCGGCTGGACGTACACAATCGATTGCTCGATCGGCAGGACAAGCATGCTGCCCTGGATGACTTCAGACCCACCCTGACCGAGCAACGTGAACTCGGCGGAGATGTCGGTGTTCTGATTGATCAGGTCACCGACCTGCCCCGGACCGTCGAGTCGAGTGCCCGCAGGGAGTCGATACTCGATCATCTCGCCGTAAGAGTCCGCATCGCTCTTCGCCACGAGGAAGGACACCATGTTGGGGCGCTCTCGCGGCGTGAACGGTTGCATGATGATGAAGGACAACTCGTCTTCGCCCGGCAGGTTCATCAGCAAGTAATACGGGAGCATCGGTCGCGAGTCACCGTCGGCCTGGCGTAAACGCAGGGCAGGGCGATCGGCGGTTGAAGGATCCCGGGCGATCTCCCACGGATCAACTTCGGAGAAGAACTGCCGCGAATCGGTGATGTGATAGAGCGTGTATTGATCCGACTGCACGCGGAACAGGTCCTCCGGATACCGCATATGCGATCGGATATCTTCGGGCATCTCGGTTCCGTCCACAAACACGCCCGGGAAGATCTTCCGCTGGGTTTGAATGATGGGATCGTCGGGATCGACGACGTACAGAGTGACGGTGCCGTCGAATGCGTCAACAGTGGCCTTCACCGAGTTACGTATGTAGTTGAACTGTCGGGGCAGCTCGGAGTCGGCGTTGAGACGGGCGGTCGGTGCTTCTTCCGAGTATGGGTAGTTGTTGGTGATGGTGTACATGTCGATCATCCAGACCATTCGCCCATCATCGGTAAGGATCAGATAGGGGTCAGAATCCGGGTAAAGGAAGGGAGCGATTCGATTGACCCTGTCAACGATGTTGCGCTCCATGAGCACCTTGCTGTCGGAAGTCAGCTGGCCCGAGATCAACGTGTCCAGGTCGGCAAACCTGAGGGCAAATGCCGCACGACGGAAGATGCCGCCTAGTTCGACGCCGCCGGCGCCGTCATAGCTGTTGTACTCGACATCCGAACCTTCGATGCTGACGGGGAAGTCAACCTCGTCTTGCTTGCTCCCAACAATGGCGAATGCTCCTGTGGCGGAATCGCCGAAGTAGACCCGATCCTGAACGGTGGCGAGGTCAGGGCTCGCCGCTATCGGCGGGATGTCCTGGACTAGGAACTCTGGCTGCCCCTCTGCAGTGACGCTGTTCGCCGGAGACACAACCGAACCGAAGCCGTGCGTGTAGACCAGCTTCTCGTTGACCCATCCGCCGCCGGGGACGTTGGCCTCATCCAGCTCGCGAGCCGACACCATCACCTGGGTGAGTTCCCCATCAATCACGTATCGATCTACGTCGACATCGGAGATGTTGTAGTAGGTCTTGATGTTCTGGAGCTGGCGGTAGGTAGTGGCCAAAACTCCCGGGTCCCACAGACGGATATTGTCGATGGTGCCCTGATTCAACTCGAGGTCATCCCGCTCTAGGTCTGCGGAAGCCGCAAACGAGGTCACGGCAATATCGTCGATCCCATACGCAGCAAGAGTCGCTTCGATGTTGTAGCCGACGAATTCCTCTTCCTTGTTCACCTCATCGGGAACCACTGAGAAGCGCTGGACCAAAGTCGGATAGAGCCCGCCCACCAGGACAGACGTCCCGAGCCACAAGCTCACCGCAACGATGGGCAACGTCCACCCGCGGAACCGGAGGTTCAGCAGCAAGATCACCGCAGCCACAAGAGAGATGAAGATCAACAAGTTGAGAGCCGGCAGCTGGGCGTTCACATCGGTATAAGAAGCACCGAAGACCTGGCCACGATCGGAGAACAGGAGCTCCCAGCGGTTGAGCATGTAACCGGCAGCCTTGAGCACGGCGAGGCTGGCAAACAGCACCGAAAGGTGCACCTTGACTCCAGGCTCAACCCTGCGATTGAACGAGAACTCGACGGCTCCGTTCAGATAGTGGATCGATGCGCTGACAACTGCGATAACGAGCAGCAGCTGGAAGAACCAGCCGAAGAGCACGTTGTAAAACGGCAGGTCGAAAACGTACAGCGACAAGTCGTTGTTGAAGATCGGGTCTTTGACCCCGAAACTGGTGCCGTTACGGAATGCCAACCACTCCTGCCACCAGACGGATCCGCTGAGCCCGAGCATGATTCCGAAGAAAGCACTGATCGCAAACCGCACCTTCCGGACACGCGGCTCGATCCACTCTTGGAATCGCGCGAGCAGCTCTTCTTCCGGGGTGCCCGTGGGAAGTCGACGTCGTGGCGAGAGCCGATCGACCAGCCATAGGTTGAGCCAGAACAGGCCAAAGGCAATTACGGAGGCAACGATCACCAGACCCACCCTGGTGAAGATGAGCGTGCGCCATACCCCGGTTTGATCGACGGATTGGTACCAGAGGTAGTCGGTCCAAAGGGTGGCAATGAAGCGCCCAAAGACAAGGGCGGCGATGACGATTACGGCGATGATCGTCGGCCAGCGACGATCAGACCTGGCGGGGCGAATTGGGACGGGTTCTCTATTGATCACAGACTGATTCTATTGCGCAATGTGACTATCGAAGCCGCTGGTACCTTTTGGCACGACCATCGCCGCACAGGATGGCCCCAGCGGTGGCAGATCGACGCCTGGAGGTGTCTCATCGACCGGGGCCCAAGAGACACCGGTATCGGCCGCACACTCTCCGCAACTACGCCCCGGGGCAGCCAGTTCGACCTCAGCGACACCGAGACGCTTATAGCCCGCAAGCAGGCCGTCGTTGAAGGCCCGCCGAGCCGCAGTTCGCACGTGACGCTCCGCTTCGTCGGTCCGCCAGCCGCGGAACACGCGGCTGACATCAGACGAAAGCCTCCTGCTGCCGGGCTCCGAGCCTGATCCGATGGCTCTCTGCACGTCGCGGTGGAGGTCGACCGAGAAGGACTCGGCCGCGCCCTGATTTGGTCCGCCGGTGACTTGTGGTTCGGCGGCACCCATCGACTCGGCTGCTGCCGCATGGCCGGCTCGATAGCTTTCTCGCAATACGCCATCGAGCTCGTCGCCCATCATTGCGACGACGAATTCGCGGCCAAGTCGGTACTCGCCGTTCGACGTGCGCAGCTCTTCGAGCACACGATTCTGCAGCTCCACAATCCGGCGTTTCAAGCCACGCAGGCCGGTGTTCTCAATCGGAAGCAGCATTCGGTCGCGTCGCTCGAAGCCTTCACCGATCGCAAGATCAGGTACCGCTGCGAGCGATGGTCGATCCTCGCGTCCGCCGGCGGCTGCCGCGCTGGCCTCGTCTGCTGTCACCGATTCCGCTTCGACCTCCGCTGCCTGCGGAGGCGCCGAGGATCCGGCCGGATCAGCCGAGCGGGCCGGTTCTCGCAGACGTGCGAATAGCTCGGAGAGACCTGCGTCTTCATCAATGACCGTGACCTTGTCCGCAACCGGCGCAGCTTCGGGCATCGGCTCCGGTGCCGACGGTTCTTCCTTTGTTGGTTCGACGGCAGCCATTTCCGGTTCGGGTGCCGGCTCCGCAGCAGGCTCGTCTCGAGTTACCGGCTCGGCACCGCCTGGCTCTTCTTCCGGTTCCGGCTCGGTTGCGGGTTCCGCAACGATGGCAGATTCGGGTGCGTGGTCCTGCTCAACCGCTGGGGTGGACGGCAGGTCTGGTTTGGTCTCCTCGGGCGTGACCTCGTCCCGAATGTCGACCTGCACGCTTTCGGACGGCTGCGGCATCGCCACCGCAGACCGCATCTCGGCGACCTCAGCAGCCATCTCCACGGCATCGACCACCGCCGTCGCGACCGGCGCCACCTCGGGTTCCGCTGCCGGCAAGATCCGAATGGTGCCCTCGTCCTCCGGCCAGTGGGTGCGATCGTCTCCTGCCGTGACCCGTGCCCCAACCGCAGGTGCCGAAGCCGCCTTCGTACGAGTCGATTCAAGATCCCGTATAGCCGATTCGGCCACCTCCAACTCACCCAACAGCTCCGTCCGCCGGTTCTCTAGGGCGCGCGCTCGCTCTTGTGCCTTCTCGGCTGACTGACGAGCACCTTCGAGGATCGCCTCACTCTCGGCCTTGGCAATAACGACGATCTTCTCGCCATCTTCCCGCGACGAACGCAGCATCTCGTCGGCCTGGCGGCGGGCGTCGGTAACGAGCCGTTTTGCGTCCTGCTCAGCCTCGGCCCGAACGAAGAGGGCATCCTCGCGGGCTTCCGCAAGCATCGTGGCGGCAGCTTCCTCTGCCTGCCGGAGAAGTTCCGTTCCCGACTCCCAGGCGTCGCCGCGAGCTTCTGAGCTGGCAGTACTCGCGTCGAGCAACATCGCCTCGGCCTCAGCATGGGCCCTGTTGCGAAGTCCCTCGGCGGCGGTCATGGCGGCGGACAGAACTGTCTTGATCTCGCTGCCAAGATGTTCGATTTCATCTTTGAAGTCAGGGAGTTCAGAGATGCCTAGTTGATGCAACCTCTCCTCGATGAGCACCAGCTCGGTCTCCAGCGACTCGGTCCGATCGGCAATCCGGGCGAGGTAGTCGGTCACCTCAGAGCGATCGTATCCGCGACGAGACACCGCAAACTTGCGCGCCCGGATGTCCTGGGGAGTTAGATCGTCGGCCATCGGGTCACGATACCCCGGGTTGTCGAGCCAGTGGTGTCTTATCCGCGACGCCGCTTCTTGCGGATTCCGAGGTCAATACGACTAGGCAGCGGCCAGGGAGGCCAGGAAGGTCATTGCGTCCTGAATGGTTGCGACCTCGACCACGACGATGTCGTCACCGGCCGCATCGAGGGCATCCTCGTAGTTGCCCGACGGGACCAGGATGTACTCGGCCCCCGCATCAATAGCGCCGTAGGTCTTCTGACGGATACCGCCGATGGCGCCGACCTCGCCGTCGGAGTTGATCGTCCCCGTCCCCGCGATCCGACGGCCCTTGGTTATGTCCTCGTCGGTGAGAGCGTCGATGATTTCCAGAGTGAACATCAGCCCGGCGGATGGTCCCCCGATGTTCTGGCTGTCGATCTTGACGTCAACTGGGAAGACAATGTCGACGTCGGCGTTGTCCAGCATGACCCCGACCATGCCCCGCTCGGGGTCGTCCAGCACGTTGCCGTCCTCGTCGATGAAACGGTACGGACCCAACACGAGGGGGACGTCCATCACCTCGATTGTCTCGACGTCGTCCGGGCTGGTCCGCTCGATAGTCAGTACGAGTTCATCACCCGGTGCTCGACCGCCGATCAGATCGACAGCGTCGCTGGAAAACTCCACCACTTCACCTTCGACCGCCTTGATAACGTCTCCGGCGAGGAGGACTCCTTCGGCCGCGGACTCCTCAATCGTCGAGACGATCAATGCCCCCGAACCCGTGTAGGTGACCTCGTATCCGAGGTAATCCAACGCGACAAACGTGGCGTCCTCTTTGGACCGCTCCATCGCGTTGAGATTCTGTTGTCGCAGCTCCTCTTGAGATACACCGGCCGGGCGGATGTTCTCCCGAGGCGCAAGGTCCACCCGGGCGTCCAGCTTGGCGGCAACCCACTCGATCACGTTCACTTCCTGAAGAGAAACGGTCAGGAAGAACAGTTCTCCTTCAGTGGTCTCTGATGGTTCATCGACCTGGATGTAGTCGCTCACGTCGCTGACCGGACCCGGGGACAACGCGTAGTAGGGCATCGAAATCGGGATAGCGACGGCGGCGAAGATGAAAGCCCCGACCAAGAGCATCGCGCCGGCTGCCACGAATGGCCAGACCGGAAGCCTGCGCCGGGGCGGCTCTTCGCGCCCGGATTGCTCAATCGGATTGAACTCGTTCATGGTGCGGATGCTACCTGTGGTGGCCGACTAGTTGACCGTCTGGCGTAGATTCGACGCGGCGCCATTGCCCTCGACAGGAGCAGGAATGGCGGGCAGAGTGAGCTCAAACACCGTCCAGGGCGACGACCGTTCATAAGTCAGGTCACCGCTCATGCGGCGGGCCAGACGCCGTGAGACGAAGAGGCCGACGCCCATAGTCTGCGGCTGGCCGCGATTATCCTCTGAACGTTCGTACAACTCGAAGATCCCACCGACTCGATCCTGCGGTATTCCGGGACCGTTGTCGCGGACTGCGATCCGGGCTACGTGGTTCTCAGCAACGACAGTCAGCTCAACCCGGTCGCCGTGCTGCGTTGCGTTGGCGATGAGGTTGCGGAGTATCTGCCGGACTAGCCCCGGGTCACCCGCCGCCACGACATCGGGGTCGGCAGCGACCACGCTCACCTGGGCGCGACGCGCCGGCTCGGCTGTGTCCAGCACGGCATTGATCTCGGCTGCTATCGAAACTCGCGCGGGGATGAAGGCGCCACGCCCTGTGCCACGCGAGACGGTCAACAGATTGTCGAACAGGTGGCCCAGTTCGATTGCCTGAACCGCGATCGTTGAGATCAGCTCCCGACGGTCGGCCTCAGTCATGCCGGCCTCGCTGTCGCGCAAGATCTCGCTGAAACCGACCACGGATGTCAACGGCGTGCGCAGTCGGTGGCTGACTGATGCCAAGAATTCGTCCTTGCCATCGTTGAGCGATTCGAGTGATTCCAGTTCGCGCCGAACCCTGAGTCGACCCGTGAGGAGGTTTCCGAGCAGCGCCAACAGGGCCGTAACGACCAACCCGCCGAAGAAGGGATAGTAGAAGTTGCTGCTGACCAGACCCGCCGGCCCACCGTGTCGTGCCACCGTTATCCACCAGGTACGGCCCCCGAAGTTGATCGTGTCCCTCCAGCCGTCGTGATCGGCGATCAGCCCATCGACACCGGTGATATCCACGATCGACCAGTCGATCCCCCTGGTGGCCTCGCTCGACACGTTCTGCTCCACCATCATGCTCAGATCGAGCACTGCCACGATCAACTCGCTGACAACTCCTTCCTCTCGATCAGCTATCGGCCATCCGAGAATGAACTGGTCATCGTCATCGAGCGGAGCAGGAAGACCCAGCTCGACGAACGTGGTCATCGTCAGACCCTCCGAACGCAGTCCGGCAAGCAGGTCATCACGCAAGTCCTCATGGAAACCGATGTCCCATCCGGCGAGAGCCGAGAACAACTCGAGCGGCTCGAAGTACAGCAGCGGAAAACGCAGTTCGCGATCGCCCAACGGAATGTGCCGCTCGTCGTCATCGAGCTCGAATACCTCGAGACCCGGAACTTCGCGCCGGGTGACTTCCAGCCAGGACTCGAGGTCCTTGTCAGCGACGACCGGCACGTAACCGAGGCCCAGCATCCCGGGCATGAGTCCGATATCGCCGACAAACGTCCGGAATTCATCGGGAGTCACGTGAGAACTGGCCCGGAAGAAGCTACCGCTTGCGACGATCTGCGTCGCCGCCCGATCGAGGAGGTTGGTCGTCTCAAAAACGAGTAGCTCGCCCCTGCTAACGAGGTCCTGCTCGTCGGCGCGCGAGGCGCGCACGCCACTCCACCAGGTTCCGGCAAGCGTGGCCAGCAGACCGACGGCGACCAGAATCATGGTGACCTTATGCGCGGCGAACCGGCCTCGCGGGCCGGCGGGATCCGATGAGGCCGAGCGCGTATCGTTGTCCTGCCGAAGGGGCATGTTTCTGCTGTCGGCAGGTCGTCTCCATTCCTAAACCCGGTCGATGGCCTGGCGGACGATTTCGCCGAGATGACGCGCCTATCCTCCAGCCTCAGTTCCGGGAAGGGAGACCCACATGCAAGCCGTCATTCCATCGCGTGTGATCGCAGGTGCCGTGCTACCGCGCCACCGTGCGACAACGTTGACCCTCGTCATCGGCTTTGCGTTCCTAACGGCCCTGGCGGCCCAGATACGTATCCCGCTGCCTTTCACTCCGGTCCCGATCACCGGTCAGACGTTTGCGGTACTTCTTTCCGGGGCCGTACTCGGTGGACGGGCAGGCGCCTCCAGCCAGGGCCTCTATGTCCTATTGGGATTGGTGTTTCCCTTCTATGCCGGCGGAGCGTCGGGTTGGACCTACGCCACCGGTGCCACCGGTGGATTCCTCGTCGGATTCGTTGTAGCCGCGTGGATCGTCGGAACACTCGCCGAAAGGAAGCAGGACCGTTCAATAGTCACCGCTGTTCCGGCCTTCCTCACGGGTAGCGTCGTCATCTACCTGCTTGGTGTCCCCTGGCTGGCCAATGTGGTCGGCGTTTCGTGGACTCGCGCTGTAGAGCTGGGGTTGGCACCGTTCGTCATCGGGGACCTCGCCAAAGTCGCCCTTGCCGGCATAGCCCTCCCCGCCGCCTGGAAGCTCATCTCGAGCGCCCGCTCCTAACCCGAGGCCAAGGAAGCCACAGTGCTGGAGTGTGCCGGCCGCCGATCACGCCCTCTGCCCGAAAGGCGGCAGGCGTTTACAGATTTATTACACCACGCTCGTTCCTTCTGAACATGCCGCCGCCAAGCTGAATGGGCAACGCTTTCAGATCCAAGGGAGGGTCGTGCGAATGACAAGGACAAGACGGTGGCTCTGCGGCCTTCTCGGCGCCACGTTGCTGACCACAGCGTTTCCGATTGCAGCCCAAGCCCAGAGCGACGAACCACCCGCGGTTCGCCAGAACGCAACCGACACCTCTGCTCGCCTCGAGACCGCCAAGAGTCGCATCACAGCAGAGATCGAGAAACGCCTCACGGCATTGGAACGTCTGTCGGCGCGGGTGGTGTCGGCGAGACACGTGACCGCTCCGCATGCGGCGACACTGCTAGACGACGTTGTGGCAGCCGACGCGACCCTGAGCGCTGGAGTGGCTGACATCGCCACGGCCGCGACCTTGGACGAACTCCGCGCCATCGCAGCACCGTTGTTCGAGGAGACCCTGGTCTTTGCTCTCCTTGTACCCAAGACGAAAGCTGTGATCGCGGCGGACGCCGTCGGTGGACTAACGGACCGGTACGAGGAGACAGCCGCAAACCTCCAGTCCGAACTAGATCGACTCGCAGCCGCGGGCATCGACATCAACGAACCGCAGACAAACCTCGACAATGCCCGCAGAATCGTGGCAGACGTCGCTGCCATAGCGGCGCCGGTCGCCGATTCGGTCATCGACCTCCAACCCGGGGATGACTTCGGGGCTCCGTTGAACGAGGCGATTTCAGCTCTCCGCGGGGTACGCTCTCAGCTGCACGAAGCAAAGCGCTGGACGCGACAGGTGGTTGCGTTCGTTCGGAACCAGACGACGGAGCCCACTAGCGATGGCTAGGACCACTATCCGACCATAGGCCCGATGCGGACCACCCGTATTGCCGCATCGGGCCCGGTCACTTGGGTACTCTGCCGGGATGGATGAGACCGCCCGTATCAAGACCTACTTCGACCGCGACGGCTATGCGGAAGCTCTCGGGGCACAACTAGTTTCTGCGGACCCCAACCTGGTGGTCGTCGCCCTGCCGATAACCGATGAGCACCTCAACTTCCACGGCTCTACCCATGGCGGAGCGCTGTTCTCACTTGCCGATTGTGCGTTCTCGCTGATTTCCAACGCGGCCGGCCCGGTTGCGGTTGCGATCGACACACATCTTGTCATCTCTGCCGCAACGAAGACCGGCGATACGCTGCGGGCCGAAGCAACCGAGGTCCGCCGCGGCCGTCAGCTCGCCACCTATCAGGTGCGAGTCACTCGCGACGACGGGCGGCTGTGTGGTTTGTTCACAGGAACCGTCTTCATCCAATCGGAGTAGACCTACCGCCGGGGCCGGTCGGAGGGCCGAACAGCCGCCCACAACGGCCCGACCGCAACTGCGGCTCGTGCCCCGAACCCGGTAGCTGCGTTTAAGAAGCTGCCGGTTGATCTCGTCGGCCGATCGATCCAGTCACCAGCGTCAGCCGAGGGTTCCCAAGCATCCATTCAAGAGTGCCCTCGCGACAGTCGACCACCCGCCTCGAGCGTCCCGCCACTGGGCACTTTTGCCCTCTATGTTTCTTTATTCCTTAGATCTATAGTGTTTAACTAGAGATTCACTCCGAACCAAACGTCGCAGCCAAGTCCGACCCGGTCGAGCGACGACCATGAACTCCTTGGAGGCCACCCATGACCCAGCCCACAACCGCCGAGCCAAAACCGCACCCACACTTCACACTCGCATCGCTTGCTGTGCTCGGGGTCGCGCTGGCCATTGCCGCCGCCGCCATCGGTGTCAGCGCCCTTGCGATCACCGCATCACGTGATTCGGTTGACGATGCGCTTGTTGCCGACAGTGTCAACGAGTTCTTGAGCACCGACGGTGCCCCCGCCGCCGCTCTGGCAACACCGGCCGGCGCCAGTGTCCTGCCCGAGATGATCCCCAAATCGGAACTGCCTGTGGCTCCCGGCACCGAGGTCAATGCTACGTATGCACCAAATGTGCCACCCGCCTCGGGCCGGACCACGCCCGCCATCGTCGAGGTCCACTTCGAAGTGGTCGAGAACGTGGTTGCGATCGACCCTGTGACCGGCGTGGAATACGAGACCTGGGGTTACCGGATCGACGGTGATCAGAGCACGGTTAGTGGTACCCCCGGACCGATGGTTCGCGCCCGGGTCGGCGACGTATTGCGATTCACCATCACCAATCCCGCCTCCAACACACATCCCCACAACGTCGACTTCCATGCAGTCACCGGCCAAGGTGGGGGAGCCGAGGATACGACCGTCGCTCCCGGAGAGACCAAGACGATCGAGGCTCGTCTGCTCTACCCAGGCATGTTCATGTACCACTGTGCGTTTGGCGATGTTCCCCTTCACATCTCGCACGGCATGTACGGAGGGATCCTTGTGGACCCCGAGACTCCCCTTCCCCCGGCGGAGCACGAGCTCTACATGGTGCAGTCGGAGTACTACACGACCGGTACCGAACCTGGTTTGGTTGACACCGACCGCCAGGCATTGACCGATGAGCATCCAACAATGGTCGTCTTCAACGGAGCCAAGGGCGCCCTCGCCGGCGACAACTCGCCGCGCATGCGCGTCGGCGAGAGGATGCGAATCTACTTCGTCAACGCCGGTCTCAATCTGGACTCCAACTTCCATCCGATTGGGTCACACTGGGACGTGGTCTACCAAGAAGCGGCGCTGCTCAACGAGCCACTGCGTGGCTCACAGACAACCCTGGTTCCGGCGGGCGGGGGCACGGTTGTCGAGCTGATCGGCCAGGTACCGAGCACCATCGTCCTGGTCGACCATGCGCTGAGCCGGGCATTCGACAAGGGGGCGCTAGGTACCATCGTGGTCGAGGGCGATCCCAACCCTGAGATCTTCGAGGCAATCGGAGCCGGTGAGCCCGCAAGCTCACCTGAAGAACGCCCGAGCGATGGCATCATCGTGTCGATGCTCGCCGGTTCCTGGACTGCCCAGCCGCTGGATGCTGCCGACGAGTTCGCAGTTACAGAAGACCCGGCGGATTACTCGGAGAACGTCCTCACCATCCCAGTTGGTACCACCGTCACCTGGGTCAATGATGATGAAGGGCAGATCCACACGTCGACCGCCGTAGACGGCACATTCGACTCAGGGTTCCTGGCTTTCGGCGAATCATGGTCCTACACGTTCGAGACCGCTGGAGACTTCGAGTACTTCTGCACTCCGCACCCGTGGATGAGGGCAAGAGTCATTGTGGAGAGTTGAGGCGAACCGCCGGGGCCAACCTTGATCTAGATCTCTTCCCCGAGATATGCCTTGATGACCTCGGGATGCTTCTGGATCTCGGTTGGTACCCCGGTGGCAATAGGTGTGCCGAAGTCCAGCACCATGATCCGATCGGCGATGTCCATGACGAGGCCCATGTCGTGCTCGACGAGGATCATGGCGATACCGAGCTCTTCGCGAATGTCCAGGATGAAACGAGCCATGTCCTCGGTCTCCTCGAGGTTCATCCCGGCCACCGGCTCATCCAGTAGCAGCAGCTTCGGCTCCATCGCAAGAGCCCTCCCGAGTTCGACACGCTTCTGAACCCCATATGGCAACAACCCGACCGGGTACTTGCGCCACTGCTCGATTTCGAGCAAATCGATGATGTCCTCAACCCGGGCGCGGTTTGCCATCTCTTCTCTCTTGGCCTTGCCGATCCATAGCGAGCCGGCGAGCCAGCCGACATCAGTGCGGACATGCCGACCCAACGAAATGTTCTCCAGCACGTTCATGTGCGCAAACAACTCGATGTTCTGGAAGGTACGGGCGATGCCAAGCTCGGCGATTCGGTCGGGACGCATCCCCTTGATGCTCTCCCCCTCCCAGATGATGTCGCCGGTTTGCGGTTTGTAGACACCATTGACACAGTTGAACGTTGAGGTCTTCCCGGCACCGTTGGGGCCAATGATGGCAAACAGCTCACCCTCGTCGACGTGAAAGCTAACCCCGTCAAGCGCCTTGACACCCTTAAACGAAAGCCCGATGTCGGAGAACTCGAGAAGATGCTCACTCATTGCAGCTACCGCTTTCATCAGGCTTCTGGAAGGGGGTGCCCGAGGGGAAAGCACCGCGTCTCCCCCTCGGCTGGAGGAGCGGCGGCGTGTACGGCGATCCTCCGGAAAGCGAGCGGCGGAGCCGCTGCCTTCCAGCTCGCTCGAAACCTGTTTCGAGCGAAGCCCTCATGAGAGCCACCGCTTTCGGCGTTTGTAGTGCTTGACCTCACGGAACGACTTCCGCTCCCCCGAGCCGTGCAGGCCTAAGTAGAACTCCTGGACATCCTCGTCCTGCAGCAGCTTCTTCGGGTCGCCGTCCATGACCAACTTGCCGGTTTCCATGATGTAGCCGTGGTGAGCGATCGACAATGCCATCGTTGCGTTCTGCTCGATCAGCAACACCGCGGTGCCCTGCTTGTTGATATCAACAATGATGTCTTTGATCTGCTGGACCAGCTTCGGTGCTAGCCCCAACGATGGCTCATCGAGAATCAGCAGCTTGGGGTTGGCCATCAGGGCACGACCGATCGCAAGCATCTGTTGCTCGCCACCCGACAGATACCCGGCAATACTCTTGCGCCTTGTCTGTAGCACCGGAAACAGCTCCATCACCCGGGAGTGCGCCTCGGTAACCGAAGCGCGGTTCCGATTGGTGTACGCACCAGTGCGCAGGTTCTCCTCAACATTGAGCTCGGCGAAGATGCGCCGGCCCTCGAGCACCTGGGTGATACCGGCGCGGACGATCTCGGAGGGTTCCTTCTTATCAATGCGATCACCGTTCCAGGTGACGGAACCCTTGGTGATGTCACCCTCATGGACATCGAGGAGCCCTCCGATAGCCCGGAGGGTCGTCGTCTTGCCGGCACCGTTGGCACCGAGCAAGGCGACGATCTGCCCATCGGGCACTTCCAGGGAGATGCCGCGCAGGACAAGCACGACGTCGTTGTACACGACTTCGAGATTGGCTACTTCGAGCATTGCTCCCTCGCTCGTGGGTGG
>CBDUNF010000025.1:0-26476 GCA_965368515.1 uncultured bacterium
TCCACCACCTCAGCGGCTGTGTCACGTGGACGTTCATCGAGTGACAACTGCCTGGGATCGGCTTCGTCCACTAGCCCAGAAGCGCCGATTCCAAGTAGCCTCACTCCCCTGCCCGCCCGCTCGATACGGCTGATCAGGCGGCGCGCCTCATCCCAGACCGCCGCGGTCCCGCTGATCTCACCGACAACCGTCTCAGAGCGGGTCAGCGTTTCAAAGTCACCGAACCGAACCTTCAACGTGACAACGCGTCCGCTGTAGCCGGCCCTGTGCAGACGTGAGGCCAATCGATCACACAGACGGAGGAGAGCGTTCTCAACCAGATCGTCGGACTCGAGATCCTCGCTATAGGTCTCCTCGACCGAAATCGACTTCGTCGCACTGTCTGGCTCGACCTCTCGCGGATCGATGGCCGCCGCAAGTTGGGTCAAGTGCTGGGCGAGACTAGGTCCAAGCCGCTTGATGAGCATTGCCTCCGGTACTCCGGCGAGATCACCAATCGTGGCGACACCAAGCGCCTCGAGCGAGACCCGGGTCGCCTCGCCAACGCCCCACAGGCGACGTACCGGCATCGGATGGAGGAAATCGAGCTCGCCGCCGACGGGAACCACGAGCATGCCATCTGGCTTGGCGTCATCCGAGGCGAGTTTGGAGATGAACTTGACCGCTGAGATTCCTACTGAGGCCGGCAGGCCGAGTTCGGTGCGGATCCGCTTCCGCAGCTCGGACCCGGCAGCTGCCGGAGTCTCGTAGTGAAGCCGCAGACCCGAGATGTCGAGAAACGCTTCATCCACCGAGAGGCCCTCAACCAGCGGAGTGAATGCCCGGAAAACCGCAAACACCTCGCGCGACACGGCGCCGTAGTCGGTGTGACTCGGTGGAATGAACCGAGCATGGGGACAGAGACGCCGGGCTTCCCCTATCGGCATTGCAGAATGCACCCCCCGCGCTCGGGCCTCGTAGGACGCCGAGGCAACGACGCCGCGACGCCCCAGACCACCGACAATCACCGGCTTGCCAACCAGACTCGAGTCGCGCCGTCGTTCGACTTCCACGAAGAACGCATCCATGTCGATGTGCAGGAATCGCTCAGCAAAACGTCGCATCGCCCCACGGTACCGCGTTCGTGGGTTCGCCGATGTCCCGCCGGCACGCTCTCAGGAGGCCGCTCTGCCCGCCGGCGTGCGATACTCCGCCGATGCAGATTCACCTCATAAGACACGGCGAAGTCGACAACCCTGGGAACGTCGTGTACGCCGACATACCCGGTTTTGCGCTCTCAGGGAAGGGTCGCGATCAGGCTGCCGCCGCCGGGCAATACCTCCGCCGCAAACCACCAGCGCTGATCGTTTCCTCACCACTCGACCGAGCCCAAGAGACTGCCGGATTGATTTCGGCTGAAACCGGCGCGGACGTTGTGACAGATAGGCGCCTCACCGAATGGGGTCTAGCCGTACGCTGGCGGGGGGCACTCTGGGATCGTCTGCCTACGGTGTTTCCGGGCGAGTTGGAGGCCTATCTAGCCAATCCTCGCGATCTCCCGTTCTGCCCGGAATCGATCGACCAAGTAGCTCGGCGCATAGCTGCCGCCGTTGCCGCATGGACAGACACTGAGCCAGGCGACATTGCGTTCGTGTCGCACGAGGACCCCATCCATGCGACGCACCTGCATCTGACGAGGTCCAATCCCGAGGTTTTCCATCAGAACAAGCCCGTTCACTGCTCGATCACAACGTTGCAGCGCACAACCGAGCAATGGCGCACCCACTCGTATTGGGCCCCCGGTCAGTAGCCGTTCCCGAATCACGCGCCGAGGTTTTCGCACTACAATGCTCGACCCGACCACTCCGAGGAGAGACGTGCGAATTCGCTGGGTCATGTTGACCGTCATCGTTGCCATGCTGCTGGGCGCGTGCGCCAGCGGCCCATCTGATGCCGCAATCGCAAATGATCGGGCTCCCACCACCACAACCACGACGGAGGCACCACCCGAGGGTGTCGTCGTCGTGATTATCGAAGGCGGTCGGTTCCGCCCATCGAACCTCACCCTTGATCTCACCGAGTTCCAGATCGTCGAATTCCGCCACGAGGACTCGGCTGAGCGGGAGTACGTCATCGAAGCTCGCGAAGGTGAGTTCGAAAGCAGTCCGCCGCTGAACACCGGAGATACATTCCAGGTCGATTTCTCGCTTCTCGAAGAAGGCATCTACCGGTACTACTCGTTCCTCGGCAACAATCGAGTCCCCGGCTCGGTTGACACCCGGCCGGAGCAATAACCGTCCCCACTCCGGGCGACAATCGGAGGTCATTGCATCGTGGCACGTATGCCGTTTGTGATCGCGGCGACCGTAATGGCTGCCGGGCTCAGCTGGACCATTCACCTCGTTGTCGATCCCGATCCATGGGCGGTTGACTCGGCACTGGCAATCGCTGTCGGTTGTCTTGTACTGAGCATCGCCGCTGGCGCCGCTCTGTTGCTGGGCCGAGGCCGCTGGACCCGCTATTTTGCGGCAGGTCTACTGATCGCCGAACTCCTGATCACGGTCGTTGCGGACTTCGAGCCCTGGCTAATAGCCGCCATCGTGCTCAGCGGCCTTGGACTGGCCGGTCTCGGCGGACCATGGCTCGAGGGCTGGCTACGTGAGCGACCTGCGGCCGGCGCACCGGGTTGGGAGCCGATCGCGCTGACTATCGGCTCGTTTGCGCTCGTACCTCTCGTTGGCGTCGTAGCACCTGATGGTTTGGAGCCGGCACATGGGATGGCCGGTTCACTCGGCATATTGCTGAGCTGGGGATTCATGCGTGGCGGGACCTGGGCACTCTACGCACTCCGTTTTGGGCTGCCGGTGGTCGTTGTCATCGCTGCGCTCTCCTCGCCCATCGGCGGATTGGTGCTCCTGCTCGCCGTTGCGGGTGCTCTCGCCTACCTTGCGTGGACAACCGAAGCACGCTTGGCTGTGGACCCCATGCCGGAACTTCCCGCTCCACGCAAGAGGCGCAAATGACGAACGAAAGACCAGACGCGGCATCACGCTGGCTACCGCTGGTTGCCGCCGCAGCCATCGGGAGCCTGCTTGGCTGGCTTGTCGAGTCGACGGTTGTCTGGGCCACGATCGGTGCAGTCGTCGGCATCGGCGTTGCGGCAATGATCGTCATCTACCGCGTGCGTCCAATCGTGGCAGCTCCAGTTGGTATCGGCGCCGGGATCGGCGCTTACCTCGGGGGCACCATTGTCGGCGTTCTCTGTGAGCCGGCGGGATGCCCCGCATTCGAAGCGGCGGCAGCGACAACGACGGGAGTTGGTGCACTGGTTGGGATCGGCCTGGTCGTGGCGTTGGCTACTCGGTCATTCGACGAGTATCGCGAGGCTGTCAGCCGGGGCGCACCGCCCCCGACCAGCACTTGCGACGTTGATGACCGCCCGCAAGACCCGTCAGACTGATGCAAACAGCAACGAGACGTTGTGCCCGCCAAACCCGAAGGAATTGGACAGCGCCAGGCTGACCTCTACGTCGCGCGCCTCATTGGGAACGTAGTCGAGATCGCACTCAGGATCGGGCGTCCTGTAGTTGATGGTCGGGGGCACCGTGCCGGCGGCGAGCACCTTGAGCGAGATAACCGCCTCTACGGCCCCGGCACCTCCGAGCATGTGGCCCGTCATCGATTTCGTGGACGAGATGGGCATCCGATGAGCGTGATCACCGAACACATTCTTGATAGCAAGCGTCTCGGTCACGTCGTTGGCCGGCGTGGAAGTTCCGTGGGCATTGATGTAGCCAACATCGGCCGGATCGACGCCTGCATCGTTGAGAGCGCCTTGCATAGCCCGGGCGGCCCCGGCACCACCCGGCTTGGGCAGCGTGATGTGATAGGCATCGGCCGACATTCCGTAGCCGACGAATTCGCCGTAGACGTGTGCACCACGTGCTCGGGCGTGCTCGTACTCTTCGAGAATGAGAGAGCCGGCACCCTCACCCAGCAGGAAGCCATCCCGATCCTTGTCGAACGGTCGGCTGGCCCGCTCCGGATCATCGTTGCGAGTACTGAGAGCCTTCATCGAGTTGAAGCCACCCATAGCGAACTCCGTGACGGCACCCTCCATCCCACCGGCGACCATCACATCAGTAACGCCCCGCCGAATCATCTCGGCCGCATCCCCAATGGCGTTGGCTGACGCGGCGCATGCGGTCACCGTGCAGGTGCTGGGGCCGGCGAGATGGAATCCGATCGAAACAGCTCCCGCCGCCTGGTTGCTCATGATCATTGGGATCGCCAGCGGCGAAATCCGACTGGGGCCACGGTCGGCCAGCACCCCGATCTGCTCCTGGGTCGTCCCGATGCCCCCGATACCCGTACCGCAGACAACTCCGGCCCGTTCGGCAGCAGGATCGCCGTCTTCGAATGCAATCCCGGCATCGTCCATCGCCTGCTTGGTCGCACCCCAGAACAACATCGTGCTCCGGTCGAGTCGGCGCGACTCTTTGCGCGGCATGTAGACCTGCGGGTCGAAGTCCTTGACCTCGGCAGCGAAGCGAGTCGGCAAGCGCGACGCATCGAAAAGCGTCACTGGCGCTGCCCCGGATCGGCCCTCGAGAAGGGCCGTCCAGAAGTCGTCGACGTTGTGAGCTAATGGATTAATGGTCCCGAGACCAGTGACCACTACACGGCGGCGTTCCATCGCTAGGCGTTCAGCTTCTGGCTGACCAGATCTGCAGCTTCGCCGACCGTCGTGATCTTCTCTGCCTCTTCATCGGGGATCTTCACGTCGAAGTTGTCCTCGAGCGCCATCAGCAGCTCGACAACCCCGAGCGAATCCACATCGAGGTCCTCTTCAAACTTGGCTTCCATCGTGATGTCATCACGCTCGAGCCCGAGCTCGTCAACGAGAAGATCGACGAGTTTTGCTTCGATTGCTGGTCTTTCCATGGCTAGTGCCCTCCTGGTTCAAATGGCCAGCCCACCGTCAACGACGATGGTCTGCCCGGTGACATACGACGCGCCCTCGGAGGCAAGATAGCCAACGACGGACGCGACTTCCTCTGGGCGGCCGAGGCGGCCCAGAGTGATCTGTTGTGCGGCCGCATCGGCCACGCCTTCTCCCAGCGCTGCGGTCATGTCGGTTTCGATGAACCCGGGAGCAACCGCGTTGACGGTGATGCCCCGGGATCCAATCTCCTTGGCGAGCGACATAGTGAAGCCAACGACACCCGCCTTGGCAGCGGCGTAGTTGGCCTGGCCGGCGTTCCCATATACGCCGGCAACAGAACTGACGTTGATGATGCGCCCCCATCGGCCCCGCAGCATTCCGCGCATCGCGGCCTTGCTGCATAAAAAGACGGAGGTGAGGTTCGTTTGGATGACAGCGTCCCAGGCATCCGACTTCATGCGCATCAGCAGATCGTCCCTGGTGATCCCTGCATTGTTGACGAGGATCTCAACCGGGCCGAGCTGATCCTGGGTCTGCTGTAGGAGTGCGCCGACTGCGGATTCATCACCGACGTCTCCTTGGATAGCAACGGCCGTTCCGCCGACAGCCTCAATCGCGGCAACAGTCGCCGCTGCGGCTTCCGCATTGGATACATAGTTGATGGCGACCCTATGCCCTGCGGCAGCGAGGTTCTCGGCAATCGCCCTGCCGATTCCGCGTGATCCGCCGGTTACGAGCGCAACACGCGATGTCTGCTCAGCCATCTAGAGCCCCAAGCCTTGCACCCGGCTGGCAAGCAGTTCGAGTCCCGTCTTATCGGTACCGGGAAGACCGGCGTCGACCGTGCGGAGGCGATCCACTCGGTCGCCCCACCTGACTACAGCCGCACCCCAGGTCAGGCCGCCGCCGAAGGCGACCATCGCGACCAAGTCCCCCGGCTTGATGACACCCTGATCCAGAGCCTCCGACAGCGCGATCGGAATACTGGCAGCGGATGTGTTCCCGTAGGCGTGGATGTTCGTGTAGACGTTCTCCGGTTTCACATTCAGCCGCTTTGCGGTTGCATCGATAATCCGGATATTGGCCTGGTGAGAGATCAGAACGTCGATGTCATCGACGCTGAGCCCGGCGTTTTCGATGGCTACGACCGCTCCTTCGCCCATCCGGGTCACAGCGTTGCGGAACACCTCGCGACCCTCCATGTCAACGGTGGTCGGGACGTCCCGGTCGAACACACCCTCGGTTCCTGAACCGCGGATAGTGAGGATCTCCGTCAGCGACCCGTCGGAATGCAGATTCGAGGACAACACACCGTGCGGAGCGTCGGTTGCCTCGACAACAACCGCCCCAGCCCCATCACCGAACAGGACTGCCGTGGTTCGGTCCTTGAGGTCCAAGAAGGCCGAGAGCCGCTCAGCTCCAATGATCAGGGCACGCTCGACGGTTCCGGCAGCGATCATCCCGTTGGCAACGCTGAGCCCGTATACGAAGCCGCTGCATGCGGCGTTCAAATCCATCGTTGCGCCGAGCCCGCCGAGTTCGCGCTGAACATACGCCGCCACTGAAGGAACTGCTCGGTCGGGGCTGCAGGTGGCAACCACGATGAGGTCCATATCGGCGGCGTCCAGATCGGCTGCCGCCAGTGCCTTGCGTGCGGCGGCAGTTGCCATCTCCGAGTTCGACACATGGCTGATGCGCCGTTCCTTGATACCGCTACGACTGGTGATCCACTCGTCGTTGGTCTCGATCACCGAGGCCAAATCATCATTGCTGAGTACGGCCGGTGGCGTGTACTCGCCCCAGCCAGTTATGGCTCCGTGCCGCATCGAGCTCCCTTCCGACTTCATGTTGCGACCAGTGCTGCGACTGCCGCATCGATGTCCTCGAGCGCCGACACAGTAATGACCACCGCACCCTTAACGGTGCGTTTTGCCATTCCTGCGGTGACGTCGCCCGGTCCGATATGGACAAAAGCCTCAGCACCGGTGTCTGCCATAGCTCGCAGAGAATCGCTGAATCGAACCCTACCGACCAGCTGACCCGATAGTGACGCGGCCACGTCGGAGGCAGGAGCGGCGGTCAGATTGGACCAAACAGGAAAGACCCCCGGAGAGAAATCAACGGCAGCGATGGCCCGGTCGAGATCGCGCCGCGCAGACTCCATCAACGGTGTGTGAAAGGCGCCTGCAACGTTGAGAGGAATGACGCGACGGAGCCCCATCTCTCGCCCGTTTTCGGCCAGACTCTCAATGGACTCAACAGATCCAGCCACAACCACCTGGCCCGGTGCGTTTACGTTCGCCAACCAGATCTCGGCACCGTCCGACCGCAACGCCTCAACTATCGACGCCAGCGCTTCCGGTTCGGCACCCATCACAGCAGCCATTCCCCCGGCCGCTTCCTTGGTTGCCTTGGCCATCGCGGCGCCGCGGGCCGCAACCAGTTTGAGTCCATCGTGGTAGGACAGGGCGTCGGCTGCAGCCAACGCCGTGTATTCGCCCAATGAGTGCCCGGCAGCTCCCATCGGCGGATGCGGCATGCGAACTGCGAACGCTTCCCACAGGGCGTAGGAAACGCCATAGAGAGCCGGTTGGGCACGCTCGGTACGTACCAGCTCTTCCTCGGGACCGTTTTCGCAAAGGTCGGCCAGCGACCAGCCCAGAACCTCATCCGCAGCTGAACCGAGGAGATCCGGGCGCGCGGCAAACACGTCGGTACCCATACCGACGGCCTGACTTCCTTGTCCTGGGAACAGAACTGCGTAACGCATCGGGTCTTCTGACTCGCATGGACGGGAAACAGTTACGGTCTCTGCATAAGGTTTGTCAGGCAGGTGCCGATTAGTGATGTCATGCGACAATTGACACTGGGATTCATCGCGGTGGGGGCTGCCTTCGCAATACTTGCCGTCCTAGCGGGAAAGGGAGTCAATGCCGACACTCCCGTCTCGGTATTGGACGCCGATGATGTGGTCCTGCATCTGCCGATATCGCCATCGGTGGATCGCATCGTGTCAGATCTGCATCACGAGCTCCGGGCGGTGTCACGAGGCACGCGTGACAGCCGGATAGCCGAAGCGCTCGACCGCCTCGAGGCTGATGATGACCTGCTGGCGGAAGTAGCAACGACACCTGTCGAGATGTTCGATAGTGGCGAAGCCGCGGCGACCGCTACCGCCATCTACGACATCCAGTTAGATCGGGACAGGGTCGTTGTAACGGTCATCACGATCGAGCTCGTCCCCGCCTACGGCAGCACTGCCGCAACTAGGGAGCACGAAGATGGTCACGCGCTCATCAACGAGAAGATCGCCAGACGTTGCGCCACTGATGCGCTGCGATCAGGTGTCGCCTTGGGGCTACAGGGACAGCCGTTGATCAACACGATGGTGGCCCACATCTCGGCAGCCGGCGACCCAGTTCACGACGCCTATCACCGCTATGTTCGCAACGCCCGCTATGGGCAACATCTGCAGCTGGCGGAACAGGCCCTTACTGATACTCCGGGCTGTGCCTTCTAGCTCGGCAACGAGTCGGCCACCGCAAGCACCCGGTCGACGTCGGCGGCGTCGACATTGTGATGTGTGCAGAAGCGCACGACACCCGGTGTGATCAACGCGGTCAAGATCCCTGCCTCGCCGAGAGCGCTGATGAACTCGTCGGCGGTCACCGGCAGCCCGGCTTCCTGGATGATGACCATATTGGTCTTGACCTTGGAGGCATCCAATGCGGTGGGAAATCGCTCCGCCAACCCTGTTGCGAGCGCGCTGGCGTTGGCGTGATCCGTAACGAGCCGCTCACGACCATCGAGCGCAACCTTGGCCGCAGCAGCGAGAACGCCGGCTTGGCGCATCGAGCCGCCGAGGCGACCACGCACCCACCGCGCTTTCGAGATGAAGTCCTGCGAACCAACCAGAATCGATCCGACCGGGGCGCCAAGACCCTTCGAGAAACAGAACATGGCGCTGTCGACCGGTTCCGCAATCTCGGCGGCAGTCAGCCCAGAAGCCGCGACAGCGTTCCAGAGTCGGGCCCCATCGAGATGCACACCCAGCCCAATCAAGTGGGCATAGCCGGACCCGGCGCTGATGACCTCCTGAGGAATAACAGTGCCTCCTGAGACATTGTGCGTGTTCTCCCACGAGAGCAGGCTGACCCGGGGAAGGTGATAGGCGGTACCGGCTGCTGCTTCCTTGATCCCGTTCAGATCCATCGCACCGTCCGGGCTGTCCACCGTACGGAAGGAGACTCCGAAGTTGGCGGATGCCCCGCCATGCTCGTAGTTGCGCACGTGGGCAGTCGAGACGCACACAACCTCGTCGCCGGGATCGGTGTGGACCCCGATCGCGATTTGATTGGCCATCGTGCCAGACGGGGTGAAGACGGCAGCCTCCTTGCCGAGCAGCTCGGCGACCTCTTCCTCGAGCGCATTGACCGTTGGGTCTTCGCCGTACACATCATCGCCCACTACGGCTGAGGCCATCGCAGCCCGCATCGCGTCTGTGGGATGGGTGGTCGTGTCGGAACGAAAATCAGCGACACCGTTGGGGAGCGCCATGGCTAGAGCGGCTGGAGCTTGTCGAGCGCCTTGCGGATACCGCGCACCGCCTGACCGGTTCTATGCTCGTTCTCGACGAGCGCAAACCGAACGTAACCCTCGCCGCTGGGACCGAACCCGATTCCCGGACTGACCGCAACCTTCGCCTCCTTGAGAAGGTGAAAGGTGAACTCCATCGAGTTCATATGGCTGTATTCCTCGGGGATTGGTGCCCACACGAACATCGTGCCGAGCGGCTTTTCGATCGGCCAGCCGGCCCGGTTGAGACCGTCAACGAGGATGTCGCGACGCTTTTTGTAGACCGCTTGCACATCCTGGACGTGATCGTCGCCTTCGTTGAGCGCAAGGATCGACGCGATCTGGATGGGTTGGAACGTGCCGTAGTCGAGGTAGGACTTGAGCTTGGCGAGCGCGCCGACCATCTCCCTATTGCCAACAACAAAGCCGACCCTCCACCCCGCCATTGAGTGGCCCTTGGTCAACGTGTACAGCTCGACACCGACCTCCTTTGCCCCCGGCACCTGGAGGAGGCTCGGTGCCTGATAGCCATCGAAGGTGATATCCGCGTACGCAAAGTCATGAACGAGCATCACGTTGTGTTCGCGTGCGAATGCCACGAGACGCTCGAAGAATTCGAGTTCGACAGTCTTGGTCGTCGGATTGTGCGGGAACGAGGTGATGATCACTCGTGGTCGCGGCCACGAGTCGAGAAAGGCCTCGTGGAGGTGCTCGAAGTAGTCAGCACGGTGCAGCACCGGAACCCGACGGACTTCCGCCCCAGCCAAAGCCGCCGCATAAATGTGGATCGGATATGAGGGCTCAGGCACCAAAGCGACATCACCCGGTTGCACCAATGTCCACATCAAATGGGACAAGCCCTCCTTGGCCCCAATCGTGTTGATTGCCTCGGTCTCGGGGTCCAACTCCACGCCAAACCGTCGGGCGTACCTGTCGACGATGGCCTTGCGCAAGTTCGGAATGCCGCGTGACGCCGAATAGCGGTGGTTGCGTTCGTTGGCTGCGGCTTCGGCCAGCTTGTCCACCACAAAGCCTGGTGAAGGGATGTCCGGGTTGCCAAAGCCGAGGTCGACTATGTCCTCACCTGCCCGGCGTGCCTCCAGCTTGAGCTGGTTCACTTCGGCGAAGACGTACGGAGGGAGATTGTTGATTCTGCGAAAGTCCATGATCCCGGTGAGAGTAGCCGGGGATACACCGGCAGCGGCTTCTTCGCCGGCGCCAGCGCATCGCCGCCCCGGGGTCCCGACTCGACGCTAGCCGCGGGCCACGAGTCGCTTCAGTCGATCCGGCATCATTTCGACGCCCCACGACGCGATGCCCCGCACCAACTCCAGACCGTCCTCGGACCCATCCCAGTGCTCGTCGATGAGCTCAGGTGGGCTCGCCTTGAGGAGATAGTCAACGGCGAAGGCCAGCACAAGGAGATCATCGATGCCGCCAAGCACTGGTACGAAATCAGGGATGAGGTCGACGGGCGAAGCAACATATGCACCGACCGCCGCCATGCTGAGACGACGCCCGACCGGGACACGACGATCCTTGAGCAGGCGAAACAGGAGCTTGGCGAGATTGGGGACCAGCAGGACGGCCTCTTTCAGGATCTCCTGTCTGCTTCGCACCGGAACCGGAGCAGTTGTGTCCAGGGGATGCTGAACGACCGCAAGCGTCGATTCAACGATCTCGGCCTCGACCGGGTCCTGGTCCGGCACTCCGATGATTTCGCCTTCCATGAGCGATCATTCTACGGACTGTGCGGCCAATAGAGCGGCGCCGATGGCATTGGCCTCGGGCCCGAGCTCGGCGACCACGATCGGCGGCAACGGCCGATGGCTTCCCCCGTGAAGGGCGTCGGCGGCAACACGACGTGCTGGTCCCAACAGCGACTCGCCGACAGAGCCGAGACCACCACCAACGACAATCAACTCGGGATCAAACACGGCTATCAGGCTGCACAGACCCTGGCCAAGAGCAGCCCCAACCTGGCTAACGAGGCCGCGGGCAGTCTCATCTCCGGCGTCCGCCGCCGATGTGAGCGTCTCCGCACTGAAACCGCCCTTCTGCAGGACCTTGGCGAGCTGACCGCCAGGGTTGAGGGCATGGAACTCACGACCGAGACGGGCCAGAGCCGGCCCGGAAGCAACCGTTTCCCAGCAACCGCGCTTGCCGCAATCACATTGGAGGCCGTTGGCCTGGTAGAGCATGTGGCCCCATTCACCGGCGAATGAAGACCCTCGGTATACCTCGCCGTCCGCAATCACGGCACCGCCGATACCCGTGCCCAACGTCACCAGTAGAACATGGGAACGGCCGACCGCTGCACCGGAATGCAGCTCGGCGAGCGCGGCGGTGTTGGCGTCGTTGTCAACTGCGGCGGGCACCCCGAACTCCTGCTCGAGAATCGACCGTACCGGAATGTTGGTCCCAGGAACGTGAGGTCCCCACACGAACACGCCGTCTGGGTAACGGACAAGACCGGCTATTCCAGCACCGACCGCCACGACGTCATCAGACCAGAGCTCTCGGATTGCGGCGAGAGCGGAGCTGATGAAGTCCTCTCCAGGTGTTGCGAACAGTTCGCGGGCGACTACTTCGCCGTCCTCGACGCGCACGGCGAGCAGCTTGGTTCCACCGAGATCAATACCAATAGTTGCGGCCAACGTGATCCCTCTCAGTCCAACTCAATACGAATCGGGCCGTCGTCCTCAGCCTCGTCTTCGTCCTTGCCGGAGTCGCCGGCGCGAGCTTGCGTGATCTCGCTCAGTAGTGCCCCCACTCCGGCGACAACCTCGTAACTTGCCCGGAGCCAGTGCATGCCGGCCCGACGGAGTCCGAGACGAATGGCCTGGCGATATTCGCTGTTTTCGTCCATGTCAATATCCAACCTGATTGCGCAGCAGAGTAGCCATCAGCGCTCCAGGCTAAACGTGATCCGAAGCTCACCCTCGATGAGCTGGGCTCGGCGCACATGGCGACGGGCTAGAGAATCGGGGAGGATGATCGACCGACGATACGGACCGACGGTGACTACCAATTCGGTGCCATGGCGGACGACGTCAACATCGCCCTTCTCGGCAAGCGGAACCGAAATGACAAGAACCACATCTTCGCCAACATCCTCAACCCGGAACGGGCGTCCCGTAGAAAGGTGCGCTACCGGATCGTCGTCTCCAAACAGCTCCTCCCCTAGCGTGCGGAGCAAGTCGATGCCGACCATCTCCTGGTCGAACAGCGGAAGGTGTCGGATATTGACGTCGGCAAAGCCCTCTTCAACGGAAGCAAGATGCTCTTTCTGAATCTCCCGCCACTTTGCGAAATAGCTGTCGGTGACGCTCTCCGGCAACACGCGATTGACGATGGCTGCGTCTACGGCGTATCCGAATAGACCGAGGTAAGTGTATGTGCGCCGTGCTTCGGCGATGACCATCTTCTCTGGGTTCATGACGAGACGTGCGCTAGTGATCTCGGGGTCTGACAGAATCTCTCGAATCCCATCGAGCCGGTCGTAGAATCGTGCAGCTGCTTCGAATACTGCGTCGTCGGCGACAGGCATCGACGTGACCTTGGTGAGCATCGGCCGCACGACCTTTGCGACCCTACGTCCAATGGGAAACATCTTCTCCATGTACCAGGACAGCACCTCGGGAAGGCTTAGCAGACGCAGCGTCTCAGCGGTCGGGGCACAGTCGACAACTATGAGGTCGTAGTCGCCGGAGCGCACGTGGTCGCGTACAGTCGCAAGCGAGAAAATCTCATCCATACCGGGGAACACGGTCAGTTCCTCGGCCTCGATGCCCTTGAGTCCCGACCAGTCGAATAGGTCGGTGAGGGCGTCACGAACCTCTCCCCAAGACTCTTCGAGACGCTGCTGCGAGTTGATCTGTTGAGCGGCGAGCTGTGGCGTCACCTGGCTGGGATGATCGCCAAACTCGAGCTGAAATGCGTCGGCCAGCGAATGCGCCGGGTCCGTCGACATAACAAGGGTTCGATACCCGAGATCGGCCGCATGCACGGCGGTGGCGGCGGACACGGTCGTCTTGCCGACCCCTCCCTTGCCGGTTATCAGCAGGACACGCATCAGATTCCAGTCTTAGATGGCCTCGGCGCGCTTTTTCAGACCGCGAAGTGCGTTGCTGACGATCTGCTTCTCGGCTTGCCGACGCAGGAACCCGGGAACCGTGAATGCCGGATCGACTTTAAGCGCATAGAGCACCTCGGTTCCGCCTTCTTCGAGTTCGGTAAACCGGTAGCTTCCTTCCATCGCCTTGATATCAGCGCCGGGATCTGCCGACCAGGAGAAGCCGTCATCTAGATCGTATCGATACAGCAAGGTGTAGGAGATCTCCTTGATCATTGCGTCGGCGACGAAAGAAACCCGAAGCGGCCGACCAAACTCGTCCTCTTCTTCGATTTCGACCTCTTTGACACCGGTCGCCCATTCTGGGTACGCATCGAGGTCGAGGGCAACCTCGTAGATCGTCTGCACATCGGCCGACACTTCGATGCTCTGGACCGTGCCTTCCATTGCCATTAGTCAATCCTCTCAACTGCTCGCAATTGCAAGCGTAGTCACAATAACGCTTACTATTGCAAGCACTGTAGCTACTTCCTCGCCCGAATCCAGTCAAAGGTGAGATCGTATTCGACCTCGTCGTCCGGGTTCGGGTAGGCCTCATCGTACGCGATGAGGCCGGACTTCAGCTCTGGTTCCGCAACGAGCTGGAGGGTACTCACGAATCCCGCTTCCACCGCGGCTCTCCACTCGCCTGCCGGTTTGACCTTGTGCTCCACATCCTTGCCCGTTTCAACCAACGACCACTCTCGCTCCAGATAGCCAACGATCCCCGCCGGATCCGGGAAGCGGGCAGTGTCGATGTCACCAATCGACGGAAACCACCGGGCGAGGAATGAAGCACGATGGTGCTGTTCACCCATTGTCCAGATCCAGCACTCGCCGTGGGGAGCAAGAACCCGCCAGGACTCGTCAAGTGCAGCCCGCCAATCGCCGTAGTGGATTGACAGGTGAAAGTAGACCAGACCGGCGACACCATCTCGAAACGGCAGTTCCTGCGATGACGCTCGCACGGCATGCACTCCGGGTTGCTTGGCCGCCTCTGTAGCCATACCTCGGGCCGGATCGACGACGACCGCGATCGCGTCGCGTTGGGCCCACACGGCCGCATGCGCCCCGCGGCCACCCCCGAGATCTAGGGCAAGATCGCCGGAGCCAAGCCCAACCGACTCCGCCGCCCGCCGAGCGCGGGCACGAGCTTCCGCTGAAGTGGGGCGATGGGCATAACCGCCGGCGAGGTGCTCGAGATCAACCGGCACGATGAATGACGACACGACCGGTCGCCCTGAAGTAGCCGACGTTGATGCACCTGGTGTTCCCGATGGACCAGGTGACGGCTTGTGGCTGGTGGATGTCGCCGAAGTAGTGGTGAGCTGGTTGGTAGCGCTTGATGTACTCGAGGACGGCCGGTGAGCCTTTGGCGCGCCCCCCGATCACGTCAGCAGACAGCGGCTCGACTGCGGGGGCAACGTGAGTGCACAAGATATCGACAGGGCCTATCGACTCGAGCCGTTTCGCCATCACGTCATCCGCTATCTCGCCGGGAGAATTGATGGTCGGAACCCCGCCCCCGACGATCCCGAACAGTTGCCCGTCGAGCTTGACTGTTCCTGCCTCGATAAACGTCACCGAATCGGGCAGATGGTCTTGCATTACCTTTGGATTGTCCACGTTTCCGTAGGTGACATACGCCTCGACGCCCTCGAGCGGTTCGCAGATAGTCGTGTACGCGGCGGCGATGGCATTGGCGTAGAGCGTCCGGTACTCCTCCTCGCGCCCTCTGCTGTGCGAACGCCACAACTCACCAGCTGAGGTGAAGTCGCCCGCAGAGCGGAGCCGCACAACTTCGTCGACGAATTCACGGCCGGCGACGTCGCTCACGATGCCTTCGTTGTCCCGATAGTCGATGAAGTTGATCAGATCGCCAAGAATCAGCAGCGGGCTGTCACCAGGGGCAACGCGACGGAGCGCGTCGACCGCGCCATGAACGTCTGAGATGAGCCGGATCAATCGGAACCGCCGTCCTCGTCTTCCTCAAAACCAAGGTAGCGAGTGACGAATACAGCAACCACAGCACCGAGCAGCGCTCCTACCAGGGCGAATCCCGCGTTCCAGCCAGCGAAAGTAGCGGACATGCCCCCGAGACCGAACCCGACGAGGGCGGAAACGGCCAAGCGGCCACGGTCGGCAAATCGGATTTCCGGATCGAGGTGCTCCTTGCCGGTCCAGGAGCTGGCAATCATGCCGAGCGTGACCCAGCCCAAGATGCCGATAACGCCGAGCACTGTGCAAATCGCATATACAGCTACCAAGACGCAACATCCTCTCGTGGGCCACGGACCCTATCGGCCCTCATTCCGAACCAGTGAAGCGTAGACCGCGATAGGCGAGATCGATCTCCTCCCTGACCGAGGCGACCCGTTCCCGTTTCTTCTGGTCACCCAGGATTTGGGCGGCCTGCGTCCCCCCGATCCGACCGAGCGCCCAGGCCGCATGCAATCGGAGCTGTTCGCTCGGTCCGGCGACGTAGTCACCGAGGATGTCGAGGACCGCATCCAGAAAGCCGGGGTCGACACTTTCGCCGGCGTCGGCCACAGTATTGGCCAGGGCGATGATGGCGTTCCTCCTCAATACTCGGGCGTGCCGACCTGGAATGTAGAAGTGGGTGTAGCGATTGAGCAGGGATTCGTCGTCGGTTGCGAGCATCTCGAGCAGATCCACCCGCCCCGTGTCGTTAAGGTCGCCAGCGAGCTGCTTGTGGCCGGGCGGGCACGAGTCGAGACAGTCGTCACATCCGTAGATTCGGTCGCCTAGAGCCACCCGGAGCTCCCGAGGAAACACACCTCCGGTCTGCAGCCAGTGCGCCAGGCAACGGGATGCATCGAGCACACCAGGAGCCACGATGGCCCCGGTCGGGCAGGCCGGGATGCAGGCGCTGCAACTGCCGCAATCACGAGCCATCGGACGATCGACCGGCAGCGTCGCGTCCGTAACCACTGCACCAAGTAGCAGCCAGGGACCGTGTCTGGGATCAAGCACCATGGTGCTCTTTCCCCACCAAGCCACTCCGGCCCTCACCGCCGCAGCCCGGTCGACCAATCGGTCGTCGTCGACAAGCACTTCGGCTTGGTGGCCCTCGGTCGTGAGCGTCGTGGCGAGAGCGGAGAGGAGCTGACGCAACGGGATGTAGTTGTCCTGGGTGGCGAAGCGGGCGATTCTTCCGGTCCCGACCCGCTGCGGACCCGGTGATCCGGCTTCAGGAAGATACGACCACGAAACCACAACAAGCCGCTCGGCCCAAGGGAAGGAACGTCTAACGTCGGATGCCAGGTCGGGGTTCTTGTAGGTGAACCGACGACGCCCGGACAGACCGGCCTCATCCCGATTTCGCAGCGTCTCGGCGACCCCGGAGAATTCGTCGGCGGTCGTCACGCCAAAACCGGCACATCCGTGGTCATTGGCGATCTCCTGCAGCCGGCTCTTCATATCCGCAGCATATTCGACGGTGGCCCGCCGCTCCGCGTGGCCCCGATACACTCGACCTGCCACTCACCCTCCACCACAGTCAGGCCACGTGCTCCCGCTCCCCACTGAACGCTTTCCCCGCCGCATCGGGCAACTCCTCCCTGGACTCACACTATTCGGTGTTGGCATTGCGCTCATGGTCCGGGCGGATCTCGGGCTGTCGCCGTGGCAGGTGTTTCATCAGGGGGTGTCCGAGCGAACGGACCTCGCCATCGGAACAATTGTCATCATCACCGGTGTTGGCGTCCTACTGGCGTGGATACCGCTCCGTGAGCGATTCGGGTTGGGCACGATCCTCAACGTGGCGTTGATAGGAAACGTGCTCAACGTCACCCTGGTGCTGTTGCCCGAGACGCTTGGTTCTCTACCCGTCAGGTGGGCGGCCATGTTGGGTGGAGTGGTGTTGATCGGTATCGGTTCTGGCCTCTACATCGGAGCCAGCATGGGGCCAGGCCCGCGGGACGGGCTCATGACCGGGCTCGCCAAGCGAGGTCTGCATATCGGTGCCGTCCGCGCCGGATTGGAGTTGAGCGTCCTTGTCGTGGGATGGATGCTCGGCGGCACCGTGGGTGCGGGTACGGTTGCGTTTGCCGTCCTGATCGGGCCGCTTGTGGCCTTCTTCCTACCGCGGATGACTGTGCGGCTCGAATCCGTCTGAGAACGCGACCCGGCCACGCCGATCAGCCTGTCGCCGCCGTGTTATCTCCGTCGGAGGGCACCAGACGCAGCGGTGTCACCAAACCGGCATCCGCAAGGTTGTCGAGCGCCGTGGCCTCGTCGCTTGTCAGGTCAAAAGGACCCGACATCTGATTGAGCAATACAGGGACGATGCACTCCTCGCAGGCAGTGGTCGCCTGGAGTTCGCATGCGTTGCAGTCGATGATCATTGCGTCTCTCCTATCAGCATGTCATCAACTTATCCACAAGGTGTGACAAGAAATCGGAGCAAGCACCGAAACCCTCGTGCTACCTTCCAGCGGGTCCGCGGAGAGAGGGATTTCGTGAAGCTCGCCATCAACATCGGATACTGGGCCGGAGGCACCGGAACAGACCTCACCTTCGTCGAAGAAGCCGAGAAACTGGGCTACGGCTCGGTATGGGTCGCAGAGGCCTGGGGCTCCGATGCGGTGACAGTCCTGTCGTGGATCGCAGCTCGGACCACCACAATCGATGTCGGTGCCGGAATCCTGCAGATGCCGGCGCGAACACCGGCAATGACGGCAATGACCGCGGTAACCCTCAACGAACTGAGCGGTGGCAGGTTCCGACTGGGGTTGGGATTGTCGGGTCCGCAGGTGGTCGAAGGCTGGCACGGCGTCGCCTACGGCAAGCCGCTCGGCAAGACCCGCGAATACGTCGCCATCGTTCGCAAGGCGGTGGCTCGTGAGAAGTTGACCCACGACGGCGACCACTACCAGATCCCCTATTCCGGTGCGGACGCAACCGGGCTCGGTAAACCACTCAAGTTAATGGCCCACCCCTCTCATCCGGTCCCCATCTACCTTGCTGCAATCGGGCCCAAGAACGTGACGCTGACTGCCGAGATTGCCGACGGCTGGCTCCCGATATTCTTCTCGCCGGAGCGCTCCGATGAGATCTACGGACCGCTGCTGGAGAATGGGTTCGCCACTTCGGGGGAACACGACAAGGCCTCCCGATTCGACACGGTGGCATCGCTCCAGGCCATCGTGACCGACGATGTCGAGTCGGCGCGCAACCAGATCCGCCCCATGCTGGCGCTCTATATCGGGGGGATGGGCGCGAAGGGAAGGAACTTCTATAACGACCTGGCCTGTCGCTACGGCTACGAGAAAGCGGCCACCAAGATCCAGGATCTCTATCTCGGCGGCAAGAAGATGGAAGCCATCATGTCGGTGCCCGATGCCCTGGTCGATGAACTCAGCCTCATCGGGACGAAGGAGATGATTCGGGATCGGCTCGAGGTGTGGCACGAGTCATCGGCGACCACACTCGCCCTGATGCCGACCGATCTCGGCACCTTGCGCACCATCGCTGAGTTGGTCCTCTAGGCACCTAGAGGCGTTCCAGCCACGCAGCGAGCGCTTCCGACCACAGGACGACGGCACCGGTGTCGTCGGAGCCTTCTCTCACCTCGCGGTCGCTCGAGATGACTACGACCCGATCCAGGCTGTCGGCCATCTCGACAATCTCCTCGTCGGCAATTCGCTCCTTCTCGGCAAACCGGATCTCCACGCCCGCAACCGACGAACGAGCAACCCTCTCCCCCGGCAGAGTCGAGTCATAGACAACAACCACCCGGTGCTTGATCGTCGCACTCGTCCGCAAGCGCTTGAGCGCATCGATCAGCTTGCGTCGAGCAGCGCCTGAGGTGAAGTCGCCACGATCGATGTGGAACTGAGCGTTGTAGCCATCGACCACAACCACAACGGCCTCATCCAGATTGAGCAGCCAGCGGATGGCATCGGAGGAATCGGGGCGCACCCCTGGGTCCAGGGTGAGCGGGTCCGCCTTGTCTTGGTCGGGTACGACCGCAGCTCCCGGATTCCGTCCGAACGAAGCCGTCTGCAGATCCAGAAGCCGGCCAAGTTTCACCGGGTCGGATGGCATGGATAGGGATCCGCCCTGGGCGACCGGACCTTCAAGACGCGAGCGCCTCGCCCTGGCCAACCTTGCCCGCAATGTGTTGAACGCCTCGGCCAATTCCTGATGTTCCTGCTCCAGCAACTGGAGACGCTGCTGCGTTGCCACCACCCTGGCCCGGTTCTCCGCTGACTCGGCCGACTCGGCAGCGAACCTCGCCTCCGCGGCACGACGCACGCTCTCAGCCTTTTCTTTGCCACGGCGCTTCTCGTCGGCGAGGGCCTTTTTGTAGTCGGCTGCTTTCTCGGAGGCGGCTCCGAGTTTGGTTTCAGCCCTTCTGAGCTTCTTGGCCAACTCGTCCAATCGGGCCTGCTCCCGCCCACCGGACGCGGCGCCGCCCGCATCGGCTAGATCGACCCACCAACCCTTGGGGCGCTCCAGAAATAGCCGGGAAGGATCACTCGGTTCGCCATCCCACGATTCGAGCACCTTGTCACGGAGCCAATCATTGTTGTCTATCTCGGCCAAAAGACGAGCGGCAAGTGGTGGAGGCAGGGACCCTCCCTGGTAGGCGGCCACCCGCTGCAGCGACGAGGGGACCTCGGGTGGTTCGAGGTCACGGAGAGTCGCCCGACCCGCAGTAATTGCCCCCGCGAGAAGACTGGCCCAGACACCGCTAAAACTGCTCATGACCCCATCATGGCGCGTCGATAGGTCTGACCAGGTGATTGTGCCAGGAAGCTATGAACTTGACACGAGAATCATGACTGGCATACTCGCACCTCAACCCAAGGACCAAACCCCAATGAGAAACACCCCCAGCACCCTCGTACTTATTGACTAGGCGCAGACGTCGCCAGACGTCACAATGCGCCGACAACCCTCCAGCCGGAGGGTTTTTTCATATCTAGAGACAGCCACATCGGCCAGGAGACCGACCATGAGTGAAACACTCAACGGAGCACAAGCACTGATCAAAGCCCTCGAGCACGAGGGAGTAGACGTAGTCTTCGGCATGCCCGGCGGTGCGATTCTTCCGGCATATGATCCACTGCTCGACAGCCCGATCCGGCACGTGTTGGTACGTCATGAGCAAGGGGCCGGACACATGGCCTCCGGATACGCCCACGCCACGGGGCGGGTGGGCGTCGCCATTGTCACCTCCGGGCCGGCCGCAACCAACCTGATCACGCCACTCCAAGATGCCTTTATGGACTCGATACCGATGGTGGTGATCACCGGACAGGTGGCGCAGGCCAACATCGGGCTGGACGCCTTCCAGGAAGCCCACACCTGGGGAATCTCGGCGCCGGTCACCAAGCACAATTACCTCGTTACCGACGTCAACGACATCCCGGACGTCATTCGGGAAGCCTTTCACCTTGCAGCCACCGGGCGTCCCGGGCCGGTGCTGGTGGATATCCCCAAGGACCTGTTCGTTGACACGATGACCTGGCACCGCCCCGGCGAGATCAACCTCCCCGGCTACAAGCCAAGCGTCAAGGGACACCCCAAGCAGGTGCAGGCGGCGATCGACATGATCCACGCCTCCCACCGCCCGGTGCTCTATGCCGGCGGCGGGATCATCCGGGCCAATGCCGCCGACCGGCTTCGTCGTTTCGCTGAGGTGGCCAACCTGCCGACCGTCACGACGCTGATGGCACGCGGTGCAATTCCCGACTCCCACCCGCTTGCCCTGGGCATGCCGGGGATGCACGGAAATTACACCGCCATCACCTCAATGCAGAAGTCGGATCTTCTAGTGACGATCGGCGCCCGCTTCGATGACCGCGTAACCGGCAAGGTCGACGCCTTCGCCACCGGCGCCAAGGTCATTCATGTGGACGTCGACCCGGCAGAGATCAGCAAGGTTCGTCACGCCGACGTACCGATTGTCGGCGATGCCGGAGCAGTGCTCGAGCAGCTCATCTTCGCAATGGAGCACTTCCTCGACACCAAGCCTGCCCCCGAGCGCAAGGAATGGTTCGACACCATTCACAATTGGCAGGAGCAGTACCCGCTCGCCTACAAGCAGGATCCCGATGGTCCGATTCAACAGGAATACGTGATTCAAGAAACACACCGTCTCACCGGTGGTGACGCGATCGTCGTGGCCGGTGTTGGCCAGCATCAAATGTGGGCATCGCAATGGTGGGGCTTCGAACGACCAAACACCTGGATCAACTCTGGCGGTCTGGGCACGATGGGATACGCCATCCCGGCTGCCATCGGCGCCAAAGCCGGTGCTCCCGACGAGACGGTCATCGCATTTGACGGCGACGGATCGTTCCAGATGACCATGCAGGAACTCGTTACCGCGGCGGTCGAGGGGATCAACGTCAAGATCATGGTGCTGAACAATGGCTGGCTCGGCATGGTCAAACAGTGGCAGCGCCTGTTCTACAACGAGAGGTACAGCGCCACAGATCTCCACCACGGTATCCCCGATTTCGTCGGCCTAGCCGAAGCGATGGGATGTGTGGGTCTCAAGGCCGAGAAGCCATCTGAGGTTGCACCCGCTATCGAGAAGGCACTTGCCATCAATGACCGGCCGGTCGTTGTGGAGTTCACTTGCGACCCCGACTCCATGGTGTTCCCGATGGTGCCCGCCGGCGGCTCCAACGACGACGTGGTGCTACGAGAAGAGGACCTGACATGAGGCCGAACCATATGACCCAGCATGTGATCACCGTCATGGTTGAGGACAAGCCGGGTGTCCTGGCCCGCGTCTCCGCCATGTTCGCTCGCCGCGGATTCAACATCCACTCGTTGGCAGTTGGACCGACCGCAGACCCGCTGCTGTCGCGGATGACCGTCGTCGCCGATGGTCCCGAAATGGAACAGATCATCAAGCAGCTCTACAAGCTGGTGAACACCGTGAAGGTCACCGAGCATGCCCCCGGAGCCGCCGTGGAGCGCGAAATCATGCTGCTCCGGGTCAATGCCGACCCCAAACGGCGCGGCGAGATCCTCGACGCGGCAGGCATCTTCCAGGCTCGCGCCGTCGACGTTGGCAAGAGCACAATCACGTTTGAGCTGTCAGGAGAGCCGGACCGACTAAGCGACTTCTTGGAGTTGATGCGCCCGTATGGCATCGTCGACCTGGTCAAGTCCGGTCGAATCGCCCTGGCGCGGGATCCAAAGAGCAAGAACGGACGCCGCCCCGAGCTGCGTTCGGCATAAAGAGAGGAACCAGATGAGTGCGACCATGTATTACGAGGCAGACGCCAACCACGC
Source organism: uncultured bacterium (assembly GCA_965368515.1). Lineage (GTDB taxonomy): Bacteria > Actinomycetota > Acidimicrobiia > Spongiisociales > UBA5794 > JAAETI01. The sequence goes on from CBDUNF010000025.1 coordinate 22,893, forward strand.
GCTGGTGGCAGCGCGCAAGGTAGCCGTCCTCGGATTCGGTAGCCAGGGCCACGCTCATGCGCTGAACCTCAAGGATTCCGGAATCGACGTCGCGGTCGGGCTTCGCCCCGGTTCCCGTCGTGAATCTACGGCATCCGACGCCGGCATCCAGGTGATGACACCGGCCGCTGCTTCCGCATGGGCCGACCTGATCATGGTGCTGGTACCGGACCAGTACCAGCAGGGACTCTATGGAGAAGCCATCCAACCCAACCTCAAAGAAGGCGATGCCCTCTTCTTCGCTCACGGCTTCAACATTCACTTCGGTTATGTCACGCCCCCAACCACCGTCGACGTCGCCATGGTCGCCCCCAAGGGACCGGGCCACCTCGTGCGACGCCAATACGAGTCGGGCAGTGGTGTTCCTGCGTTGGTCGCCGTTCACCAGGATGCAACCGGTGGCGCCAAGGACCTGGCGCTCTCGTACGCACACGGCATTGGCGCAACCCGAGCCGGGGTCATCGAAACAACATTCAAGGCCGAGACCGAAACCGATCTCTTCGGCGAGCAAGTCATCCTCTGTGGTGGCGTCGACGAGATGATCAGGGCCGCATTTGAGACCCTCACCGAAGCTGGCTACGAACCGGAAATGGCTTACTTCGAGGTGCTCCACGAGCTCAAGCTGATCGTTGATCTGCTGTTCGAAGGCGGTTTGTCGTGGATGCGCTATTCGGTCTCGGACACAGCCGAGTACGGAGACGTGACCCGGGGACCCCGCATCGTGACTGAGCAAACTCGGGCCACGATGAGGGACATCCTCGGCGAGATTCAGTCCGGCGAATTCGCCAAGGAGTGGATGGCTGAGGTTGCTGCGGGAACGCCAAACCTGCTCGCAGCACGTCGTGCGCTTGCCGAGCATCAGGTCGAAGAAGTCGGCCGCGGCCTGCGCGACATGATGCCGTTCTTGGTTGCCAAGACCCCTGCGGATGATCAGTGATGGCGGCTTCTACGCTTCGTTTCCGAGCTCTTCTGGAACTTAGGTAGCCGGGCAGCCGCACCGCGGTTGACCCGGCACCAGCAGGCCGATTCACCGCAAACGAGGAGCCACCACCATGGCATCGACAATGTCCGACAAACTGATCATCTTTGACACCACCCTGCGCGACGGCGAGCAGGCACCCGGCATCGCGCTGTCACCTGATGACAAGGTAGCGATAGCCCATCAGCTCGCCCGTCTCAAAGTAGACGTCATCGAGGCAGGCTTTGCGGCGTCATCCCCCGGGGACCACGAAGCCGTTGCCAGAATCGCCAGCGAGGTGACCGGACCGGACATCGCCAGTCTGGCTCGCACCCATCCCGACGACACCGACAACGCCGCAGATGCATTGCGAGCTGCCGACCGGAAACGGATCCATGTCTTCATTTCGACATCACAGATCCATCGCGAGGAAATGCTGCGCATGTCGGAGGACGACGTACTCGGAGCCATTTCCGAATCCGTGGCGCGCGCCAAGCGCTATTGCGACGACATCGAGTTCTCTCCACAGGACGCCACCCGCACCCATCCCGACTTCGTCATCGAAACGTGTCGCCGGGCCGTCGCCGCCGGAGCGACCACGATCAACATCCCCGATACCGTTGGCTACGCCATGCCGTCGGACTTTGTCGCGCTCATGACCCGCGTATATGACGAGGTCCGGGGCGGCAACGACGACGTGATCATCTCGACCCACTGCCACAACGACCTCGGGATGGCAGTTGCCAACTCGCTTTCCGCGATCCAGGCGGGGGCTCGTCAGATCGAAGGCGCCATCAACGGTCTTGGTGAACGGGCGGGGAACACATCAACCGAAGAAATCATCATGGCGGTCAAGACACGTGAGGATTACTTCGGGGTCGAGGTCGGCGCAGACACCACCGAAATCTTCGATACGTCTCGATTGGTCTCTCGGCTCACCGGATATCCGATCCAGTACAACAAGGCAATCGTTGGCCGCAATGCATTTGCGCATGAGTCGGGCATCCACCAGCACGGCGTGCTTCGCAACCGGGAAACATACGAGATCATGGATCCCGAATCAATCGGCCATGCCTCCGCCATCGTCCTCGGCAAGCACTCGGGGCGAGCAGCCTTCGCTGATGCCCTGACCAAACTCGACATTCAGCTCGAGGACGATGACTTCAAGGCAGCGTTCGACCGGTTCAAGGAGCTCGCCGACCGCAAGGGCGAAATCTCGGAGGAGGGGATCCGCGCCATCGTCTCGGAGAAGACGGGCGTGACCCAGGATCTAGTCGAACTCATCGGCATCCACGTTTCCGGAGGAAACCGGGAAACGCCGGTTGCCACGGTGACTTTGCGCCGCAATGGCGATGTCATCGAGACCTGCTCCGAGGGCGATGGCATGGTGAACGCGGCGTTCGCCGCCCTCCGCGACGCGTTCGAGGTTGCTGCTGTGCTCCTCGACTACCGAGTGAGTCCCCTCACCTCCGGGGCCGACGCCATGGCCGAGGTGAACGTGATCATTCAGGTCGCATCCGAGACATACTCGGGTCGCGGCGTCTCCACCGATGTTGTGGAAGGCTCGGCTCGTGCTTTCACTGCGGCGCTCAACAAGGCCGCGGTGGACCAGCGGGCGGTTGCCCCTAGCGAAGGATCAGACTGAGTGAATGCATCGTTCGTCCTCCTGCCTGGTGACGGAATCGGACCGGAGGTAACCAGGTCCGCTCATGACGTGCTGAGCACGGTTGCTACTCGCTTCGGACACGAATTCGAGTTCGATTCTCGTCCGATGGGCGGTATCGCCATCGATGAGTTCGGCGACCCGCTCCCCCAATCGACGCTCGACGTCTGCCGCACGGCGGACGCCGTGATCCTCGGTGCCGTGGGCGGACCCAAATGGGATGATCCGAACGCCAAGACCCGGCCCGAGGCAGGCTTGCGCAGCCTTCGCAAGGAACTTGGCCTCTTCGCCAATCTGCGTCCGATCACCGCACATGCGCAGCTCATCGATGCTTCACCTCTGCGCCGTGACTTGATTGAGGGCGTCGACATCCTCTTCTTCCGCGAGCTCACGGGTGGCATCTACTTCGGGGATTCCAGCCTCAGCGATGACGGCAACGTTGCGACCAGTGTCATGAAGTACTCAGTCGGCGAGATCGAACGGATCGTGCGTATGGCGGCCCAGGCAGCCAGACACCGAAGCGGTCGTTTGACTTCGGTCGACAAGGCGAACGTGCTCGAGGTCTCCCGACTCTGGCGAAGGACCGCAGCCCGGGTGATGACCGATGAGTTCCCCGATGTCGAGTACGAGGTTGTGCTGGTCGATGCGATGGCGATGCACCTGATCTCGCGACCGCGTGACTTTGACGTTGTCGTCACCGGCAATCTGTTCGGAGACATTCTCACCGACGAGGGTTCGATGCTCCCCGGCTCGCTGGGGATGCTGCCATCTGCGTCGCTGGGCGACCAACAACCCGGTCTATACGAACCTATCCACGGATCGGCGCCCGACATCGCCGGCCAGGATCTTGCCAATCCGCTGGCAACGATCCTCGCCGCCGCCATGGCGCTACGGCACTCGCTTCATCTGGAGGACGAGGCTGCT
>CBDUNF010000026.1:0-25741 GCA_965368515.1 uncultured bacterium
TTGGTCATCGGTCAGAAGGACCTTCTGGCGGACATGTCCGTACCGATGGAGGCATTTGGTCAGCAATGCCGTCCCTAAGCCGCGGTGCTGCCACTCCGGTCGGACGAGTATGTCCTGCAGGTAGAAGATCGACACATCATCCGAAATGCCACGAGCAAGCCCGACGAGCTGATCGCCGGCAACGGCGGTCACGACGTACGATGAGTTGGCGATGGCGTTGGTCAGAGCCACGGGATCCCTGGTATATGCACCCCAGCCGACGGATGAATAGAGATCCAGCAGCTCGTCCTCCCCGACGCTTGCGACGGCGGCGATTATCGGCTCGACGGTCATGCCTTCTCGACGACTTCGAATTCCAGCAGCGCCGAATCGGTTCCAACCGGTGGTCGGGTGGTGTCTGCCGAAGTAGCACCGTGCCCATGCTGGAACTGCTGCGAGTTGCGCCAGTTCTGGAAGGCTTCTTCTGTGGCCCACCGGGTGTAGACAAAGTACCGTTCCTCACCTGCAACAGGTCGGAGTAATTCGAAGCCCTCAAAACCCGGCATGTCTTCGACCGCACCGAGACGGGCGGCAAAGCGGGCTTCGAGTTCGGGACCCACACCTTCCGGTACCGCGATGGCATTGATTTTGACGACGCTCATTGGAACTCCTTGGAGATGGTGTCCGATTATGCCTGATCCGGTCCGAATACCCGCGTCGCAGCCCCGTCGATACACTGCCCTGTCTCGAAACTAGTGGAGGCTGAGATGTCAGATGCGACCGTGACCCCGGTCACAAATCCCGATACCGGCGAAGTGTCGGATCGCCTGGTGTCACAGGCTGGTCCACACGCTGTCTATGCCGAGCACATTCGGGCGCTCAACGATGACGATTGGCTTGGTCTCATGGCGCAGTATCCCGACAATGCCGAGATCCACATGTCGGGCGGGTCCGTGGCAAAGGGGCGCAAAGCCATCGGCGAGATGTTCGCCGGGGCGGTGCGCTCGCATGAGAAGGATGGCATCGCCGGATTGGTGTTCAGGGCTGAAACGGAATTGGCGGTGGGCGGCACACTTGTGGTGCAGTGGGAGGCGGACGCCGATTGGCTTGTCGAGCCCTACAAAGGGTCAGATGCGTACGTGAGCGATGGCGCCTACATGGTGGCGATGGTCAGCACCTTTGACGGTGCCGATCTGAACAAGAAGTAGCCGCCATTCACGGAAGGCCGTCGCTGAGCAGCGTAACGCCACCGCCGGCCACGATCGACGCAGCCCGATCGGCGATGGTGCCGTTGTCGATTTCGGCATAGAGCCGGTCGCCCGGACAGGTGGTTGCCGCGTGGTCCCGGTGACCGGTAAGTGTGGGAACGTCGAAGTACATAGACGCCCAGGCCACGATCTGCGCAAGCGACTCCAGCTGGGCGGCGGTCGGATCATCGTTGTCGAAATCACCCTCGACCACGATGAGTAGGTGGCCGGTGGGATCGTACTCAGTCGCAGTGTCGCCGACGGCCCAGAGCGACCTGCCTTCATAGACCGTTCCGTCGCGTCCGATGATCATGTGATACGCAAGATCGGGCCAGCCAAGGTGCTGGTGCCAGTTTTGCCAGATTCGATATAGGTCCGGACCTGTGGCTGTTCCCGTGTCATCGCTGTGATGGATCGTTATCTCCTGGATCTCATGGGCAACCAGGCCGGGTAGTGGTTCCTTTGCTCCCCACTCTGAGCGGGGGACAACCTCGATGACGTATGGGCGGGGTGCCACCGGCGCGGTCGCGAGCTCGAGCGCTCGACTCAGGAACGTAGCCATCTCCGCTCGGGTCACCAGCGCGTGCGGGCAGTAGCGATCGTTGTCCGGCGGGTTGCAGCCAACCGTGATGCCGGCAGCAGCGAGACTCTCAATAGCCGGTTCGAACACGGAGCCCTCGTCGTCGGCAAATCGTTCATTGTCCGCCGCCGGGAGCTCGAGGGCTCGGCTCAGGAATGCCGCCATCTGTCCACGAGTCACCGGGTCGGCCGGACAGAACAAGGTGTTGTCCGGCGGATTGCACCCGCGAGTGACATCGGCTGCGGCGATGCGGTCAATGTCGCCGGCAAAGATCGAGGCTCCGATGTCTTCGAACCCGGACGGAGGTGCGACCTCGAGGCCCAAGCTGCGGCTGAGAAACGCTGCCATTTCGCCCCGGGACACCGGGAGAGTCGGGCAGAAGCGTGTATTGCGAGGCGGGTTGCAGCCCCGTGTGATCCCTGTCGCGGCGACGGCCTCGATAGAGGGCTCGTGCACACCGGCGTCGTCGTCGTAGAACCGGCCGCCGGGTTGCGTGCTCGCCGTGCCTTCCACCAGTGGGCTGAGCGCGGTGAGGACCATCGCCACGATGGTGAATCTGATCAGTATCTGCATCGACGTTGACGATAACGCGGCACGCCGAGAGAGCGCTCAAGTTGATCCGCATTCGTGCCGATAAGTAGCGGGTGACAGAGGAGCATCGCGCCCTCGAAGAGGAGGGCGCCACGAAGGAGTTCTCGACGATCCGAAAGGGTTACGACCCGGCCGAGGTGGAGAAGTACTTGGCCGAGTACGATGACGCTTTTCGCGATCTTGAGGAGTATGCGGCGCGCCTGAAGCGTGAGCTTCGCGAGGCGAAGCTCGAGATCGCCCGCCTTCATTCGGCCGAACAGGACTCGATCGACAACGCCATGCGTGCGGTGTTCGATGCCAAGGATCGCATCATTCAAGGAGCGATGGACAGGGCCCGTCTCATCGAGGAGCAAGCGCGATCCCGAGCAGGTCTGGACCGGGAATCGCAAACAGCGGTCGATGCGGCCGAGCCGGTCGCACAACCGACACCGGTCCAATCGCCCGAACCGGGCGCAGGACAAGAGGGCGACGAACTCCTTTCAGATCTAACCGAAATGGTTGGAGAGCCTCCTTCTGTGATGGTGCAGCCCACTGATGTCCTGCAGCAGATGTTGCAAGAGGCGGAATCGATTCGGAACCGGCTCGACGACGGTCTAGCCGCGGCTTTTGATCAGATGGAGCAAATGCAGCGTGATGCCGAGCTGCGAGCCGCCCACCTTCTGTCCGAGGCTCGACGCGAGGCGTCAACGTTGCGCGCCTCCGCTTCGTCCGAAACGTCGATCGAAGTCTCGCTGACCGACGACGCGCCTCCGGTCAAACGTCCATCGCGCTACTCGCGCAACTCAGCCGGGCTCCCTCGCATCGGTGATGAGGAAGGCGATTCGGTGTTGGCGAAGATGAACAGTCTCCGCACCAAGATGCGCAAAGAAGAAGACGGCACTGATGACGACGCTGTCGCCACCGACGTGGCCGGCTAGCCAGGGACCTTCTGCTGGCCCGGTGACACCGTCTCCTTCACATCGGAAGCGCCCGGTCGGTAGGCTACAGGGGGGAAATCCCCGCTGTTGACTCTGATCAAAGTGAGGGGGAGTCATGGATTGGAACGGACACAATCATCGTTGGTTCGTGGGCACCGGGGTCGTAGCGATCCTCCTTGTTACGTTGAGTGGGGTCACAGCTGGCGTCGCTGCCTCTGATCCACCGCCAACGCCGGCCAAACCTGTTGGTGTTGAAGTAGCCGATCCCGGCTTGAGTCGGGACACCCGGAACGATGTAGCTGCGGCGAGCACCTTCCGCCAGTTGGAGGCAGAGAGCGCTGCCACCGGTTCGGTTCGCGTCATCGTCAATCTCCAGATGCTCTGGTCCCCGGATCCGTTACTCGATTCGGCGGCTCGTGCCGATCAGGCAACAACGCTTGACATGCAGCAGGATGCTGTGCTGGCCGGGCTCGCCGGCACCGACCATCGCGTGACCCATCGATACTCGTTTGTCCCGTATCTCGCCCTCGAACTGGGGGAAGACGCGCTGGTGGCTCTCGAGGAGTCGGGTTTGGCCGCGGCGATTCAGATTGATGTTGCCGATCCGGTCGCCCTCGACGGCACTATCCCACTGATCAACGCCGACGACGCATGGACCGCCGGCTACGACGGAACCGGCCAGGTCGGCGCGATCCGCGACACCGGTGTCGACGGTACGCATCCATTCCTTGCCGGCAAGGTGGTCGAAGAGGCTTGTTTCAGCTTGGGCAACGACTGTCCCAACGGATCCACCGTTCAGCTGGGAGCGGGCGCCGGCGTCAACTGCACGTACTCCGGTGATTGCGAGCACGGCACTCACGTTGCCGGCATCGCCGCTGGTTTGGCACCTCCCGGTAGCTCCGGTGTCGCCAAGGATGCCAGCATCATGGCGGTTCAGGTCTTCTCACGGTTCGACTCCGCCGCTGACTGTGGAGGTAGCCCTGTCCCCTGTGCGTTGAGTTTCTCGTCAGACCAACTTGCCGGGCTGGAGCGTGTTTATGCCCTCCGCGACACATACGACATTGCATCGGTCAACATGAGCATCGGCGGTGGCCGATACTTCGGGGCATGCGATACCGACTCGCGCAAGGCGGCAATCGATAATCTGCTTGCGGCCGGCATTGCCACCGTGATCTCTTCCGGGAACAGCGGCTACGACGACTCGACCGGCAAGCCGGGCTGTATCTCGACAGCGGTAACGGTCGCCAGTAGCACCGACGCCGATATGAGGTCCTCCTTCTCCAATACCGCACCGTTCGTGGATCTGATCGCGCCGGGATCGGCGATCTCGTCCTCGATACCGGGTGGCGGCTTTGCCTCTTGGGACGGCACCTCGATGGCTGCTCCGCACGTGGCCGGAGCATGGGCGATCCTCAAGGAGGCCTTTCCGAGCGCCACGGTGTCCGATGTCCTCACGGCCTTCCAGACGACCGGCCCGCTCATCGAGGTCAAGTCGGCGCCGAGCGAATACCTGCCCCGCATCGACGTCACGGCCGCCATCGCCGGCATCGTGGTGACACCACCTCTCGCCAACGACGACTTTGCCGATGCGCAATCGCTGACGCTGCCTGCGTCCCTGTCGGCGTCTACAGGGACGGCCGGTACGGAGCCGGCCGAGCTGCTGACGTGTGACGACGCTGAAGTCGGACTGTCCCCGTTCGGTGCCACTGTCTGGTACTCGGTGACGCCGGATGCGGACTTCGAGATCACTCTCGACACAGCAGGGAGCAGTTTCGACACCGTCGTTGCCGTTTCCACCGGTGGGTCGCTTGGATCGTTGACGCAGGTCGCGTGTGACGATGACACGACCGGTCACGGCTCGGCCGCCTACCTGACTTTCATTGCTCTTGACGGTGTCACCTACTGGATTCAGGCCGGCGGCTACGGTATGCCCGCTGCCGTCGGAGCCTTGGAACTCAGTGTGACCGGGACAGCATATGACGGCACCCCGCCGGGTTGGCCGGGTGGTACGGTCGGCGCAAGCGACGTTTACTCCGATCGAATGACCCTGGACTGGTCGGCGGCCGATGACGCGAGCGGGGTGTCCGAGTACGCCGTCTACGTCAACGGTTCCATGGAGGCGACCACGTCCGCTCGGTCGCATCAGCTCACAGGATTGACTCCGAACACCACTTACAGCGTCAGAGTTGAAGCAGGCGATGCCTATGGGAACTGGTCCGACGGCACCGGTCCGACCGGTGATTTCACGACAGCGCAACGGTTTGTCGACACAGTCGGCTTGGTGTTTGAGCAGGACATCGAGTGGTTGTCTGGTGCCGCCATCACAGCCGGGTGCAATCCACCCATCAACGATCTGTACTGCCCGAATGACTTCGTGACCCGTGGCCAGATGGCCGCATTCCTCGTGCGGGCACTCGGATTAACAGATGCCGGGTCGGGAGATCTCTTCATAGACGATGACGGGTCGATCTTCGAGAGCTCTATCGACAAACTGGGCACTGCCGGAGTCACCCTCGGGTGCAATCCGCCCACAAACGATCAGTTCTGCCCGAGCGATCTTGTGACTCGTGGTCAGATGGCGGCATTCCTCGTTCGTGCCATCGGCTACACCGACGACGGTGATGGCAACCTCTTCGACGACGACGACGGGTCTGTATTCGAGAGCGCCATTGACAAGTTGGGCACTGCCGGGGTGACCCGCGGCTGCAACCCACCTGCGAATACCCAGTTCTGTCCCAGCGACTTCGTGACCAGGGGTCAGATGGCGGCATTCCTGCAGCGGGCGCTTTCGGACGCCTGAGTTACCGACTGGGGATGACAACGGCCCGCACCGGACGACGGGCCGTTGTGATGTGCGACGCCAGTTCACCGGCGGCCGCTCGGCTGGTTTTGTCTCGGACCTTGGTTATGGCGACGACGACCGACGCATTCGGTGGGCAGCTGCGTAACGCTCCATCGGGATGGAGCAACACCGCCGCACAGTCGGCAGCGGTCATGATGTGGTCAATGTCGAGCCCGGTAAACCGCTGGGCTTCTTCGACCCGGTGGGTCACATTCCCGAGTGGTCGACCGACTGCATCGATGCCCACCATGATCACGACCAACGTGGATTGGCTCGGGATTACCGGTTCGAAACTGGCGGGTGCCTTGAGCGGCTTGCCCCGGGAGCCGTCGGCCTCGACGAGGATGTAATCGGCGTTGGCGTCTGCGAATAGACGGTCGATCAGTTCTGGCGGCGGACCGGTCACCTTGTGGTCGTCCCCGTCCGTCACCAGCATCACAGGACCCCCTTGATCCAGCGCTGCAAGTGCGCACTCGGTATCCGCCGACCAGCAAACGGTCGGCGCCGAATCGGCCTGTTGCCGGCCCATTTTGGTCGTGGTGGTCAGGAGGACGCGCCGGCCCATCGCCGCAAGCTCCTCTCCGAGTGCGAACAGCATTGTTGATTTGCCGCCCCCGCCGACGAGCGAGATCAGCTCTCGATCCCCGAGTTCGAGAAGCTCAGCAAGGCTCACTTCGAATTGAGCCAAGTCAGCGTGGCTTCCACAACGCCGCCACCTATTGAAAGGGCCTTGTCGGAGATCTCAAAGCAAGCCGAAGCGTCGGCGCGTGGATCGATGTCGGCAAGCTTCCAATCCCATTCCACCTCGTACCCCGGTGCGAGCAGGCCGCGGACGACGCCCCCGATCCGGGAGCGGATGGGAACACCGTTGATGTCGCCGAGCACATCGCCGGCCGCAACGATGTCCGCAATGTTCACCTTCCAACTGAGAACGCCAAACGTAGGTGCTCGCACCACCCGTTCGGTCGACTTGCCACCAATCAGCCCCGGTTCTCCGGTGTTTGGCGTTGCCTCACCATCCCAGATCACCCGGCCTAGATAGTGGCCACGCATGGTTTCGACCACAGCGTGGCAATCAACGCCGACAGTGAAGCCCGGTCCGAGACCGATGACGAACGGCGCATCGTTGATTGTGGTGTCGATGTTGCGTTTGGCGATACGGGCATCTACGACCACCGACGGTTCCCAGGGCAGCTGCACGAGGGTGGGGCTGACCAACACCGGGATCGCGCCGGATTTTGCAACTTCCAACGCTTCGTCGATGTCATCAATACGAATCGCATCGAGATCCTCGATGAGAGCGCGGTCCTCGATGACGGCGCTGGCGACAGCGACGGTCCTTCGGATTGACAGCGGCTTTTCGAGTTCGAGCACCAGGACCGGGAATCCGGCCCGGCGCAGCCGGAAGATGGTGCCCGTCGCCAGATCTCCACCACCACGGACAACGACCAGGTGATCCTTGAACAGCATTAGAAAGGTTCCGTCCGATTCTCTCGGATCACTTCGGAGAGGATCGATACGGCGATCTCCTCCAGCGTCTCGGCGTTCAGCTCGATCCCAATGGGCACGTGCAAGTCATCAAGTGCGGACGCCTCGACCCCGTCGGCGATGAGCTGTTGGCGCGTCGACGCCCACCGTTTCTTGCTACCCATGACCCCGATGTAGCGCGCCGGGGTTGCCAACAAGGTGGGAAGGATCCGAACGTCGACCTCCGGGCTCCTGGTAACCACGATGATCGATGCATCGTCTGGCACGGGGTTGGCGACGAGCGCGTCTGCGACCGTTCCTGCAAATCGGACGTCGGCATTCGGGAGGGCATCCTCACTAACCAAGTCGGGCCGATCATCGATAGCGACGGTACGGTACCCCAGCCAATGGGCCAGATCGATGACGGCCACACCCACATGGCCACAGCCGATCACATAGACGGTGTGAGGGGACATATAAGGCTCCAGATAAAGAGAGAGCTCGCCTCCGCAGATACCGGGGTCGCCCTCATTCGGATTGACCAACTCATATTGCACCATGCGAGGTTTCCGGTTGCGGATCGCTGCGTGTGCCTCGGCGACGACCTTTGCTTCCATCTCGCCACCGCCGACCGTACCTACGGTTGCGCCATCGGCGTACACGAGCATCTTGGTTCCGGCACGGCGGGGAACGGATCTGCGGGTCTCGACGATGGTGACCAGCGCCACCGGACGCCGCTGCTTCAGCGCCGAGGCCAGCTCAGCCAGAATTCGCCCGTTGTCGGCGGCACTCACTATGACTGCAGAGCTCGCCACACCCGCTCAGGTGTGAACGGTAGGTTGTCGATCTGAGTGCCGGTGGCGTTGAAGATGGCGTTGCGGATAGCCGGAGCTACCCCGTCTTTCGGGATCTCTGCAATGGCCTTGGCTCCGAAGGGGCCAGACTTCTCCATGGTCTGCACCATGTATGCCTCGATCTTTGGCATCTCATCTGCCCGATAGATCTTGTACGGGCCGAACCGGGCGTTGACCATCTTCCCGGTCTCGTCCAGGACCATTTCTTCACAATGCCCGTACCCCAAAGCCTGCACCATGCCACCCTCGACCTGGCCGGCCGACGTCAGCGGATTGATCGGGACGCCGCAGTCGACCGCCATGACCAGGTTCTCGACCGTAACCTGCCCGGTCTCGATGTCCACCTCGATCTCAGCGAACTGGGCCGCATACGGTGGGGGAGAATCGGGAGCCACGTACGAAGCAGTGGCCATGATCTGATGCTGGTCGTCCTGATGCAGCGAGTGGAGTGCGACCTCTGCCAGAGTTACGGACCGGCCGTCGGGTGCGAACGCTGCCCTGTCTTTCAGTTCGATGTCTCCCGGGGAGTCGACGTCGAGCATGATTGCTGCTCGCGTCCTGATTTGCCGGGCCACCTCGTCGGCCGACTTCTTGACCGCCATGCCCGAGACATACGTCGTCGATGAGGCATAGGCACCAACGTCGAACGGCGTCATGTCAGTATCTGCGGCGTAGACAACGACCTCCGCGGTCGGTACGCCGAGCACCTCTGCGGCCATCTGGGCCAGGATCGTGTCTGCGCCTGTACCCAGGTCGGTCGCTCCGATCAACAGGTTGAATGAGCCGTCATCGTTGATCTTGATGCTGGCGCCACCCATGTCGAGGCCGGAGATGGCGCTGCCGTGCATGCACATCGCAAACCCGAGACCGCGGCGGATATTCGGCCGATCGGCCGGCTGCACCCACGCTGGATCGTTGCGGCGGTGCCACGCCACCGCCCGCTGACCCTGGACCACACACTCGTCCATGCCGCTCGACGTAACCACAGGGATGAACTTCATCTCGGCGGCGCCTTCACCAAGCTCGGCAGCGACGTCAAGCGGATCGCCGACCTTTGTCCAGTTCTTGCGACGGAACTCCAGCGGGTCCATTCCGAGGTCTGCCGCGATGTCTTCCATGTGGGACTCGAGGGCAAACAACGCTTGAGGTGCTCCGTAGCCACGGTACGCGCCCGCCACCGGGGTGTTGGTATAGGCGACATCACAGTCGAACTTCTTGTTCGGGCAGTTGTAGGTACTCAACCCGCGCAGCCCGGAGACCATCTGCACAGTTAGGGCGTGGGTTCCGTATGGTCCGGTGTTGCCGACGGTCCGCATCCTCTGGGCGACCAGCGTGCCATCGTTGTTGACGCCGGAAGTGAAGGTGATGGTCTGTGGGTGGCGGGTACGACTGGAGACGAACTCCTCTTCCCGGTTGAGTTCGAGACGCACCGGCTTGCCGGTGACCAGAGCGAGGTGCCCGACGATGTCCTCGATGAGCATCTCTTGCTTGACGCCAAAACCGCCACCGATGCGTGGCTTGATGATGCGGATATCGCGCACCGGCAGACCGAGGAGGGGAGCAACCATACGACGCACGTGGAAGGGCACCTGGGTCGAGGTCCTGATAACGAGACGCTCATCACTGTCGAGCCAGGCGATTGCGATGTGCGGCTCGATGGGGGCTTGCTGCACCTGATGGACCCGGAAGGTCCGCTCGTATACCTTGTCTGCCGCGGCGAGCCCTGTCTCGAAATTGCCCACCTCGGCATCGATGTGCTGGACGATGTTGCGGGCCGCGTCATGCGCACCCTCCATGTCGGGCTCATCGTGGATAACCGGGGCGCTGCCCGAGATTGACTCGTTCTCGTCGAATCCGGCGGGGAGTACCTCGTATTCGACTTCGATCAGTTGCACCGCTTCTTCAGCGATCTCGATACTGTCGGCCGCGACGACTGCAACGCGGTCGCCAACATGGCGGACCTTGTTGTCGAAGCTCACCTGGTCGTAGGGGAGCGGGTTGGGGTAGCTCTGCCCACCGGAGGCATATCGGACTCGAGCGACGTTCTCGTGGTGGAGAACGGCACGGACTCCAGGCAATGCTCGGGCCTTGGAGTCATCGATACGCGTGATCAGAGCGTGCGCATGGGGGCTGTAGAGCATCTTGGCATACAACATGCCGCGCATTTCGATATCGTCAACGAAAGAGGGGTTGCCCTTTGCCAGCTTGATGGCGTCGACTTTGCGCTCCGGTTTCCCAACCACGTTGGTCTCGGGGACCTCGGGGCTCGGGACAACACGTGGTGCGACCGGGTCTAGTTCCAGCGCCGGGTTGACGGCGCCCATATCGGGTGTGCCCCCGAGAGCCACGAGCGGCTCGACGAAAGCGGGCTCGACCGGTGCCTGCTTCTCTCCACGAAGGACCGCGGCGGCACGGAGCACGGCGTACACCGGCCTCAGGTATCCCGTTTCCCGGTCAAGGATGCCGGAGAGTGCGTCTCTCACCTCGGCCTCAGTCGGGTTCGGGTTCTCATCGATGAGAGCCTTCGCCGCAAGAATCGCTGCGGGAGTTGAGTAGCCGGACTGGATTGCGCCCGTCTCGACGAAGGCTTCCTGGATGGGGTGCAAGCCGCGGGGCGGGTTCAGCCCTTCGATGGTTTCGATGGCATGGCCGGCAGCCTGGCAGGCAAGCAGGACCTCTGACGAAACGAGTCGACCGTCGAGAAGAACGGCATCGGCACCGGTTTCACCCGTCTCGGCCCCGAAGCGAACGCTGAAGAACCCCTCCCGGCGCAGGACGGCGCGCAGCGACTCGTGTGGCAAGCATTCGAATGTGCGCTCTTCACCATTCAGAGTGAGGTTGATGTTCACGATGCACCTCCGAGTCGTGCGACTACCCGCTTGACGAGTACCTCGGCTAGCTCGAGCCGATACTCGGTCGAGCCGCGGAAATCGGCCGGGGGATTGAGCGAGGAGAGATCGTTGGGGTCAACGAGCACCGGGGTGGCGGCAACACCGGTGACTGCAACCCGAATGCCGTCTGCGACGACGCGGGCTGCAGCAGCAACGATCGAGGTGTCTGCCGGGGTACGACCCGTGCGATCGGAGGCCGTCTCGCCACCGATCTGAACAGAGACCGAGGTGATGATTGCACGGTCCAGTAGTGACCAGTCGGCCATCAGCGACGCGATCGGAAGCTCAGTGTCGCTTCCGCTGAGAGTCACCGCAGCGTCGTGTACTAAAAGGCCGGCCACTAGCTCGCTCTCGGAGTTCCCTTCGGCAACCGTGCCCCCGATCGTGGATGCGTTGCGCAAGGTGTTTGGGCCTTCGCGTCGGCCCAGCTCGCTGAGCAGCGGAGGAGTCGCGTCATGCTCGATGACATCGGTGAGGCGAGCCATGGCTCCGTATACGACCCGATCCCCACGTCGTTCGATCTCGGTACCCACTGCATCCTGGATGTCGACTACCTCGGTCTGCGGGGGGAGATTGATCGTGTTGAGGGCTGTCCCTCCGGCGACAACAGTCGAAGTCACTTCGGCCCGGGAGAGCAGCGAAACGGCCTGATCCACGTTGGCCGGACGGTGGTATGCAGCAATGGTCTTCATAGTGATCTCCGCGGGTCGACGTGATGTCTCAGACTAGTGGACCAGCGCATACGATCCCTCTTCCGCAAAGTGGCGCAAGAACTTGATCTCGCTACGCTCGGCCGCGACCCCGCGTCCGGCGGTTTCGACCTCGTCGAATGCGCTTCAACCCCGAAAGATGGACATGACAAAGAGGCATCTTGCTGAGATTTTCCGTGCCGCCGTCGACCGAGACGGCGACCATCCGGCAGTGTTCTGGAGGATTGGTTCCAGCTGGCACCACCTGACGTATGCCCAGATGCTTGATCAGATCAACCGCGTTGCCGCGGGGTTGATCGGACTCGGAGTCGCCGAGGGCGATCGCGTTGCGCTCTTCTCGCAGAATCGGCCGGAGTGGGCCATTGCAGATCTGGCGACCCTCACGATTGGCGCGGTGACAGTCCCGATATATGCGACCAACACCGCAGATCAGGTGGCCTACATCCTCAATCAGTCGGGAGCAAAGGTTGTATTCGCTGGCGACGACGAGCAACGATCGCTCGTGGACACGATCGCGGAGCGCTGTCCCGCGCTCGAGCATGTGATCGTGCTCGCCGGAACCGGCGAGAAAGGTGCGACGACGTTCGCCGACTTGCGTTCGGCGGGTAAGACCAACGGTCGGTTGGGAGAGATCGAGGCAAGACGCCAGCGTTACGACACCGACCACCTCGCCAGCATCATCTACACCTCGGGGACCACCGGCGAGCCAAAGGGTGTGATGCTCAACCACTCCAACTTCGCCCATCAGATCGATGCGATTGATACCTTCTTCAATGTAGGCCCCGACGACCGGTCGCTGTGCTTCTTGCCGCTCAGCCATGTGTATGAGCGGGCGTGGTCCTACTTCATTTTCAGCCAAGGTGCGCAGAACTACTACTTGTCCAACCCCAAGGCAGTAGTCGACTATCTGCCTGATGTGAAGCCGACGGCGATGGTCAGCGTTCCCCGTCTCTATGAGAAGGTATACGCCGGGGTGATGAGCAACGTCGAGTCGGCGTCGGCAATGCGCCGACGGCTGTTCACTTGGGCCATCGATGTCGGCAGCCGGTATGCCGCTGCGGCAGATAGCGCCGCGGGAGCGAGCGTGTGGCTGCGGATCCGTCACGCAATCGCAGATCGGCTCGTTCTCGGCAAGATCAGAGATGTCGTCGGCGGACCCAAGAACTTCTTCTCAGCTGGTGGCGCTCCGCTTTCGGCGACGATCGAGGAGTTCTTCCTGGCGGCCGGTCTGCTGGTATGCCAGGGATATGGACTCACCGAGACGTCACCCATGGTCACCTGCAATAGCCCGGGGAAGTATCGGTTTGGAACTGTTGGGCACCCTGTACCGGGTTGCGATATCCGGATCGGGGACGATGGTGAGATTCTCGTTCGTGGGGACAACGTGATGCAGGGGTACTACGACAATCCGGAGGCAACCGCTGAGGTGCTGTGCGACGGTTGGCTTCATACCGGAGACATCGGACGGATCGATGAAGACGGTTTCCTCGTCATCACGGACCGCATCAAGGACATCATCATCACTTCGGGGGGCAAAAACATCGCCCCGCAGCGGATTGAGACTGCGGTGGGCAGGGACCATTTCATCGAACAGATCGCGGCTATCGGCGATCGGCGGAAGTTCATCAGCGCGCTGATTGTCCCCGCCTTCGACGTCCTCGAGAAGTGGGCGAGGGAGAATGGTCTCGAGTACGCGTCTCGTGCCGAGTTGGTCAACCACCCCGATGTGCTGGCCCTCTATCGGCAGCGGATCGACCGTCAGTCGGACGAACTTGCCGGCTACGAATCGGTGAAGGCTTTCACCCTGCTCGAGCGGGAGTTCTCGCAAGAGAGCAAGGAAATCACCCCAACCCAGAAGATCCGACGGCGCATCGTTGAACAGAGCTTTGCAGCCGAAATCGATGCGATGTACGCAGCGTCCTCGTAGGGCTATCTTCTGGGGATGATTGGTGGCATTGTCATGGCCGCCGGCCTCTCGCAGCGGATGCGCGGGTCGACGCCAAAGCAGCTCCTGCCGTTGGACGGCAAGCCGTTGGTCGCCGTAACCACGGCGGCGGCGGTCGCCTCGCGCCTGGACCTAGTCGTTGTCGTCACGGGACATCACGGTGCGGAGATCGCTGCGGCGGTTGGCGAGACCGGGGCAACGACCGTGGCCAATCCGAACTACCGCCAGGGCAACATGACCTCGTTCCTGGCTGCCTACGAGGTGATGCCCCAGTGCGATGCCTACCTGATCTTGCTGGCGGACATGCCCGGTGTGTCCACCGAGATCATCGACCGCATGGTCTCGGCGTGGAATGCCACCCAACCTTGGGCCGCCGTTGCTCGGTATGCCGACGGGCGCCGGCACCCCCTCTTGTTGTCAGCGGCCGCAATGAGCCAGGCGGTTGGCGCAACTGGTTCCAAGGCCGTCTGGCGGCTGCTCGAACAAGCGTCGAAGGGGACGGTCGAGTTTGTGGACTTTGCAATACCGGCGCCGATCGACGTCAATACCCAGGCAGATTACGAGGCCGTGGTCGCGAGCAGAGCCGCTGATCTAGCCGAGTAATTCGATTGCGCGGTTGAGGGTATCCGCCGGATCGAGGAATTCGACCATGGACGGCGCATCCGGGAGGATGTGCCGAATGGTGTCCTGTAGATGCTCCGGCACCTCGAGCAATAACGGGATGTCGTAAGTCTTGAGTATGTGGAAGACGTCTTGCGCCTGCACGTCGTCTTCGGGTTGCGCAGTGATCTTGTGCGGATAACCGATAACAATGTCGTACTTGCTCTGATTGTTGATCCGGGCGATGTTTTGCCCGTGGTGGTCCGACCCGTTGGACACCGGGATCGTGTCGTAGCCCGACAGCACGAGCGCGGTGAGCAGACGAGAATCAGTTCCCTCGAAGTAACCGACCGATTTACGAGTCATATCGCACCGTCTTGCGAGTCATTAGTCGCACCGCTACTTCAGCAACTCGAGGGCGCGTTCCAGGATCTCGGACGGGTCGAGGAACTCAACGACATCCGGTGCATCCGGCATCAACCGCTTTGCGGCGTCCTTGAGATGCTCCGGCACTTCCAGCAGTACGGGGATCCCATATGTCTTGCAGATGTGGAACACCTCTTGGTACGGCAGGTCGTACTCCACCGGTGCGTACAGCTTGTGTGGATAGCCAATCAGGATGTCGTATTTCTCCTGCTGGTTGATCCGCCGCACGTTCTTGCCGTGATGATCGACACCGTTGGACACAGGCAGCGTGTCGTACCCGGCGCAGATCAGGCTGGTCAATAGAGTCGAGGTTGTGCCTTCGAAGTATCCAACTGACTTTCTAGTCATTCATGCCTCCACCGTGTCCGCATTATCGCGGACTCCGAAGCCGCCAAATCCGTCCGGGCTAAACGACGCCTTGAGCGAGCATGGCATCGGCGACTTTGAGGAAGCCGGCGATGTTCGCTCCGTTGACGTAGTTGCCGGGCGTACCGTGGGCTTCAGCCGCCTGATAACAGTTCTTGTGGATGTCCACCATGATGTTGCGAAGTTTCTTGTCGACCGTGTTGCGGTCCCAGGATGTATGTCCAGCGTTCTGGGCCATCTCGAGCCCGCTGGTGGCGACGCCACCCGCATTGGCAGCCTTGCCGGGGGCAAACAGCGTTCCTTCATCCTGGAACAGACGCACCCCGTCGGGCACCGTCGGCATGTTGGCTCCCTCGGCAATGAGGAACACGTCATTGGAAACGAGGTTCTTGGCGTCTTCGAGTTCGATCTCATTCTGGGTTGCGCATGGGAAGGCACAGTGGGCGCCTTCAACTGCCCAGGGGCGTTGCCCTTCGTAGTAGTCGACACCGAAGTGCGATGCGTACTCGGAGATCCGGCCGCGGCGGACGTTCTTGAGGTCCATAACCCAGGCCAGCTTTTCGTCGTCGATGCCATCCTTGTCGTAGATGAAGCCACCGGAATCGGAAAGCGTGACGGCCTTGCCACCGATGCGGTTGATGTTCTCAATTGCGAACTGGGCAACATTGCCCGCCCCGGAAACGAGACACGTCTTTTGGTAGAGGCTGTCGTCTTTGACTTTCAACATCTCTTCGGCGAAGTAGACCGCGCCGTAGCCGGTTGCTTCGGGGCGGATCAAGCTGCCGCCCCACGTCGGTCCCTTGCCGGTGAGGACGCCGGCGAACTTGTTCGCCAATTTCTTGTACTGACCGAACAAGAAGCCGATTTCACGGCCACCGACCCCTATGTCGCCTGCCGGAACGTCGGTGCGGTCACCGATGTGGCGCCAGAGCTCGCCCATGAACGCCTGGCAAAAGCGCATTACTTCGACGTCGCTCTTGCCTTTCGGGTCGAAGTCAGAGCCGCCCTTGCCGCCGCCCATAGGGAGGGTGGTCAGAGCGTTCTTGAAGACTTGCTCGAAGCCGAGGAACTTGAGAATGCCCAGGTTGACGCTGGGATGGAAGCGCAGACCGCCCTTGTAGGGGCCGATTGCACTGTTCATCTCGACCCGGAAGCCACGGTTCACTTGAACCTCTCCCGAATCGTCAACCCACGGCACCCGGAACATGATCACCCGTTCGGGTTCGACCATCCGTTCAAGAACCTTGGCTTTGCGGATCTCAGGGTATGCATCGAGGACCGGGTAGATCGACTCAACAACCTCTTGCACCGCTTGGTGGAATTCGGCTTCACCAGGGCTGCGCTGAGTCACCTGGTCCATGAACGCCGATACAGAATTAGTCACGCCCTACGCCTCCGTGGTACGGGTTTCGAAAACGCATCTCTCTTCTCTGTCGGCAGATGCCTGCGGCCCATTCAGTGATCTTTTTTCGAGATCACATCCAGACCCAGATTGAATCCCAGGAAAGAGAGCACTGGGTATCCATCTCGCACCAGCCTATACATTTCGTAACGTTTTACGAGGGACCGTTGTGCCTTCGCCGCAAGGTCGATCGCCATATCTCGAATTCGAGAAAAGGGACCTCCGGGACATCGTTGGGCCTTGCTATCGGATCCGATCGAGCAGAAGGTGGAAGTGAAGCGATCTGATAGGCACCATATGAAGCTCGGAAACGCCCGCGGGTGGCGCCGCACCGTGCTCTCCCCGCGTTCGAAGACTGCAATGACTGGTGTTCTAGTTGGTGCCGGGTTGAGTCTGGTGCTCATCGCGACACCGCTGTGGTTCCTCGGTGGCCGCAGCTCGGAGCAAAGGACTGTCGGTGCTCCACTGGCCGCGCTGGCGACGCTGCCGGCTGAACCGGCTGAGTTCGATATCTCCAATATCCTCGTCGGAGAGTGGGCCGGGGAGGTCTGCCCGGACGAGGGTGAGCCTGTTGCGGTTCACTTTCAGTTCCGCCATGACAGCGACGACGCCATTGTCTATTCGCTGTCGGTTGACGGGGAGACGCCGCCTGGACGTGTCCTCGGTAATGGGGCATGTGACGTCGATGGCGAGAACATCTCGTTCCACGCGTTCTTGGCAATCCTCAGCGAATGCGATGAGGCATGCGGGGTTGATCGGTTCTATGAAGGGCATTTTGACGAAGGCGCCCTCGTCGGCAGCTACCAAGACGACGTAGTTGACGAAGTATGCCTCTCCTGTGTGGGCGGTGGCAGCTGGTGGATAAAACCGGAAGCGTAGGTCACGCAAACGGCATCAGTCGCAGGTAGACGTCTGTCCACGCGTCTGCGGCTCCATCGGGCAGTGGCGGGGCAGAATCCAGCGGCCGCAGTCGCTCGGTCACGACATCTATGAGTATTACCAGTTCCTCATCGACCCCTTGTTTCGTGGTCGCGGCCACGCCAGAAAGCTCCCAGTCAGCCGAGATGCCGATGAGCCCGGCTCCTATGTCGCCGACTCCGCTCAGTATCCCGGCGGTGGCGACGATCACGCCAGCGAGTCGGGTGATCGCGTCTATATCTCCCTTGGCTTCCTCGGCGTACACGGTGAATGCTCGGTTGAGTGTTGCGGCGGTGAATGCCAGGTTGCGAGCATGGGGGTACGTGTACGCGGGGTCGGGTCCGCGCCGGCCGAACTCGTCAGTTTGCACCGTGGCTCCACCCCGCAGCTGACTCAAGATGCTTGCGATAGTCCCGCCCTGCCCGGCGGCGGTCAGCAGGCCCCAGTAGGTCGTGGTGAGCGAACCGTCTCGATCAAGGTCAGTTGCCAGCTCCTGAATCACGGCGTTTGGGTCGGCGATGATGAGATCGGTTGCCGCGTCGAGACATTCACTCACGATTGCAGCATGCGTTCTCGCTTCCGCAGCTGCTGTCGCATCTCTGACGCCGAATTCGAGAGAGCGGCGACGGGTGACAAAATCCGCAATGAGCTCACCATTGGCGCAGATAGTCGTCATGGCAGCGAATAGCGCCGATCGAGTTTCGACGTCGGTCGTGCGAGTCAGCGTTGAGATCGCCGACCCGGCAGCTGCGTTTTCGGCCGCGTCAGTTTTGAGCTGAGAGTCGACGATGAGGGCGGCAAGTGCGTCCTCGGCTCCGACGACGATGCGGCTGGCTGTGTCGATCGCGTCATCGCTGTCCAGGCCGGCGAGGGCAAGCGCTGGAGCGATTGCCGAGAATCGGTGTCCGGCCAGGTTGCGGGCAACGGTGTATTCGATGAACTCGACGATTGCTGAGTCCGCCGCATGAGTTTGGATGGCGGCGCCAAAGTCGGCGGCTGCCTCCTGCCCGCTGACGGCCACGATGGCGTTGTGGACCCGGCCGAGCGTCTCGCCGGAGGATCTGGCCGCCAACAGTGCAAAGGCATTCCGTTTCTCGTCCCGAGAGAAGCCATTGATGCGGTGACCCATTTCGGCTATCCATCGCTCGAGCTGAGCGGGGGACAGTCGTGCGATGACGCGATCGAGCTCATTGCCGACAAGGCCGGCGAGGGTTGTCTGGATATTGTGCAGGTCCCGGTTGGAAACATCCCAGTCCGTGAAGCCCTGGTTGAGCCAGGCGGTCACGTCGGCAACTGCAGCATCGACTCGGACCCGGCCGGCTTGGACCTGACCAAGCCAGCCTTGGTAAGCCGTATCGACGTCCCCGAGCGAGAACAGAGCCTCTGCGGCGAATTGGGCCCGCAACATCGATAGGACATCAAGGCCGGCCTGCTGTCCGGTGCGGATAGCGTTGGCCCGCCACCGCAAGGTCGAGCGGCTTTCGGTCCCCCAGTGTTTGACTCGTCCAATCGCCGCCCCAAGGCTGTTGCCGTCAGCGTGTCTTCCGTAGCGACTCAGTAGCTCGATAGCGACGGTCGCACGAAGGTTCACCGAATAGGTCCGCTGCTCGGCCGTTTCGGCCAGAGCCACCAAGCCCTCCGGGTCGATTCCTCGAAACATCCTCAGCTCCGTGCCCTCCGCTATCTAACGATAGATTATGTTAGATAGCAGAGAGTGGCAAGAAGGGTGGCTAGTTGCTTTGTCGGAGATCACGTCGATCGAACAGGAAGACCGCGGCCGCGATCAGAACGACAAACGCAACCAATAGGACCAGGCCATTGCCCCAGTCCATACCGTTGCTGAGCGGCTGGTTGGATAGGTAGTAGTCGAATGGTGTCAGCGCAGCCAGCGAGTCGATCGTGTCGTTGAGGATGGCGATCGCGTTGATCAGATACGCAACCAAAGCAATGCCGATCGTTCCGAACGTGGCGACGCGCACCCGGCCGGTAGCCGCACTCAATGCAAGGGCGAGCGCACCGAAAACGAGCCCAACGAGTGTGCCGAGCGTGGTCGCCGCTGCAATCTTGAGCGGGCTGATTCCGAGCCCACCCAACACCGAGCCGAGATACACCCCGGCCCATATCGCAAACCCGACGGCAATCGCCAGAGAGACCATGGCGTAGGTCTTCTCGAGGACTACGGTGCGACGCTTGATCGGATTGGAGAGAAGCAAGCCCATAGTGCGGTTTGCTTCCTCACCCGCCAGACCGCGCGACCCAACAACGATCGTCACGACCATGATCGCAATCGGCACCATCAAGCCGAATGTCTCGACTTCGTAGAAGCCTTCCGGGGTGCTCATCCCGGAACCTGAAGAACCTACGAACGCCCACATCTCCTCGGGTAGCTCGTCTGCGTATTGGAGCAGCGTGGTGTCCATCAATGCGTAGAGCGGCCCCATGAGCACACCCATGATGAGGAACATCACGTAGGCGGTCACGATCAACAGGCCTTGGTGCTCGGACGCCGTCTTGATCCATATCCGGGAGACCCGTGCCGAGCCGGCGAGTTTGTCGACGATCTTCTGAGTTCTCGGATTGGCTCGCAACCGATCGAGCAACGTGGTGCCGCTCGTCTGCCCCTTGAGGTCGCGGCGATTGACGCCAACGTAGGCCAGGCCACCGAGAAGGACTGAGCTGCCGAGCACAACCGTCATATGACCGACACTGATTCCGTTTCGCATTGGGTCGGCACCGTCGAAGTAGTACCACGGGAAGATCTTGGCGACATTCTCCCAACCCTCGATCAGCGGGAAGACGCCGACTGCGATGAAGCCAACGAGCATGAGCGCGACGGGTACGCCCGAAGCCAGGCCGCGGCTGCCGGTCCATGCCCCCAGCGCGAGCGCAAGCATCCCGTATAACAGTGCGTTGGCAAACAGATGAAACGCATAGGCCCCAACATGCATATCGCCGAGGTTGACGTTCAGTACCCCGGCAACGGCGTATGCGGCAATCCACAACACAAGAGTCCCGACGGCGACAAGCGTGACCAGGTTGGCGGCCTTTGACAGCAGAACATGGGTGCGGCTTTTCGGGTTCCCGAGGAGCAGGCCGATGGTTCCGGCCCTCTCCTCACCGGCGATAGACGACGATCCCATTGATATCGCAAGACCGGCCAGGGTGAACGCTCCGTACATTCCGTACAGCACCCCGATGGAGAGACTGCCGGCCTCGGCGTTTTCCGGGATGCTCATGAGCGACCGGAACGCCTCGGGTAGGTCGTCGTAGATGCTGAAGTCGAAGCTGGCGTAAACCGCCATCGCCAGCAGCAGCATTACGGCGAGAGCGGCGACCGCAATTGCCATGCCGCGCCATCGATCGCGGACGCTCTTGGTAAAGACGGTGGCGAGCATTAGGCCGGCACCTCCTCGTAATAGGTGAGGAAGATCTCTTCGAGGTCAGCCTCGTGCGTGGAGATGTCCAGCAGGCTGTACCGCTCGACCGCTACCTTGAGCAGCGTTTCCATCTGGCCGTCAAACGACAGCGTTACGTGGTGATTCTCGACCTTGACGCCGCGTACTCCCGGCAGTGGCTCGAAGACTGCACCATCAACCGCCTCATCGAAGTACAGGTTGACGGTGCGGATGGCTTTGGAGCGGAGATCGGCAACGCCCTCAACCGTGATCAGCTTCCCGTGCCGAATGATGCCGACCCGGTCGGCAACCCGCTGTACCTCGGACAGCGTGTGGCTGGATAGAAACACCGTCCTGCCATCAGAGACGACCTCACGCATCATCGTCTGGAACTCGCGCTGCACGAGCGGATCGAGGCCCGAGCTGGGCTCATCCATGATCAAGACATCTGGCTTGCTCATGAAGGCCTGGATCAGGCCAATCTTCTGCCGATTGCCGGAGGACAAGTCGCCGACCTTCTTGCCGAGGTCGGCGTCGAGACGTTCGGCGAGTGCCTCGACGAAGTCCCAGTCGACGCCGCCGCGCAGGTTGGCGAAGTATGTAATTGTGTCCCGACCCGTCAGGTTGGGGTACATCGCGAGGTCGCCGGGGACATATCCGATGTGGTTACGGATCTCGACGGCTTCTGCATGGCTATCGAGCCCGGCGATGGTCGCGGTACCTGCGGTGGGGCGGATCTCGTCGAGGATCGTGCGGATCATTGTCGTCTTGCCGGCACCATTGGGACCGAGGAAGCCGAAGATCTCGCCGACCCGAACGTCCAGGTTGAGATCGACCAATGCGGGGAAGTCTCCGTAGTGCTTGGTCAAACCCTCGGTGTGGATTGCTACGTGGTCGGTCATGCTTGTTCCTTCTCCTGCTGTTCTTCTTCTGGCGAAGCGCCAACGAACGCGTTCGTCATGAGTTCCTTTGTGGTCTGGGTGATGTATCCAGCTGCAATCTCCAACGCCGGCCCGATGTAGGCGGCCGCCGCCTTCGGGTCGGCCGACAGATCGGCGGTTATGTCGACTCCGATCAATCGCTCCAGGTGCTCGTGCAGCACGAAGGCGCCGAGGGCCCAGATGGAGAGGATCGCCGCTCGTTCCTGAGGGAACTTGGTGGGGGTGATCATCCCGGTCTCCACGCCGGTCTGCATGTAGACAACTGCATCCGCAACGAGCTCGTCTACGAGTTCTGCAACGTGCGGTGACCCGTCCACGAGCGTGCGGGCTAGATACTTGGCAGCCGGCGGGCCGCTGGATTGCCGCCGAAGTGCTTCCATCGGATCGATTCCGGCACCGGACGCCATCGCCTCGCTCTTGAGCTCACGTAGGAGTCCGGCGACGTGTTCATCGCACGCAACGCGAAGGTTCTCCTTGGACCCGAAATGGTGGATCACCAGGCCGGGTGAGACATGTGCGGCGGTTGCGATGGTGCGCACGCTGGTGCCGGCCACGCCATTGGCGGCAAACTCGCTGATGGCGGCGTCTCTGATCCTGGCAGCCGTGGTTCGATCATCTGAACGCATGTTCAATAGATTAAACAATCGTTTAGTAGTTGGCAAGATGTGCGAGTCCCAAGTCCACGGGACGGTCGGCCCAGTTACGATCGAGTCTGTGACTCGGGAGGTGTTGTGGTAGAGACAAGTGCGGTCGTAGTCGCCGTCCTGTTGGGTGCGGTTGTCCTGTTCCAGCTTGCCCTGGCCCTGGGAACGCCATGGGGTGACCATGCGTACGGGGGCAGGGTCGACACAGACGCCGGCCGGCTTCCACCGAGCTATCGCACGATGAGCGGATTCGCGATTCCGATACTCCTTCTATCCGGCTGGGTTGTGTTGTCCCGCGCCGGGGTCACAGCCGGTGATGGTGAGCGAGGCGCCGGCTGGGTGACCGTGGCGGTCTGGGTCGTGTTTGCTTATCTGCTGCTGAATACCGCCGCAAACCTGGCGTCGACCAGCAAGATTGAGCGTCTCGGGATGGGGATGGTCACCGCTGTCGCTGCTGCCGGGACGCTGATCGTTGCCATCGGGGCATGAGGCGGCGGGAGTGCTCCAATGCCCGGGTCGCGGCGGGCGCTGTCCTACGCTGCGGTTGTGAATACGCAACGAAGCGGATGGCGGGAACGAACCCGCCACATCATCTTCGACCACAACACAAACCAATCACGTGCGTTCGATATCGCCCTGCTTGTTCTCATCGCGTTCAGCGTCTTGCTGGTCATGCTGGAGACCGTCGAGGAAATCGAGGCCGAATACGGAACCCTGCTGCTCGGGCTCGAATGGATTGTCACCATTCTGTTCACGCTCGAGTACATCGCACGACTGGCGACGGTCGACAACAAGCTCCGATACGCACGCAGCTTCTTTGGTGTCGTCGATCTGGTTGCGATCCTGCCGGTATATCTCAGCTTGTTCTTTCCGGACTCGGGTGCTCAGTCGCTCCTTGTAGTCCGCTCGCTCCGCCTGCTCCGAGTGTTCCGTGTCTTCAAGATGGCTCACTGGCTCAGCGAGGCGAACTACTTGATCCGCGCAATTAGGGCGAGTTCACGCAAGATCGTCGTCTTCCTCGTCGTTGTGGTGCTCATCAATGTGATCGTCGGCTCTTCCATGTACCTCATCGAAGGTCCGGAACACGGTTTCGACTCGATGTTTCGCGGCCTCTACTGGTCCATCGTCACCATGAGCACGGTCGGCTTTGGCGATATCGCTCCATCGACTCCTCCTGGTCAGGTATTGGCCGCGGTGTTGATGATCACCGGCTACAGCATTATCGCGGTGCCAACAGGAATCGTGTCTGCCGAAGTCGCGGCAACCGGGCAGAGCGAGAAGTCGTGTCCCGGGTGTGGCTCAGCAGTGCATACGCGGTCGGCTCGCTTTTGCGACGCCTGCGGGACAGAACTTTCCTAGCCGATAACTTCTCGCCAAGGTGACTGCGATGTGCAGATTGTCATAACTGCTCTTGGCCATATTGCCAGTTGAACGAAGACGCTGTGGCGCAGATCATCCCCCTAAGGCTTTGGATGAACCACGGAGGAGACCCGGTCATGAGCGCTGCAGCTGTCCCCGCACTCGAGGAGTACCGATCTGGCCGAGCACCACTCCCGGAGCCCAATCTGGGATGGAATACGTACGGTGCCGGTGTCGAGAACATTGGCCGAGATGGCAAGCCGGAGGCTATCGCCATCCCGCCGACCGGCCCCGACCAGTTGCTCATCCGCATCGACAGCGTCGGTCTTTGCTTTTCGGATGTAAAACTCATCAAACAGGGTGGCAATCACCCCAAGCTGTACGGGCGCGACCTTGCCAACGAGCCGACCCGTCTTGGCCACGAGGCAGCCGTCACGGTCATCGAGGTTGGTGAGGCAATCAGGGACAAGTACACGCCGGGGCAGCGCCTCGCCATCCAGCCCGACATCTACGTCGATGGCGTAAGTACCGCGTACGGGTACACCATCCCGGGCGGGCTGATCCAGTATCACCTCATCGGACCTGAGGTCCTTGATGCCGATGCTGGGGCATACGTGATCCCGGTCGCCGACGAGATCGGCTACGCCGCTGCCTCATTGTCGGAGCCCTGGGCATGTGTTGAAGCCGCCTACACCCAGCGCCGTCGACTGGAACCGCTCGAAGGCGGGACGATGTGGATCGTTGGGCAGCCCGGGGACTCTCGCAACTACGAGTTCTCGGCTGGCCTGGATGCACCGGCGCGGATCGTGCTTACGGACGCACCTGCGAGTGTCGTTGCTCTCGTTGCCGCGTTGGACACCGTCGAGGTCATCACTCGCGACGGTGTGCTCCCGGATGGGTACGCACCCCTTGTCGAAGAGATGACCGACGGCAAGGGCTTCGACGACATAGTCATTCTTGATCCCAGCTCGGCGGCCCAGGTCGAGGCCGCGGCACCGGCGATCGGCTTCCGCGGCACGATGAACCTGATCGGCGAGAAGCCACTCGACGGTTTGCCATCGATTGACGTGGGTCGGATTCACTATCACTACACGGCATACCTGGGGAGCCGCGGTCCAGACATCGCAGCTTCGTATGGCGAAGCTCGCAACCGCGCCGATCTTCACCCCGGCGGAACCGCTGTGGTTGTTGGAGCCGGCGGCCCGATGGGACAGATGCATATCCAGCGGGCGCTGGAGCTCGCGGCCGGCCCTCACACAATCGTGGCCTCGGATCTCGACGATGACCGGCTGGCCGTTGTCATCGATCGGCTGGTTCCGCTGGCCGAGAAGCTCGGTCGAAGACTCGTTGTGTTCAATGCCGCGACCGCCGATCGCTCGATCGAGGACCTTGTGAGCGAACTGACCGACGGGGTTGGTGCAGATGATGTCATCGTCTCGGTGCCAGTCGGGGCGGTGATGGGTGATGCCGCCCGGCTAGTCGGCCCGACCGGGATGCTGGTGCTGTTCGCCGGTGTGCCCAACGGGACGATGGCGCCACTGGATCTGAGCCAGGTGTATCTCCACAACACACAGTTCACCGGGACTTCGGGATCGGCAGTTTCGGACCAGGCCCTGGTGATCAACAAGGCCCTGGAGGGGACCCTGTCGCCGAGCCGATCGCTTGCT